>LZSH01000227.1 GCA_001665255.1 Mycobacteriaceae bacterium 1482268.1 | reverse complement strand
TGTCGAGGGTCAGCGCCATCCGTATCTCGCGGAGCTTGCGCGCCGGGGTCAGCTCAACCGCCGCCCGCCTCTCGGCGTCGGTTTGCGCCGACACCAGCAGCTGATAGTTCTTCACATACTGCTGCTCGATTGTCGAGCCGCCACGGGTGGCGACGTTGCCCGACAGATAACCCGACAGGCCGGTCATCGTGCCCTGCCAGTCCACCCCACTGTGCTCGGTGAACCGCTTGTCTTCGATCGAGACGATCGCCAGCTTCATGGTGTTGGCGATCTGGTCGGTGGGCACCTCGAAACGGCGTTGAGAATATAGCCATGCGATGGGCGTGCCCGCGCTGTCGACCATCGTCGTGACCTGCGGGACCTCACCTTCCAGAAGTTGCGCGGAGCCGCCGGCAACGACCTCGGAGGCGCGGTTGGAGAACAACCCGACACTGCCGACGATCGGGAACAGAAATGCGGCCACGAGGACGCCGGCCAGGAGACAGCACCCCGCCAGCTTTCGAACAACCCCCAGGACCGGTTGAGGCTCCGGCATACCCTCAGCGTAAACGCGGGGGTTCCGCTGGCACGCGCGCATTGCCTGACAGATAGAAAACCCTTCCCGTTTCGTGTCCGGATTCTGGCTTCGCGGCGATTACCTCGCCAAACGCTGAACACGACCATTACTCCTGAGCGCAGCCCGCGGGGCCGCGATTTACGTACAGGAGACAACCATGACAATTAGTCACAAGAACCGTGCCAGCCGGCGCGGCCGGACCATCGCAACCACCGTGCTGACCGCCGGTGCCTCTGTCGTCGGCATGATCGGCGTCGCCGCGCCCGCCGAAGCCGCCAACCAGTACATCGCGCTGGCCCTCGGATACGTCAACGAGAATCCGCCTGTGACGATGGCCGGAGGCTCGGCGATCAACGCGACCGAGGAAGCGGCCGCCCAGGGCGCGCTGACGAACTGTGTGAACAACGGCGGAAGCCACTGCGTCACCGTGGTCATCGGCACCAATCAATGCGCAGCAGCCGCGTCGAACAACTTCGGCGAAGAGGTCGGAGCCGCCGCCGCGACCCAGGCCGCAGCGGAGAGCGCCGCCAAGGCCAAGCTTCAGAACGCGACGGGTGCGAAGGTCATCGTGTCGGGTTGCTCGAACGGCAGCAGCACGCCGCCGCCGAACGATCCGCCGCCGAACAATCCGCCGAACGATCCGCCGCCCGCGCCGAAGCAGGGTCCGACAGTCTCGTTCGACACGATCATCGGCGGCCTGGTGGCTCACATCACCGACCGCAGCGGAGTGTCGTCGCAGTGCACCTACGCGACAGACAACTTCAACCGTGCCTTCGCGCTTCCCGCCAACTCGAAGTACGACCTGAGGATCGTTCCGGCCGTTCCGCAGTTCCGGAACTGGACCGTCACGATCACCTGTGACAACGGCACGAGCACGACGGCCACGACCTACTTCTGAGCCGCACGCTGCGGTTGAGTCGATCCGCCCGGACCGTAGGCATTACGGTCCGGGCGGATCTCGGTTTTGTCCTAGGCCCTATTGGTCGGGGATCGCCAACGTCATCAAGAAGTGGTCGATCGGCCCTCGCACTCCGCTCGGCAGGTCGACAAGCGACGGAAGGGCGGCTGCCACCTCTGTCGCTATGGCATTCAGCTTCATGTTCATCTCTTGAGACCGCCACCGGAGTATGTCGAAGGCTGCATCTGGGCTGATGTTGTACAGCAGCATGAGCATGCCCTTGGCCTGCTCGATGACAGCGCGATGAGCGACGATCGTGTCGAGCTCGTCACCGAGCTCGCGCTGAATGTCGTTTTTAAGCGCTTCGGTGACATCGACATAGAATCCGCGAGTTGCCATGACCTCGTCGTCGGAGTCCTTCACGATCTCGCCGACCACCACCACGTGGCGGATATCGCCGGACGTAGTCCGGATGCGGTGACGGCTGCTGAACGGTGCCGACGAACGCTTCAGCAGCGCTTTCACGTGGCCCAGGTCCTCAGGGTGCTTGTGGCTGAGCACGAGTTCGGTGGTCGGCTGAACATCACAGGGCTCATAGCCGTGCATGCGCGCAACCGCGTCGGACCACGTCCACGAGTCGGTGTTGTAGTTGTACTCAAATCGTCCGACGCGCTGGGGCGCACCTCCAAGCAGCGCCTTGTCCAGAACGCCCGCGGCAAGCCCATCGGTGCCGGTGTCAGATTCCGGCTGATGGCTGTGACCACGATTCACTGTCACTGAATATCACATGGCCACCGAACCAGCAGTGTTTCGGCAGGCACTGCCAGGTGACGCTGAGTCGGGTTTCGGCCAGTGGCCCATGCCAGGCGCCTAGTCTCGCGACCATGGAGCGCATATGGCAGTGGACGTGGGGCCGGTACGGGTCGCGGTACTCATGGGCGATGTGGGTAAGGCCGCAGCTGTGCAAGTCTTCGGCCTCGATCCAGCGACTGGCTCGTCAAGCTGAGCGCAGAGTCGGCAACAATCACTCGCACCGCGTCGGCAAAACCTCGTGTCCGGACTGCAGAAAGAGCAACGTGGCGGAGCCTTCGTCGCAGTATCCCGCCCGCTACCACCCCGCAGCAGAACCCGAGAAGGAAGGGTCCGCGTGCTCGTCGCTTCCTCCGGCGTGCTGCCGACGCCAGAAACACACACGCGACAGCCACAGTCGCGATCGTCAGCAGCAGCGGCATCATCCCACCGATTCAACAGCCGCTCTTGACCAGAGAACAGCCCAGAGATCGTTCGTAACGAGACCGAACACGAATCGTTAACGTCGCGGCGGCGGTCTGCCGATGCTGCAGATCAGACGGGCTCGGGTACCTGGGCTTGTCTCCGCAACGTCGTCAGCGATCGCGCCAGCAGTCGCGACACATGCATCTGGGAGATCCCGAGCCGTTCCCCGATCTGGGTCTGGGTCATGTTCTCGAAGAACCGAAGCTGCAGAACGATCTGCTGGCGTTCGGGCAAGGCCGTGATCAACGGGCGGACCGTTTCGACGTCGAGAACCTTTTCGTAGTTCGCGTCTATGTCGCCGAAAGTTGCACTGACCGACCCGCTTTCGTGATCATCAAATCCCCCGAGGGATGCGTCCGACGAGAGGGTGGTGTAAGCGCTTGCTGCGATCAGCGCCTGGACTACCTCTTCTCTGTCAATACCAAGGTGAACCGCAATCTCGCTGGAAGTCGGGGCTCGATTCAGCTCCTGGGACAGATCCTCCCGAGCCTTTCGGAGCTGCGCATTGAGTTCTTTGAGCCGCCGCGAAACCTTGACCGACCAGCCGTGATCGCGAAAGTGCCGGCGCACCTCACCCATCATCGTGGGCACGGCGAACGCGAGGAACTCGGCGCCATTGTCGGGGTCGAAACGGTTCACCGCGTTCATCAGACCCACCCGTGCCACTTGAACGAGGTCTTCGTAGGGTTCACCACGACTGCTGAATCGCCGGGCGATGTGGTTGGCCAGCGGTAGGCAGCGCTGAATGATCAATTCTCGCTGGCGCCGATACTCAGGCGACTGCTCGTCCAGGGTGAGGAGACGGCGGAACATGTCCGACACGTCGGAATAGTCGGATCGTGATCGTGGGGTCATTCGGCAGCCCTTCGCCGCGCCGCTTATGAATACGGCTCGGAGCTGAACCTGGGACCAGCGAGACTTGGCGAACTCCCGCGGTGTTGACTACGTCGACCGATCCGTCGCGTCCGAGTTGCGGGTGCGGTGGCCGATAAACCAACAGTACGCCTCTTCGCCGCAGGACCATGTCAACTGCTGCTCTGAGGCGGTACCGTCACGTCGATGAAGTTGATCTCGCCGACCGATGCGATGTTCCTCATCGGCGAATCCCGTGAACACCCGATGCACGTCGGCGGTCTGCAGCTGTTCGAGCCGCCCGAGGGCAGTGGCCCCGAATTCGTTAGCGAACTGCATGAGGCGATCGTCGAGAAGGACGAATTCCAGCCGACGTTCAGAAAACATCCCGGCAGGCTTCTCGGCGCAATCGCCAACGTTGCGTGGAGCTTCGACGACGAAGTCGACATCGACTACCACCTGCGCCGGTCGGGGTTGCCGCGTCCCGGCCGCATCCGCGAGTTGCTCGAGTTGACGTCCCGACTCCACGGCACCCTGCTCGACCGGCACCGGCCCTTGTGGGAGGCGAGCCTCGTCGAGGGCCTCGAAGACGGACGCTTCGCGATCTACACCAAGATCCACCATTCGCTGCTCGACGGTGTCTCGGCGCAACGCCTGATGATTCGGTCGATGACGACCGACCCCGATGATCGCGATGTCCGGGTGCCCTGGACTCTCGGTCCGAAGCGCGGGAGCAAGCCGGCGACCTCGGCCCTGCAATCGCTGACCGGCACGGTCGGCGCGGTCGCATCGCTCGCCCCATCCACCCTGGCAGTCGCCAGGGCCGCACTGCTGGAACAGCAACTGACGCTGCCGTTTCGCGCGCCCAAGACGATGTTCAATGTGCCGATCGGGGGAGCGCGGCGGGTGGCCGCACAGTCGTGGCCGCTGGCCCGCATCCGCGCCATCAAGTCCGCCGCGGGCGTCACCGTCAACGATGTGGTGTTGGCCATGTGCTCGGGAGCACTGCGCGCCTATCTCATCGAACGCGACGCCCTGCCGGCCACACCGCTGGTGGCGATGGTTCCTGTCAGCCTCCGCTCGGATGCGGAGCAGGACGCAGGTGGCAACATGGTGGGCACGATCCTGTGCAACCTCGCTACCGATGTCACCGATCCGGCCAAGCGGCTCGACGCGATCAACACCTCGATGCGCGACAACAAGAAGGTCTTCGCCGAGTTGCCTCGCACACAGGCGCTCGCACTGTCGGCGTTCTTGATGTCCGGCATCGCACTGGCTGTGGTGCCCGGGTTCGTGTCGTCGGCGCCCCCGCCCTTCAACATCGTGATCTCCAACGTCCCCGGTGCGCGCGAGCCGCAGTACTGGAGAGGCGCCCGACTCGACGGCGCCTACCCGCTGTCGATCGCGCTGGACGGCCAGGCCCTCAACATCACGTTGACCAACAATGCCGACAACCTAGACTTCGGCCTCGTCGGCTGCCGCCGCAGCGTGCCCCATCTGCAGCGGTTGCTCATCCACCTCGAGGACTCGTTGGCCGATCTCGAGAAGGCAGTCGGAATCGCGGGCGGTTGATCGAGATGATCTCTGCGCAACAGGAATTCACGGCTTACGGCCCGTCGCACTTGGTGGTGCTGGCGATCTTCGTCACCGGCGCAGCCCTGCTCGTCGTCATCGGACGTCGGCAGACCCCGTCTCAAGCCCGCATACTAAGCCGCGTCCTGGCGATGGCCATCGTCGCCGCATTCGTTGTCGCGTTGGTGTACAAGCTGATTCGGCCTGACATCCAGACATCGGTGCCGCTACAGCTGTGTGACATCGCCGAACTCGCAGCGGCCTACGCGTTGTGGTCGCAGCGGCATTGGGCCTTCGCGCTCGCCTACTATTGGGGGCTTGTGCTGAGCTCTCAGGCGCTGATCACACCCGACATCGGCACACCGAGGGAAGGCGCGCCCGATTTCCCGAGCCACCTGTTCCTGACGTTCTTCACGCTTCATGTTCTGGTCGTGTGGGCCGCCATCTATCTCACCTGGGGTCAGCGGAATCGGCCGCGGTGGCGCGACTATCGCTTCGCGATCGTCGTGACCCTTGCGTGGGCGGCGTTCACATTCGTCTTCAACGTGATTGCGGGGACCGACTACGGCTACCTGAACAGAAAACCGGCGACCGCCTCGGCGCTCGACATCTTGGGTCCCTGGCCGATCTATGTGCTGGCCGAGGTGGCGATCGTTCTCGTGGTGTGGGCCCTGATGACGTGGCCGTGGGAACGCCGGCGGCGGCACCTCGACGAGGAGGCCTTGGCTGCTCGCAGTTGAATATCCTCAGTTGTGCCTCCGACCGCCGTCCGATGCGAGAGGATTTGCTGCGATCGTCCGATGACCGAAAGGGGATGCTATGGCACGGTTCATCATCGGTGCGTCTGCGGCGGCGCTTCCCGTCGTCGGCCTCATGCTGGCCGCACCGGCGAACGCAGATCTGGCGCCCGGGCTCTACCTCTACCGCAGTGTGATGGCCAATGGTGCCACCACCGACGTCAGGATCCGGGTGGACGACTGCGGGCCTGGTTGCATCAGTCTGTTCAACCTTGACGCCGGTACCGATCAGGGGCAGGCCAGAATCCAAGGGGCGCAGTACGTGTTGGACCAGTTCGTGCCCCGCGGAGCCACGTGTGCTGACGGACGTGCTGTCGACATCACAGCGCGCTATACGTTCAACCTCGATGGTACGAACGGCTTGTACACGCTCAACGGACCGAATCCCTGCGAAGCGGGACCGGTCGGCAATACCACGTTCACGTTGACGCCTGCGTGATCCATTGATCGACGAGACCGGCCCACCGCCGGGAGATGGTCTTCTCCAGCTCACCGCGTCTGCGCCGGGTGTTCACGTCGTCGGGTTCGATCGCGCCGACCGCTAGCCTCGCCACCTCCACGACCTGTTCACGCGCGAGGCCAAACGCCAGCAGCGCGTCAAGGTCGCGGCGGGTGTCGATCTCGTCGGGCAGTTCGGAACTAGCGAGAAGCACTGCGGCGTTCTCCTCGCCGACCTCTAGCAGCATGGCGACCAGGCTGGATTTCGTGACCCTCATTTCCGCATACGGCGGTCAGGCTGGCCGGCGAATGGACAACTCGAGACCGTTGTCGCGCATGACGGTTCGGCACTGCTGCGGGGTGTAGTCGAAGTTCTCGAGATCTTTGATGTAGGACGCGGGATCGGCCAAGCCTTCGACGTGCGGAAAGTCCGAACCCATGATGATGCGGTTCTCGCCCAACAGCTTCAGAAGGGTCGCCAGTTCGTCTTCGTAAAACGGCGATACCCAGACGTGGCGTTTGAAGGTCTCGCGCGGATCTTCCCGGTAGATGAACGGAATTTGGCCGTAGGACTTCGTCAGCTTCTCGAAGAGGTGGAACACCCACGCCGAGCCGCTTTCGATCGAGGCCATCCGCAGGTTGGGGAAGCGCAGGAACAGGCCGTTGTGCAGGTGGTTGGCGAACGTGTCCTGCAGCGCATCGCCGGAGAACAGCGACCGGAAGCCAAGCAGCGCTTGGAAAGACATCATGTAGTCCGGCTCGCCCCAGGCAGGCATGAACTTCGAGTAGTAGGTCTCACCGGAGTGATAGCAGACGGTGATGCCCGAATCGTTGGCCAGCTGCCAGAAGTCGTCGAACATCGGGTCGCCGGGGGCACGCATGCCGACGTCCGTCGAGATGGGCCCGGGAACCATGACGACGAAACGAGCATCGCGCTCCAGCGCCCATTCGAGTTCGGCGACGGCGTTGTCGGGCTTGCACAACGTGATGTAGGGCGCCGCGAAAATGCGCTCCTTGTAGGCGAATCCCCAGTCATCGTCCATCCATCGGTTGAAGGCACGGAAGGTGGCGACGACGGCTTCGAGGTCGGGCAGTAGCGCCTGCTCCATTCCGACTCCGAGCGTCGGAAGCATGATGCAGCCACCCATGCCCTGTGCATCCATCAACGCCAGGCGGGCGTCCCGATCGCGGTACGCGGTCGGGATGGGCTCGAGGTCACCGAACAGCGAGTTCAGGTCTTCGCCTTTGGGATTGCGGCCGCGGAAGTACTCGTCCAGCGCGCCCGGCTTCCCGACAGGGTCGAACGTCGGGTTCGGAATGAACCTGTTGACCTTCCCGCCGACGATCAATCGCTGCTTGCCTTCGATCTCCGCCCACTGGATGGCCCTCTTCTTGTACTGCGGCTCGATGTGGCGGGTGAACGCGTCCAGCGCTTCGTAATAGTGGTTGTCACAGTCGAAATAGGTGAACCCCAGTTCATTCGCCATGATGGTCACGTCCTTTCCAGCGCGGGCCTCGTGCGTGTCTAGTTCCGTGGCAGACCGAGGATCATCGACGCGATGATCGTCAGCTGTATCTCGGCGGTACCGCCGCCGATGAGTTCGGATGGCATGTCGAAGTACGGTCGCACGACGGCGGGATCGGACTCCTCGAGCATCGCGATACGTCCTGTCAGGCCGAGCGTGGCCGTCGACGCGCGGCGCAGCAGCATCACCATCGCGTACTTCGCGATGCTCGATGTCGGCCCGGCCGCCTGGCCCTCTACCAACCGCAGCGTTTCCCGCAGCACCATCGCCTTGATCGCGGCGGTGTATGCCTCGACGTCGCCGAGCGCCCGCAGGGCGGCGTCCTGGTCGGGGCCATCGATGTCGGCGATGTGCCGAAGCGCGCCCGAGCGATCGATGTTGACGTAGTTGCCGATCGCCGTACGTTCGACGGCCATGGTGGCCACCGCCAAATCCCAACCGGCACCGGGATTTCCCACCATCATGTCGTCCGGAACGAAGACGTCAGCGAGAAACACCTCGTTGAAGTCGAAGTGTCCGCTGGCCTGCTTGATCGGCTCCACGGTGATTCCCGGCGACGCCATGTCGACGAGGAAGTAGCTGATCCCGCGGTGCTTGGAGGCGTTCTGGTCGGTACGCGCCAGCAACGCGCCGAATTGTGCGCGGTCGGCCTGCGAGGTCCAGATCTTGTGGCCGTTGATCACCCAGCCTCCGTCGACCTTTCCGGCGCGTGTGCTCAGCGACGCCAGGTCCGAGCCTGCGGCGGGTTCACTGAAGAGCTGACACCACCGCTGCGTGCCCCGCAGGATCGGCCACGCGAATCTCTCGCGCTGCGACTCGGAGCCGCTGGCCAGGATCGTCGGCAGAATCCATTCCGCGATGCCGAGCGAGGGTTTGATCACGTCGGGACGTTTGTCGAATTCCTCGTTGATGATCACCTGCTGCACCGGCGATGCGCCGACTCCCCATGGTGGTGGCAGGTGGGGTGCGACCAGGCCGGCCTTCGCGAGCAAGTCGCGCTGGGCGCCCGTGGCAAGCCCGGGGGCGCGGGCATCATCGGAAGGTTGGGCGTTGGTCAAGGTCCGTGCCTCATCGAGGGTCGCCGACACCGACGCCCGGAACTCGGATTCGATATCGCCGAGGTTCAGCGCCGTGGATCGTTTTACCGTGCGGGCCAGGTCCCCGACTTCGCGGCTCCACCGCGTCGTGGGTCCGAGGGAGGCGGCGAGGCTGATGGCGCGTCGCCAGTACAGGTGGGTGTCGTGTTCCCAGGTGTAGCCGATGGCGCCGAACATCAGAAGTGCGTCCAGCACCAGGTCGGGTCCGGCGGCGACGGCCATCAGCGCGGCTGAGCCGGCAGCGAGCCGGTGCTGTTCAATGGATTCGGAGCACGCGCGCACCGCATCCCATGCTGCGGCGGCCGCGAGCTCGGCGTTCACGAGCAGAATCGCGGCCTTGTGTTGCAACGCCTGGAACGCGCCGACTGGCCGGCCGAACTGTTCGCGGGTACGGATGTATTCCGTTGCGGCGTCGGCACATCGGCGCACCGTGCCTGCCGACGCGCACGCCGTCAGCGCCACCGCGGTGCACCGCACACGCTGGGTACAGATACCGGTCAGCTCCGAGCTGGGGTCGACGGCATGGTCGACCAGATTCAGCGCACCGACGTCTGTGCTCAGGTCGGTGCCGTGCTGCTGGGCGATCGAAAATTCAATGCCGTCGGCGTGTGACATGTGCAGAACGAACCACCGCACCCCACCGTCGTCTGTGTGCGCGGCCAGCAGAATGCGTTGCGCTGCACACAGGCCCAGCGTCGACGACGACGCTCCGCTGAGCCGCCAGCCGTCCTCATAGCGGACGGCGCGGACGTCGGAGTGTTCCGGTAGTACAACGGCGGCGGTGGTCCCGGCGGCCAGGTCGGCGGTCAGAGGCGCGCCCGACGCGTCGGCCAATGTCGCCACCGCCCCGGCGATCGCGGTGCTCAGTAGAGGTCCCGGTAACAGCGCCGCCGCGGCGGCTTCGATAACGCAGCCCAAATCGGCCAGCGTGCCGCCTTGACCGCCGGCGTGCTCGGCAAGGTGGACCGCATGAAACCCGTGTGCAGTGAGGTCATTCCACCAGGACGGCACGACCCCTGATGCGATGGAGTCGAACGCCGCTCTCGTCTTGTCGACCGGCGCGTGACGCGCCGCGAAGCTACTGACGGCCTCAGCAAGATGTTCCTGCTCCGTCGTGATCGCCAAGACCATGAAGTGTCAGCCCCCCAAGCCCAGAATGCGGGCGGCGTTGCCGTACAGGAACTTTGGCCACACATCATCCTTCAGTGGGACGTTGGGCAACTCGCTGAAGATGCGTTCGAGCGACAGCCCCATGGGGAAGTAGCCGGCGTAGAGCACCTTGTCGGCGCCGCGCGAGTTCGCGTAGTCGATGATCGCCTTCGGATAGTACTTCGGCGCAAAGGCCGATGTGGAGTAGTACAGGTTCGGCCACTTCAGCATCAGCTTGACCGCGAGGTCCTCCCACGGCTCGCAGCCGTGGCGGGTGACGAATACCAGGTCGGGGAAGTCGAACATCACGACGTCGATGCGCGAAACCTCCTGCGGTTTGAAGGGAACCCGCGGCCCGGGCACGCCGGCGCAGACGAAGATCGGGATGCCGAGTTCCACGCAGGTGGCATAGATCGGGTACATCTTCGGGTCGTCGATCGGCACCTGAGGAAAGGTGCCTGCCGGAAAAACCGACGTCGCACGGATGCCGTACTGCTCGTATTCGCGGCGAATCGCGTTCACCGAGCCCATCACGTCGTTCGGGTCGGAGATCGCGCCGGACGGGATGAAGCGGTCCGGAAAGGTCTTGAGCGCCAACTCCGCCGACGGTTCGCCGACGCCGATCATGGCCTTCTCGATGCCGAACCGGTCCATCTGCTGCAGCACCAGCGACACCGGATCGTCGGTCGGCAGGCCCTTGGGAACGTCTTTGAACATGTACTCGACGGGGAAATCGAAACTCTCTTTGGACTCCCGGTCCTTGGTCTGCCTGCGAATGAAGTCGTACTGGGCCGAACCCTCGTGCGGGAAACCGATCATGGTGTCGATCACCGGCAGACCGACGGGTCCGGCCATGCTTCCTCCGATCTTTGGCGATGCTGGTTGTGATCGCCCTACGGTCATTATTGAAACACGGTTCTACTTATGTCAAGATTGCGGGGGCCGACTAGCTGGGATAATCCTGGTAAAGCCGATTACGATCAGTGGCACGGAAGAACATAGTTCTCAGAACGAGGGAGGTCGCCGTTACCAGAACCGCCGACCCCGCACAGCCCCACGTCGCAATAGCGGATATGACCAGCGGGCAACTGGCCCGCCGGGCCAAGATCATCGAGGCCGTGATCGAGTTGATCGCCGACGTCGGCGCCGACGCGGTTCAGATGCGCGACGTGGCTCACCGCTCAGGCGTCGCGCTGGCGACCGTCTACCGCTATTTCAGCTCGAAGGAGCGCCTGCTCGCCGCGGCGCTGGAGGACTGGCAGAAGCGACTCACCCGACGCGTCCTGGCAGCGGCCGGCCCGGCTGACGAGGGGCCGTTACCCGGCATCCTGGACTACCTGCGGCGTGCTCAGCGCGCCTTCCATCGCAATCCGCAGATGACCGAGTTGATGCTGCAGGCGATGACGTCCAGCGATCCGGAGGCGAAAGCGGCTATCGATCGCATGGGCCGCACGAACGTCGAGATGTTTGACCGCTTACTCGAAGGCATTGCGCCCGAACGCATCCCGGATGTCAGCTTCGGTCTCAACGCCGCGCTGACCAGCGCCCTGACCGCCGTGCTGACGGGCACGCTGAGCCTGGATGAATCGCTGATGCGCGTCGAGTGGGTCGCGCGGGCCCTGATCGGTGCGGCGACTCAGCGAGCGGTCTGACCCGTCAGCTTCGGTGCGCTGGTCTCCACCGACGGCCACGGAGACGGCACCGGCCGTTCCCGCACCCGCATCGGCCACCAGAACCACTTGCCCATCAGCGCCGCGATCGACGGCGTCATGAACGAACGGATGACGAGGGTGTCGAACAGCAGACCAAGGCCGATCGTGGTGCCCACCTGTCCGATCACCGTCAGCTCGCTGACCGCCATCGAGATCATGGTGAACGCGAACACCAGGCCCGCCGAGGTCACCACCGATCCGGTGCCACCCATCGAGCGGATGATCCCGGTTCGCAGGCCGGCGTGGATCTCCTCCTTGAAGCGTGACACCAATAGCAGGTTGTAGTCCGCCCCGACGGCCAACAGGATGATGACCGACATCGCCAGCACCATCCAGTGCAGTTCGGTGCCGAGCAGGTGCTGCCAGATCAGCACCGACAGGCCGAACGAGGCGCCCAGCGACAGCACGACCGTGCCGACGATCACCGCCGACGCCACAACGCTGCGCGTGATGATCAGCATGATGATGAAGATCAGGGCCAGCGCAGCGATCGCGGCGATGATGAGGTCGTAGGTGTTGCCGTCGGAGAGATCCTTGAACGTGGCGGCGCTGCCGCCGAGGTAGATCGTCGATCCCTCCAGCGGCGTACCCTTGATCGCTTCCTTGGCCGCCTTCTTGATCGCGTCGATCTTCGCGATCCCTTCGGGAGACAACGGGTCCCCGTCGTGGCTGATGATGAAGCGCACGGCGTGACCGTCCGGCGACAGGAACTGTTTCATGCCGCGCTGGAAATCCGGGTTGTCGAAAACCTCCGGCGGAAGATAGAACGAATCGTCGTTCATCGATGCGTCGAAGGCATCGCCCATGGCCGACGAATTCTCCTGTTGCGCCGCCATCTGATCCTGCATGCCTTTCTGTGAGGCATACATCGTCAGCATCATGCCCTTCATCGACTTCATCGTCTCGATCATCTCGGGCATCATCGCCACCATCTGCGGCATGAGGGAATCCAGCCGCTCCATCTCCGGAATCAGTTGCTGGATGTCATCGGTCATCACGTCGACACCGTCGAGCGCGTCGAAGATCGACCGCAACGACTGGCAGAGCGGGATGTTGTAGCAGTGCGGTTCCCAGTAGAGGTAGTTGCGGATCGGCCGGAAGAAGTCGTCGAAATCGGCGATATTGTCCCGCAATTCGCCGACGTCGGCGGTCATGTCCTTCATCTTGATCACCATGTTGTGCGTGGTATCGGCCATCTCCTTGGTGAGATTGGACATCCGCGTCATGGTGTCGATGGTGTTCTGCATGTCGTCGGCCTGCACGAGCATGTCGGCCATTCGGTCCTGCATGTACTTCTGGTTCAGCTGCTGGGTCGTGCCCTGCATGCTGATCTGGAACGGGATCGACGTGTGCTGGATCGGCTTACCGTCTGGGCGGGTGATGGCCTGCACCCGGGAGATGCCTTCGACACGGAAGATCGCCTTGGCGATCTTGTCGATCACCAGAAAGTCGGCGGAATTACGTAGGTCGTGGTCGCTTTCGACCATCAGCAGTTCCGGATTCATCCGCGCCTGCGAGAAGTGCCGATCGGCGGCCGCGTAGCCCTCGTTGGCAGGCAGATCCGTCGGCAGGTAGGTGCGGTCGTTGTAGTTGGTCTTGTAACCGGGCAGGGTCAGCAACCCGATCAATGACAACGCGATCGTGGCCACCAGGATCGCCCCCGGCCAGCGCACCACGACCGCACCAACCTTGCGCCAGCCGCTGGTTCGCAGCGCGCGTTTGGGCTCCAGCGTCTTACCGAACCGGCTGGC
>LZSH01000226.1 GCA_001665255.1 Mycobacteriaceae bacterium 1482268.1 | reverse complement strand
GAAGATCGCCTTGGCCACCCTGGCCGTGCACGACGCGCCCGCGTTGCGCCAGGCACTGGCCGACGGCGATGTGACCGCATTGACCCGCGTGCCGGGAATCGGCAAGCGCAGCGCCGAGCGAATGGTACTCGAGTTGCGCGACAAGGTCGGCCCGGTCGGATCCGCTGTCGGGCTGCCGTCTGTCAATGGTCACGCGGTGCGCACGCCCGTCGTGGAAGCCCTTGTCGGCCTTGGCTTTGCGGTCAAGCAGGCCGAGGACGCCACCGACAAGGTGTTGGCCAACGAGCCGGAGGCGACGCAGTCGACAGCGTTGCGCGCGGCGCTGTCGCTGCTGGGTAACAAATGAGCCGGTTCACCGACGACGGCGACGACGGGGGAGTCGACGAGCGAGAAGTCTCGCCGGCGCTGACGGTCGGCGAGGGCGACATCGATGCCAGCCTTCGACCTCGATCGCTGGGCGAGTTCATCGGTCAGCCCCGCGTGCGCGAGCAGCTGCAGCTGGTCATCGAGGGTGCCAAGAACCGCGGCGGCACACCGGATCACATATTGCTGTCGGGCCCACCGGGACTCGGCAAGACATCGCTGGCGATGATCATCGCCGCCGAACTGGGCTCGTCGTTGCGGGTGACATCTGGTCCGGCGCTCGAGCGGGCGGGAGATCTGGCGGCGATGCTGTCGAACCTCGTCGAACACGACGTGTTGTTCATCGACGAGATCCACCGTATCGCGCGGCCCGCCGAAGAAATGCTCTACCTGGCGATGGAGGATTTCCGGGTCGACGTCGTCGTCGGCAAAGGCCCTGGGGCAACATCGATTCCGCTGGAAGTCGCGCCCTTCACCCTGGTCGGCGCCACCACCCGGTCGGGCGCGCTGACCGGCCCCCTGCGCGACCGCTTCGGCTTCACCGCCCACATGGATTTCTACGAGCCCGCCGAACTGGAGCGGGTGCTGGCGCGCTCGGCGGGCATCCTGGGCATCGAGCTCGGCGCTGAGGCCGGAGCCGAAATCGCCCGCCGCTCACGCGGAACCCCGCGAATCGCCAACCGGCTGCTGCGGCGGGTCCGCGACTACGCCGAGGTTCGCGCTGATGGTGTGATCACGCGTGACGTCGCGAAGTACGCGCTGGAGATTTACGACGTCGACGAACTCGGTTTGGACCGGCTGGACCGTGCGGTCCTGTCGGCGCTGACCCGCAGCTTCGGCGGCGGACCCGTCGGCGTCTCGACGCTCGCGGTTGCGGTCGGCGAAGAGGCGACCACGGTTGAGGAGGTCTGTGAGCCGTTCCTGGTGCGGGCCGGCATGATCGCCCGCACCCCCCGTGGCCGGGTGGCCACGGCGTCGGCATGGACGCACCTGGGGATGAGCCCCCCAAGCGGGGTGTCGGGGCTGGGACAGCAGGGCCTGTTCGACTAGATCAAGCCGAGCAGCTCCAGGTCGGTGACGTACTTGACGACGACCTCCGGCGTGACATGGGGAATGTCCTTGTCCGCACCGATACCTGCGTCCTGCACCGCGGTGCGGAACCGGTCGGTCGGTGCGATCGACCCGCGGATCGGCTTCTCCGGCCGCTGATAGTTGTGCAGCAGCGGCAGCAGCGACGCCTGTCGCTGCCGTTCCGGCAGGGCCCGAATCGCGGTCTCGAACCGCTGCAGCCAAGCGGAATAATCGCCGACGCGGGCAATGCGGTAGCCCGCGGCGATCAGCCAGTCGACGAATTCGTCGAGCCCGATGCCGTCGTCGTACGGATTCATCACGTGGTAGGTCTCGTACCCGTCAACCACGTTGGCGCCCAGCGTGGATATCGCCTCGGCGATGAATTCCACTGGCAGGCCGTCGTAGTGCGCCCGCTGCCGATTACCGCTCGCGTCCAGTTCGTAGAACGAGACAGGCGCGATCCCGGTGGCGACCAGGCTCAGCATCATGCGGGTGAACATGTCGGGCAGGTTGAGCTGACCGGCATACGTGGTGTCGGCGAGGATCATGTCGCAGCGGAACACCGAGACCGGCAGACCGCACAAGTCATGCGCCTCGCGCAGCAGAACTTCACCGGCCCACTTGCTGTTGCCATAGCCGTTGGCATAACTGTCGTCGACCTTGCGGGTGGCACTGATGACCCGGATGTCGGCGTCCTCGGTGAACTGGCCCGGCTCGATACCCGCGCCGACGCCGATCGTCGACACATAGGCGAACGGCTTGATCCGCGAGGTCAGTGCGATGCGGATGAGCTCAGCGGTGCCAAGCGCATTCGGGCCGAACAATTGGTCGTAGGGCAGCACGTGGTTGACAAGAGCTGCCGGGTCGACGATCAGGTCGACGGTGTCGGCGAGCCGCTGCCACGTCGCGCGGTCGAGCCCGAGGTCGGCCTCGCCCTTGTCGCCGGCGATCACCTCGAGGTGCTCGGCGGCCAGGCGGCGATAGAGCCGCAACAGCTCGGGATCACCGCTGTCGAAGATGTCGTCGAAACGTTGCCGGGCGGCCGCGTCGTCCTTGGCCCGGACCAGGCAGATGACCGTGCCGCCGACGAGATCCATTCGCTGCAACCATTCCAGGGCAAGGTAGCGGCCGAGGAATCCGGTTGCGCCGGTGAGCAATACGGTGTGCACCTCGCTGCTCGGACCGGGCAGCGACGGAGCAGCCGCGAGCGTCTGCGCGTCGATGAACTTGTCCAGCGTCAGGTCGGCCGCGTGTGCTTCGGTCGCGCCGCGACCGTGCACCGACGCGAACGTGGGTCGCTTGGTGCCCGGTTGGCGCTCGGCTTCGATGTAGGCGGCCAGTGCGGCCAGGTCGTTGGCCGGGCTGACGATCACCCCGACCGGCACCTCGACGTCGAAGATCTCGTTGAGCAGGTTGGCAAACGTCAACGCCGACAACGAGTCTCCACCCAGGTCGGTGAAGTGGGCGTCCGCCTGCAGATCGGCGGCCGCCGAGCCGAGCAGCGCACCCGCGGCGCGGATCACGGTGTCGAGCACCGGGCGCTGGCCACCGCTCTGCCGCAGGGCGCGCAGCTCGTCGGCCTGCCCCTCGGCGAGGTCGGTGTAGAGCTGCTCGAGGCGCTCGCCGTAGTGCTCCTTCAGCTTCGGGCGGGCCAGCTTGCGGATGCCGGTCAGCAACCCGTTCTCGAGCGTGAACGGCGTTGTCTCGATGAGGAAGTCGCGCGGAATCTCGTAGGACTGCAGGCCCGCCGCCTTGGCGACGTCGGCCAGTGATTCGCCGATGGCCGACTTGAGCACGGCCGCGTCGTAGCGGGCGAGCGCCTCGTCGGTCGGCACGACGACCGCGAGCAGATAGGCGCGGGCACTGTTGCCGTACACGAAGATCTGCC
>LZSH01000225.1 GCA_001665255.1 Mycobacteriaceae bacterium 1482268.1 | reverse complement strand
TGCCTCTGTCACTTCATCACCCTGCCCGCCACTTTTCCGATCGCGCGTCGAAGTCGGCTCGAGATATACACCGAGACAACGGCATTGAAGACGTCCTCACGGAGTCGCGTCAGCGCCGAGCTGGTGATGACCCAGCGGCCGTCGATCTTCTCGTAGGTCTCGGTGTAATGGCCGTACCCGCGCAGGTTGACCCCTGGCCCGAATCGGACTACGTCCTCCAGCGCCCAGACGCCGCTCGCTGTGGTTGGGGATGTCAGCTCGATCTCGGGTGCGTGCACCTGGTGAACGGTGGCCTGGTTGCGCAGACCCTTGCGGGTGAACGCCACGAACTCGTCGGCGCCGCGGATGACCTTGCCGCCCGCCTGCGACGTGTCGCTGAGAAAGTCGTCACTGAACAGCTGCCGCCACCCCTGCCAGTCCTTGGTGTCCAGGAGTCGGCAGTAGCGGGCCTTGAGGTGCTTGATTGCCTCGATCTCGCGCAGCGCCGTGCTGTCGTCCATCAGCTGAGGGTGACAGTTTGCCGTAAAGATGTAAAGCTGACGGGTCACTCCGGCAGGGACATGTTTCCGCCGGTCATGCAGGAATCAGTTTGAGGGGCAGGTGCGCGTGGCGCCGGATGATGTTGTTTATCGCCCAGGTCGGCTCGGCGGTCAGCTCGATTCTGTCGACTCGGTCGATGAGCGCACGCAGCATCGCCGAGGTTTCCAGCCGCGCGAGGCTCTGACCGGCACAGGCGTGGGCGCCCTGCCCGAAGCCGAGATGGCGGTTGGCGTCTCGGCGGATGTCGAAAGTGTCCGGTTCGTCCCATTCACGTTCGTCGCGGTTTGCCGATGCGTAGATCACCAGCACCCGTGCACCCGCTGGGATCGGAACACCCGCGACCTCGGCGTCACGGTAAGTGTGGCGAGCGAACGCGCGCAACGGCGCCTCGAATCGAACCACCTCGTTGACCGCTTTATCGATCAAAGACGGATCAGTCCGGAGGAGCTGCCACTGCTGGGGATGGGTTGCGAACAGATGCAGAGCGCTGGAGATGGCGCTGATCGTGGTATCGAGCGACGGTGCGATGTAGTCGATCATCAACGGCGCGCATTCGGCATGGGACAGCTTGCCTGCATCCGCGGCGACGAGCAGCTCGTGAGCCATGCTGCCTTCTATCACGCTGCGACGGCGCACCACCCGCTTGGCGAACCGCAACATCTGCAGGGCTGCCGGAGCGGATTTGATGGCCTGCCCGTTCAACGGTCCGATGATGTCGAAAGTGGCGGCGCCCCAGCGAAGCAGGTTGTCGCGCTCATCGCGTGGCCAGCCGACGAGGTCAGGTACGACCGCGTGCGGCAGCGCCGAGGCCAAGTCGTCGACGCCGTCCACCTCACCCCGCTCGATGGCTGCGGCCACGACATCGGCGGCCAGTTGATCCACATCGTCGCTGATGGCGCGCAACGCGCGGGGAAGCATCCGGTGGGCCACCAGCTTGCGCCGCTGGTCGTGTTCGGTGCCATCGCTGATCAAGGTGGTACCGCGGGAGAGGCGATTGGTGATCGGGTTCAACGCCACCCCTTTGCCCGACACAAAAGTCCTGTCATCGCGTAGAACCGCTTTGCATTCCGCGAATCGAGGTAGTGCGTAGAGGCGGTGCCGGGACAGCCACACCACCGGACCCTGCTCGCGCATCCGTGCATAGTGGGGATACGGATCGACGATGGCGTCGGCGGTATATAGGTTCGCCGAGTACACCGGCACACCGGTCGGCGCCGTGATGCGCATCATCGTCTCCCTCTGTCGGCTGTGAAAGTCGGTATCCCGTCGCACAATTCGTCGATGTTCCGGCCCGCCCGCATCACTGTTCGGTCCGGCCGTACGATCGCGGCCGTCGAATGACCGCATCGCAACCAATCGGCGAGTTCGGAGCCCGCCTGTGCGACATGAACGGCGGTGCCGCGCTTCTCCGCGTCGGCCCGTTGCGCAGGGGTCAGCGGCACCGAGGAGATCAAAGCGAAGCCGGCTCCCACGCTGTCGTCGAGTCGACGCCCGTCCGCTAGCACAGCGTTCGGACAGAGCCTGCCGGCCAGCGACCGGTGTCCGCGGGGTCTGTGTACCAACGCCGAGCGGTTTAGAGCGGGGGTTCGGCTGTCGACGACCTTGCCGCGCAGACCGGGGATGTGGTGCAGGCGCGGAACCACCACGCGGCGAATCAGATTGCCGAACTCGCCGCCCGAGGTCATCGACCGCCCCACGTTGAGAGCGAGCCGGATCAGCGCGCGGGTATGCGGCTTTCGCTCCTGCTCGTAGCTGTCGAGCACCGATGCAGGCAGTTCGCCCGCCAGGACACCGGCAAGCTTCCACGAGAGGTTCATTGCATCGCGGATCCCCGCGCCCATTCCCTGGCCGATGAACGGCGGGGTGAGGTGGGCGGCATCGCCGAGCAGGAAGACGTTGTCGCGCCGCCATATGTCGGCGATCTGCGCGCGGAAGGTGTACTCCGTGACGCGGATCAAGTCGAGTTGGTCATCGGACGCGTGCGCCGTCCACGGTGCGATCAGCGGTCGCAGGGTCGCCAGGCTCGCAAAGTCTTCGACGGTTTCACCCGGCAACAGCCGAAACTCCCAGCGGTAGCGCGTCTCTCCGATCCGCATGTACGTGCCCGCGCGCGCCTGGTCGCACACCTGATGCACGCCTTCCCACTGCTGGAGTTCGACATCGGTGGCGACATCGACGACAAGCCAGCGTTGCTCGAACTTCAGATCCTGCATGCGGGAGCCGATTTCAGCCCGTACGACGCTGTTGGCTCCGTCGCAGCCAAGCACGTAGACGGCATCGACAGCATGCTCATGGCCGTCCGTGCGGTCGGTGTAGGTGACCCGAACGCGCCCATCACCGTGCGCGGTGATGCGGGTGACTTCGGCGTCGGTCCGTAGCCTCGCGTGCGAGTACCGCTTGAGGTTGTTGCGCAGCAGCACCTCCAGTTCAGGCTGGTCGAACATGTTCGCCTGCGGGAACCCGTTGACACTGAGCGCGGTGTCGCGGCGGAACTCGGCCAGCACCCGCATCGTGTTGTCGAGCAGCCGAAGACCGTGTGCCCGGCGCGAGATCGCGGCGAACTCGTCGGCAATGCCGATTCTCGCGACGATTCGGTAGACCTCGTCATCGAGGTGCACCGCGCGTGGCTGCGGGTAGACGTCGGCCCAGCGGTCGAGCACGAGGGTCTCGACACCGTACTGCGCCAGCAGGGTGGCGGCCGTGATGCCGGTCGGCCCGGCGCCGACGATGGCGACGGGTATCCGAGCGGGCTCCGTCATGCGTACCTCACGACGGTGCGCTGGCAGCCCAGATCAATGGCGCCGTCATCGGTGGCGATGCTGAGTTCCACCACGTCACCGTCGTGAAGGTACTTCTGATTGCCTGCTTGCCGTTTGAAGAAGGCCTTCCACTTCACCGCGGGTGGCAAGAAGTTGCCGATGATCTCGATCGGTTTGGGCGGGGCACTCAGCGCGGTGCCGACAGGAGTGCCCGTCATCACCAGATCACCGGCGTCCAGCTTCTGGAACCGGGTCAATGCCCGAAGGGCCTCCAGAGGGGCGTAGATCATGTCGCCTGAAACGACCGCGTCCTGCCGCACCTCGCCGTTGACGCGCAATCGCAGACGCAGATCACCGAATCGTTTGAGTTCGTCGGCGTCTAGGAGCACCAACGCGGGGCCGACGGGCGTGAAGGTGGGGTAGGACTTCGCCTCGTAGAACTGCGTCTGAGGCAGCTGCACATCGCGGGCCGATACGTCGTTGGTGACGACGAGGCCGGCGATGTGGTCGGCGAGATTGTCTTCGGTGATGGATGTCCCGACCGGGATCTCGCACGCGATGACGAGGCCGATCTCCACTTCGTAGTCCAGGAATCGGACGTGCGCGGGCTTGACGATGTCGTCGAACGGTCCGCTGATGGACCCGGACGTCTTGCGGAAGAACGTCAATGGGATCGTCTTGGGATCCATGCCCGCGTCTGCAACGTGGGAGGCGTAGTTCGTCATTTGTGCGACGACCCGGCACGGCGTGGTGAGTGGTTGTATCAGGTTCAGGCTGTCGACCGGCACGGTATCGCGGCTGTGCGCCGCGGTGTCGATGGCGCTACGATCATTGAGCAGCTCTCTCGTGGTGACGGCACCCGTCGCTATTCTGGCTGCGCCGGAAGAGGTTTGGACCCACCAGGCGTCGTCAGTGCGGAGGATGGAAGTGGTCATGAGCTGGCTACTTTCAATAGACCGCGCAGGCGGGTTGGTGTGAATTCGTTCTTGCGGCGTAGTGCGTTGACGACCGAGAGCGCCTCGTGGGGGAGTGCACGCGGATTGATCCCGAGGAAGTCCTTGCTGACCGGCGGACCCCACTGAGCCAGACCCGTTGCCGTGAACGGTGCCCAGCCCGGCTCCAAGGTGTTGTCGAACATGTCGCCGTCGGCGAAGTGTTCGACAAGGAAGCCGTCCGGGTCGCGCCAGTAGTCGAACAGCTGGCTGCCCTGGATGTGCCTGCCGATACCCCAGGACCTGAAATAGCCTTGCTCTCTGAGGTATTCGCCACCGGCCGCGAGGGCGTCGAGATCAGCCACCTGGTATGCCGAGTGCACGTAGCGACTGGCGGGGCCCAGCGCGAGGGCGATGGTGTGGTGATCGGCAGGCATCGAGCCGCGATCGCAGCGGATGAAGCTCATCACCGGTCCGCGGGCGCGCTGGCCGGGATAGAACAGGAAGTCGCTGACGATCATGCCGAGGGTGTCTAGGTAGAAGTTCAACGCTTCGGCGTACTTGGTGGTCTGCAGGACCACGTGACCGAGCCGTTGCACACAGGCAGGCTGCCGAGGTGGCCGCTGCGTTGCGTTGGTGCGGTTGACGTCGTGGCCGAAGTTGAACACATGCGGCTGCTGCGTGCTCATTTCGGGGAGGTGGTGCGTGCCCGCGATGACTCGCACGGGCAGGCCACTCGGGTCGACGAGGTCGACAGCGACTCCGCCGAGGGTTTCTGGCAGCGGTTTCGCGGAAGCTCCGGTTGCGTCGGCCAACTTCAGCAGGTCGGCATCGTCTGCAGCCCGGAACGCGGTCCCGACGAACCGCGACCGCGGGCCTTGGCGCAACAACACACACGGCGCTCCCGCGTCGGCGCCACGCAGCTGTAATTCGTCGGGGGATCGCATCGCAGTGGTGAAGCCGAACGCGCGGGCGAAGACCTCTGCCCGGTCCAGATCGGGCTTTTCGAACTCGAGCCACGCGATGTCGGCGACCTTGATCACTGGGTTGCGTGCTCGGCCGGAATGCTCGCCGGGCAACCTGCCCTGCTCACTGTGCAGCTCGGTGTGGGCGTGAATGGTGCCGCTCATCCGACCTCCTTTGAGAAGTTGACGAAATCGTCACATATCGCGGCCCTGACGGTCAAGAGTTTCTGACGATTTCCTCAAAACTGAGAGTTTCTGCTAACTTGATTGTTGTGACCGAGCCGTCGGATGTCCCTGTCAGCCGCTTGGAACGGCGCAAACAGCGCACCCGCAACGCGTTGATCAGGGCCGCGCAGTCGTTCATCGCCGCAGGCAAGATCAATGTGCCGGTACTGGAGATCACCCAGGCGGCCGACGTGGGGATGGGGTCCTTCTACAACCATTTCGAGAGCAAGGACCAGTTGTTCGACGCCGCTGTCGCCGACGTACTCGACGCCCACGGCGCGCTCCTGGACCACTTGACCGCACCGCTCGACGATCCGGCCGAGACGTTCGCCTGCAGCTTCCGGCTTACTGGCCGGTTGTTCCGCAGGCGCCCGCAGGAAAGCCAGATACTGCTGGCCAACGGCATGGCGCTGCTGTCGTCCGAAAAAGGCGTGGCGCCGCGCGCCCTGCGCGACATCCGTGCGGCCGTGCAGGCGGGCCGCTTCACCGTCGAGGATCCCGAACTCGCGTTGGCAGTTGCCGGCGGTGCGCTTCTCGGCCTCGGTAACCTGCTGCGCAACGAGCCCGATCGAGACGACGCGGCCGCTGCGGACACGGTCACCGAGCACGTCCTGCGTCTGTTCGGCCTGTCCGCCGACGAGGCGCGCGAGATCTGTCGGCGTCCGCTGCCTGATCTTGACGATGTCGAACTGCCCGACTCCGCCTGAGCAGGGAATCGTCTGCAAAGACTTGCGTCCGGTCCGGTGTTGCGGCTTTCATGTCATGTCATGCCTGAATTGGACCGTCGCAGCATGATGATGATGAGCGGGATCGGACTGCTGTCCGCGGTGATCCCCATGCCGAAGGCCGGCGCCGCCGCGCCCTACATCTTTGAGGACAATTTCGACGGACCCGCGGGTTCCGCGCCCGACCCCTCGAAGTGGATGATCTCAAAGGCGCGCGAGACGATGAAGGATCCGACCTTCTGGGAATTGCCCGAAAACGTCGGCCAGTACCGCGACGACCGCCGCAACGTATTCCTCGACGGCAAATCCAATCTCGTTATCAAGGCCTTCAAGGAAGGCAACACGTACTACGGAGGCAAGGTCAACACCACGTGGGAGGGCGGCGTCGGCCATACCTGGGAAGCTCGGATCAAGTTCGAATGTCTGACCCCCGGTGCCTGGCCCGCGTTCTGGCTGTCCAGCGATGCGGACGGCGAGATCGACATCATCGAGTGGTACGGCAACGGTAGCTGGCCCTCTGCGACCACCGTGCACGCCAAAGCGAACGGGTCGGAGTGGGAGACGAAGAACGTGCCGCTCGACACGGCCTGGCATACGTGGCGAGTCCAGTGGGACGACAAGGGCATGCGCTTCTGGCAGGACTACAAGGAGGGCGCGGCCCCCTACTTCGACGTCCCGGCGACCTCCATGGCCGACTGGCCGTTCAATAATCCGGGCTACAAGGTGTTCCCGATCTTCAATCTCGCGGTCGCCGGTTCCGGTGGCGGCGATCCCAGCGGCGGCACCTATCCCGCGCAGATGCTTGTCGACTGGATCCGCGTCTGGTAGCAGCGGCGCGTCACACCAGCGGCAGCTGCGCAACGACCTCCGCGCGGGCGGCGTCGAAGCTGAAATACCCCTTGATGGGGAGCGTTTCGGGCATCGGTTCGTCGTAGCTCCACGCCACGTCGTCGACGACGAGGTCGCCGATGACCGCCGACCAGAAAGTGGCATAGCCCTTGTAGTTGCAGTAGCTGCTCGTGTCCGAGCGTCGCAACAGGTCTGTGCGGACATGCGAGGGATCGACGTACAGCAGAGGAGCGAGCGCCGTTTCGTACACGACCGTGGTGTCTGAGGTGTCGACCAACGTCGTCCCTTTGACGACGACCCGCAAGCCACGATTCGTCGGACGGCAGTCGACCCGGTGGTACGGGTTCGGCGGATAGTGCACGAGCGTGCGGCCTTCCTCGATCCACGTGTCGACCGCGTCCCACGGCACGTGCATATACCCCGGCGCCTCGGCGACCGGCTCATGCGGAAGATCGCCGACCTCGTCGGCCGGGAACGCGAAGCTCAGTGGGTGGTCGCGGCGGTGCACGAGCAGCGCCCGCTCGGTATCGATCACCGCCGCGCCGTCGCGCAGCGCCTGAACGCGCCGCGGGTGCGGCTCGACGAACACCGGGTCGTCAGGCAGTGGCGGAGAAAACCAACCGACGGGATCCTTGCTGAGCGGACCGCGTCCGGCAACGAGACTCATTGGTCAAGCTTTACAAGAAACCGGCCAGACCGTCACCGGTGGGGGGAACTTTTCGCGAACTCGCATGCCGATTTGACGACAATGGAGTCCAATGGCGGGTACCCGGATCGGGTTAGTCAAAAGAACGGGGTGGGAGTGAAGCGGCTCAACGGTGTCGATGCGTTGATGTTGTACATCGAGACGCCAGAAGTTCATATGCACACCTTGAAGATCGGTGTACTGGACGTCTCGAAGGTGGACGGTTACGACTTCGACCTGTTTCGCGCCATCGCGTTCCCGCGACTGCAGGCCATGGCGCCGCTTCGGTATCAACTCGTCGACATCCCGTTCAAGCTCCATCACCCGATGTGGGTGGTGAACGAGGAGATCGACTTCGACTACCACGTTCGCCGGGCGCAGGTGGCCGCGCCGGGTGGGCGCCGCGAACTCGACCAATTGATCGGTGAGATCGCCAGTACCCCGCTCGACCGCAGCCGTCCGCTGTGGGAGATGTACGTCGCCGAAGGACTCGCCGACGGCCGGATCGCGATCATCCACAAGGTGCACCACGTGCTCGCCGACGGGACGGCGTCGGCGAACCAGATGGCCAAGGCGATCGCGCCGGAAGGGCCGTCCGGGGTCGTCGGAATGCTCGACGAACCCGATATGGCGCGAACCCGGGGCGCGCTGCTCAAGGCGGCCGCGCGTGATCACGTCGGGCTCGTCCGCAAGCTGCCTCGGCTGGTCAGCGAGACGGCGGCCGGGATATCGCGGGTGCGGCAACGCTCCAAGGAGCGCGGGGAGAATCCCGACCTCGCCAAGAACTTCTCGCCGCCGGACTGCTTCATCAACCACGTCGTCACCCCCGGTCGTCGCTTCGCGACGGCTCCGTTGTGCCTTGACGACGTGCGGGAGACCTCCAAGGCACTCGGCGTGACGATCAACGACATAGTGCTCGCGACGGCCTCGGGGGCGTTGCGCCAGTTACTGCTGCGCTATGACGGCAAGGCGGAGGCGCCGTTGATCGCGGGCGTGCCGGTGAACACGGATCCTTCGCCAGATCGGTTGACAGGCAATGAGTTCACCTACATCACCACATCGCTGCCGGTGCATATCTCCGATCCGATTGAGCGGGTCAAGCTGACCGCGACCTCGACGGCCATCGCGAAGGAGAACCATCAACTGCTTGGGCCGACGATTCTGCCTGCGTGGTTGTCCTATCTGCCGCCCGCGCTGGCCCCGCCGGTGTTCCGCACACAGGCCCGACGGCTCGAGTCGGCCAGCGTGATGAACCTGACGATCTCCAACGTGCGCGGTCCGCGCGAGCGCGGGCTCATCGAGGGCGCGACGGTCACCGAGATCTACTCGGTCGGCCCGGTGGTCGTCGGCAGCGGCATGAACATCACGGTGTGGAGCTACGTCGACCAGCTGGCGATCTCGGTGCTGACCGATGACCGCACGCTCGACGATCCGCACGAAGCCACCGACGCGATGCTCGACGCGTTCATGGAGATCCGGGCGGCGGCGGGGATGACCGGCGATCTGCGGCCGGTCGGCGCGGTGCTGCCGTTGGCTGCGGCTGGCTCGGCTAGCTGACGGGTTACCTGGTCCAGCCGCGGCGGCGCAGCCACCAGTCCCGCGCCACGACGCCCAGGATCACCACGGCGAACGAGATCAGGAAGATGTCCTCGACGCGTCCGACGTGGTTGCCGCGCAGCATCGCCAGCATGAAGAGGGCCGCGAGGATGCCGCCGATCTGGATTGCCTTGTGGTTCTCCTTGGACCAGCCCCATTCGGCCGACGGCACATCTTCGATGTCGACACCCTTGGTCCGGTCCAACTCGGTGCTCACCACGGCTGCTCCTCGGGGTTGTCCGCTCTTCGCGTAAGCGCTCATCGCTGTCGGGCCTGGCGCTGCCGACATTGTAAACAGGGCCATCTGCTCTCCCCCTACGCGCTACCGCGTGGGAGGTGCCCCCACGCGCGAGCGCTCGTCGGTGTCTACTACGCGCCGCCGTAGTGTGGTGCGTCATGGCAGGACAGTTCGAGGGCAAAGTCGTCTTCATCAGCGGGGCCGCGCGGGGCCAGGGCCGCAGCCATGCGGTGCGGTTCGCCGAGGAGGGCGCCGACGTCATCGCCGTCGACCTGTGCGGACCAATTGACAGCGTCGCCTATCCGATGCCGACGCGCGAGGACCTCGACGAGACGGTCAATCTCGTCGAGAAGACCGGTCGGCGCATCGTCGCCGAGCAGGCAGACGTCCGCGACTTCGGACGCCTCAAGGAGGTGGTGGCGGGTGGCGTCGCCGAACTCGGTCGGCTCGACTTCGTGTTGGCCAACGCCGGCATCTTCCCCGCCGCGGGCAAGCAGCGTTTTGACGTCGCCGCCTTCGTCGAAGCGATCGACGTCAACCTCAAGGGCGTGTACTTCACGATCGAAGCGGCGCTGCCCACGATGCTGAACCAGGGTGAGGGAGGCGCCATCGTTATCACCAGTTCGGCGGCCGGTTTCAAGTCGGTCAGCACCACGTTCGACACGATGAGCCACGGCGCGGCCGGCTATACGGCGGCCAAGCACGGCGTGCTCGGAGTGATGCGGCACTACGCGACGTCGTTGGCGGAGAAGAACATTCGCGTGAACTCGGTGCACCCGGGCGGTGTGGCGACGCCGATGATCATCAATGAGGCGATGGGCGTTCTGGTCGGCGATCAGCCCGCATTCGGGGAAGCGCAGCAGCCGAAACTGTCCATGCCGCCGCTGGAGCCGGCTGAGGTCACCGATGCGATCGTCTACCTGTGCGGCCATTCCGGCCGGCATTTGACGGGCGTCGCGTTGCCGCTGGACGGTGGCCTGACTCTCAGGTGATCGCGCCGTAGCGCCGCAAGGCTTCGGCGCGTTCTGTCTTGTGGTCGACGATCGGGTCCGGGTAGTCGGCGGTGCCCAATTCCGGAATCCAGCGCCGGATGTATTCGCCGCTTGGATCGAATTTTTCCCCCTGTGTTTTCGGGTTGAACACCCGGAAGTAGGGTGCGGCGTCGGTGCCGGTGCCCGCCGCCCACTGCCAGCCGTGCTGGTTGTTGGCCATGTCGCCGTCCACCAGTTGCTCCAGGAACCAGCGCGCGCCCCATTGCCACGGCAAATGCAGATCCTTGACCAGGAACGAGGCCACGATCATTCGCACCCGGTTGTGCATCCAGCCGGTCTGCGCGAGCTGGCGTTTCGCGACTTCTACGCCGCGGTGCTCAACGACCGGCCCGACAGCGCGTGGTGGAACTGGAACAGGAACTTCGACGCCATACAGGTCGATGAGGGGCCCGGCGCGAAGAAGGCGTTCGAGGCGTGGAAAGCCGGTAAGACGGGCTATCCGATCGTCGACGCAGGCATGCGTCAGCTCGCGCAGACCGGCTGGATGCACAACCGGGTGCGAATGATCGTGGCCTCGTTCCTGGTCAAGGATCTGCATTT
>LZSH01000224.1 GCA_001665255.1 Mycobacteriaceae bacterium 1482268.1 | reverse complement strand
CGTGCAGATGAGAATGCGTGAGCGCGACGCGCACCGGCAACGCCCCCTGAGCGCAACCCATGTCGGCGAACGTGGTGAAACGCTTCCACGGGAACCGGGCAGCCAGCATGGTGGCCTCGCCGGTCGAGATGCCCGTCATACCAGACAGAAATGCCCTCAGCGCCAAAGGGTCTCGGTAGAGCATGTCGAAGAAGTCGTTCTCGCCGCGCTCCTCCTCGGCGGCGGGTACACCCGATTCCAAGAGGCCGTCCAGCCCGGCCCACAGCTCGTAGAGCCGCTTGCTCGACAGCTCCATCAGCCCGCCGATGTAGGTCGGCTTCTCGCGATCCAGGAACATCGACGCGCGAAAGCTGTTCGAATACCGCCCAGCCCTGTCGTGTCGGAGCAGCCCGCAAGCGACGAGCGCTTCGAGGGCTGTCGTCGCAGCGCGCGGATGCCAGCCGAGCCGCTCGATCAGCTCCTGCGCGGTCAGCGGCCCCCGCGCCAACAGAGTGAAGATGCCCCGATCGACCGCCGTCAGCATCAGCCGCGACGACCAGAACGCCATCCCCTGCTCGATGATCGCCTGCGGGCCGGCGACCCTGCGCACCACGGGGCCGAGCAGCCGGCTCTGGAACGCGCGCATCATCAGGCGCTCGCGCCGGACGTCGACCGCGGACTGATCAGGTGACATGTCCTTCCACCTCCACCTCGGGCGGAATTGGCAGAGTATCCCCGCGAGTCTGCTGACAGATCGAGATCACCCGTATTTTCGCGATCTGGCCGCAGTCTCGCGGGGGAGGACCTGGCGATTGATAGCTTGAGCCGGTGAGTGTTTCCGCGAATGCCGCGCGACCATTGGCCGGGGTCCGGGTCGTCGAGATCTCCAGCTTTGTTGCGGTGCCGTTGGCGGGTATGACGCTGGGGCAGCTGGGCGCCGAGGTCGTGCGGGTCGACCCGATCGGCGGCGCCGCGGACTACCAGCGCTGGCCCGTGACCGGCGACGGCACCAGCATCTACTGGGCCGGTCTCAACAAGGGCAAGCGTTCGGTGGCTGCCGACATCCGCTCGCCGGAGGGCCAGGACCTCGTACAGCGCCTCATCGCCGGAAGCGGCGTGCTGATCACGAATGTGGCCGGGCGCGAATGGCACTCCTACGACACCTTGACGCGGTTGCGGCCCGACCTGATTCACGTCGAGGTGTCCGGCCGCGCCGACGGTGGCACCGGCGTGGACTACACCGTCAATGCGGGACTCGGATTCCCTTTGGTGACCGGTCCGGCCGACCTTGCCGCGCCCGTCAACCACGTGCTTCCTGCTTGGGACGTGACGTGCGGGATCTATGCGGCGCTGTCGGTGGTCACCGCGTTGCGGCACAGGGATGCGACGGGAGAAGGCCAGCAGATCTCGATACCGCTGGAGAACGTCGCGCTGGCGACAGCGGGCAATCTCAGCTTTCTCACCGAGGTGATGGTCAACGGCGACTCACGCGAGCGGATCGGCAACTCGATCTACGGCCAGTACGGCCGGGAGTTCGCGAGCAGCGACGGGGCGTCGTTCATGATCGTGGCGCTCACCAAGCGCCACTTCCACGACTTGACCGAGCTGACGGGGACGACGAAAGCGGTTGCTGCGCTTGCAGATACGCTCGGTGCCGATTTCACCGACGAAGGAGAGCGCTACCGGCATCGCGACGCGCTGAGCGGACTGTTCGCCGAGTGGTTCTCGACGCATATGGCGTCGGAGATCACTGAGGCGCTGGCATCGACGTCGGTTCTATGGGAGCGGTACCGCACCTTCGCCGAGGTCGCCGGTGACGAGCGGGTGACGGCAAACCCGTTGTTCACCGCGCTCGACCAACCCCGTATCGGCGAATACCTGGCGCCGGGATTGCCGGTGTCGATCAACGGGGATTATCCGAAGGCCGTGCCGGCACCCGCGTTGGGTGACGACACCGCGGACGTGCTCGCCGAATGGCTGGGGCTCAGCGAGCGCGATGTGAAGAAGCTCGGCGAGTCGGGCATCGTCCGATGAGCCGTCTGCTGAAACTGCTCGAGCTCGAAACCGCGGCCGCC
>LZSH01000223.1 GCA_001665255.1 Mycobacteriaceae bacterium 1482268.1 | reverse complement strand
TCTGGATCTCCATACCGACCACATCGGTGAGGAACTGGATGAACGTGCTCGCCGAATGGCTGCGCATGACGACATGGTGAAGGTGATTCGGCAAGTCGATACCTCGTTGCAGGGTGACCGGGCGCTTTCTCCCGACTCCCGCCATGCTAAGCGACTGCCCAGCACCCGTAGGCGGTTTTCGCGCCCTACGTACCCGACGCCGTGGTCGCGATTCCGCCGTCGACCGGAATGACCGCCCCGGTGAGATAGGAACCGGCCCGACTCGCGAGGAACACCGCGATCCCGGCCATGTCGTCATCGCGCCCGATTCGGCGAAGCGGTGCAGACGCCGCGATCGAATCACCGAAGGCTTCCAGCGTCGCGGCCATCATCTTGGATTGAAACGGGCCGGGGGCGACTGCGTTGACCGTGATGTGCTGAGGGCCCAGCTCGCGGGCGAGCATGCGCGTCAGCTGATGGATTGCCGCCTTGCTGCTGGCATAGGAGTACACGGGCAGCCGACTGACGTGGATCCCGTCGATGCTGCCGACATTGATGATGCGGGCCGGATCGTCGGCGGTACCTGCTGCGCGCAAAGCCGGCAGCAGCGCCTGAACAAGCCAGAACGGCGACTTCACGTTGAGGTCGAGGACCTTGTCCCATGCCGAGTCGGGGAAGCTCTCCAGCGGCTCGCCCCAGGTAGCGCCGGCATTGTTCACCAGAATGTCCAGTCGGCCCGCATCGGCGGCGACAAGCTCGGCGAGACGACGGCATTCGTCATGTCGGGACAGGTCAGCCGGGATCGCTTCGACCTCACCGAACCGGGACAGCTGCTCCTTGGCGCTTGCGCAGGCGTCGGCTTTGCGGGAGCTGATCGTCACGCGGGCCCCGGCCTGCAGTAGTCCGCGCGCCATCATCATGCCGATTCCGCGCGTGCCGCCGGTCACCAGCGCAACCTTGCCGGTGAGATCGAAAAGCTGTGTATGCGTGCTGATTTGATCGTCGGTCATCGACCTGGCTTTCTGCTATAAGCTCGTCGACAGGCATTGGGGAGGCTCGATGAGCTGCTGTCATTATCAACCCGCCGGTGACGGACTGGACACGGCGTTCACCGTGGATGCGTCCCGGATCACTTTCGGCAGGGGCTGCCTTCGAGAACTCGGAGACCGTGCCGCCGCGCTCGGGATGACCCGTGTCGTGCTGTTCTCCGACCCCATCGTGGCCCGGCTGGAGGTCTTCGACACAGCGCACCGCTCGCTGCGGGCGGCAGGCATCGACGTCGTTACCTATACCGAGACGCGCGTCGAACCCACTGACGAATCATTCTCGCGGGCAACGGCCTTCGCCACGGACACCCAGCCCGACGGATACGTGTCCGTCGGCGGCGGCTCGGTCATCGACACTGCCAAGGCGGCGAACCTGTATGCCACCCACCCCGCCGACTTCCTGGCCTATGTCAACGTGCCGGTCGGTCAGGGCGCGCCCGTGCCCGGGCCCCTTCGGCCGCACATCGCCTGCCCGACGACGTCGGGCACCGGCAGCGAGGTGACCGGTATCGCGATCTTCGATCTGTTGTCGATGTCGGCGAAGACCGGTATCGCCTCACCGGCGCTCCGTCCGACCGAAGCCCTCGTCGATCCCGACTGCACCGAAACGCTGCCCGCACAGGTCGTGGCCTGCTCGGGGCTCGACGTGCTGTCGCATGCCTTGGAATCGTTTACGGCGCGACCCTTCGTCGGCCGTCCCGCACCCGACCGGCCGAGCTTGCGTCCCATGAGCCAGGGCGCCAACCCGTGGAGCGACCTGGGCAGCCGCGAAGCCCTGCGGCTGCTGGGCCGGTTCCTGCAACGCGCCGTCGACGACGCGTCGGACCGTGAAGCCCGTGAGCAGACCATGTGGGCGGCCACGCTCGCGGGGATAGCATTCGGTAATGCGGGGGTGCACATCCCTCACGCGATGTCCTACGCGGTGGCCGGCCAGGTGCGCACCTATCATCCCGACGGTTACCCGGGCTCAGAACCCCTTGTACCCCACGGTATGTCGGTGATCCTCAACGCTCCGTCGGTATTCCGCTCCACCGCGTCCACCGACCCGCGGCGCCATATCGAGGCTGCGGGTCACCTCGGAGTTGACGTCGGTGATGCCGGCCCCGACGACGCAGGTGAAGTTCTTGCCGACGATCTCATTCGGATCATGCGTGCGGTGAGCATCCCGAACGGCTTGTCGGCAGTTGGCTACTCCGAGGCGGATTGCGCCGCGCTGGCAGACGGCGCGTGGCCCCAACGGCGGCTTCTGCAGAACGCCCCGATCGACACCGACAAATCCTCGCTGGAGCGGATGTTCGCCGGCGCGCTGCGGTATTGGTGAGGGTGATCAGTTCGTGGTCTCGACCACCAACACCTCCGCCTTTGGCGGAGAATGTGGGCTGGAGACGCCGACATGAGGAGATTCGATGCTGGGCGAACTGGGCCGAAGAGGAGATGTCGCCTTGAGACGAGGCGCCAACGCCGGCCAAGAGGCTGTTCATGTGACGACGCTGTATGTCCGGCGGATCGTCGGAGCGCTTTCGGTGGCTGTTAGTCGGGTGGCGAAGGAATCCCGGGACCTGGTGTGGAATTACCAGGACGTCGCCGCTGATCTCCGTCGACCCGCCCAAGGTGAACCACCGGAGCTCCGCGAACCGAAGGGCCGGGCCGAACTACGGGTGCTACGTCCGGGGGAGTGAGGTCACCGCAGCCCTAGTCGGCTGTGTGGACGATCAGGATGTCGATCCGCGCCTTGCGGGCGACTTCTGCGGGCACCGAGCCGAGCAGCCGTCCGGCGACGGAATCCAGCCCCACGTCTCCGACGACGAGCAGGTCCGCGTTCACTTCCCTCACAAGTTTCACCAGTGCGGGAACGGGCGCGCCTGGAATCGCCCGCTCCTCGACGTTCTGAGCGCCTGCGTTTCTCGCCTTATCGTGCGCCTCGCGGAGGATGCCATACACAGGCGCATTGCCGTGCAACATATAACCCTCGCCGCCGAGGGCGTCCGCGCCGCGAGAGTCCGAAACATGGTCGTGCGCCGGCGCTCGCGACCAGCCGCCCTTCTCGACGGTCTCGATGTGCGCGCTGGCGATGATCAGCTTCGCGTCTTCTTGGGCGGCGACCTCACCCGCTCGCTCGACCGCACGCATCGACGACTCTGAGCCGTCGGTCCCGACGACCACGGTGCGATACCCGTCCACGCCGTCTCCTCAACTCGGTCACCACGACTAAAGGACGGTAACTCCGGCTCATCGAGCAGTGGGCCGGATTGGCAACTACGCGTGAAGCTCCGCTATTTCCCCGTGCGCTCGCGGTGCTTGCATCCGGGCCAGCAGCACGGCCGGCGCTTGCCCTCCTCGAGCTCCTCCTGGGTACGGCGGATGCGCCGCTCCCGCGTCGGTTCCTGTTTGGCGTCCTCGACCCAGCAGATGAACTCGTTGCGCGCCAGCGGCGTGATGTCTTTCCACGCAGCGAGTGCCGCTGCGTTGCTGATCAGCGCGTTTCTCAGGTCTGCCGGCATCTCGTGCACCACTCCGCCGGGGATTCGCTGGCCGCTCACGCAGCTTGGTTTTGGGAATCTCTTCGGGGGTAGCCGCCCTGTTCGCGCTCTACAAGATCTTCTGGCTGTTCTTCGCCGCCGCGACGCTGTCCAACTTCGGCTACTCCAGCTTCTGGGTGGTCGTATCGGTCGTGTGGTGGGGCGCAATCGCGGCCTGCGGCGTGTTCTGGGCGATTGCTTTCCTGGCCCGCTACTCCTCGCAGCCCTGACCCGGTGACCGACTCGGACTAAAGCGTAGGGAAACACCCGATTCCTCTGATCGGTTTTCTGCCTAATGTGCTCTGCGGAGTCCAAACGGTCCGCGACTCTTACAGTTCAGCGCAGAGCTGTAGTCGGCCCGCCACGATGTACGT
>LZSH01000222.1 GCA_001665255.1 Mycobacteriaceae bacterium 1482268.1 | reverse complement strand
GAGCGCCTGATACGAGCCGAGCGGCCGGCCGAACGAGTGCCGGTCGAATCCCCACTGGATGGTGAAGTTCAACACCGCGTCGAGGATGCCGACCACCTCGGCGCACTGCATTATCTGCGCGATCTGACTCTGGCGGGAGATCAACGTCGGGGTCTGCTCAGCCGAGCCGACGGCCGCTGACCCGTCGACCTCGACACCGTCGAAATACACACGCGCATAGCTCTTCACGAGGTCGACTGAGCGCTGCGTCTCGACGCGCATCCCGACGGCGTCCGTCGGCACCAGGAACTGCCGGACGGCGCCCTCGCAGTTCGCGACGACGAGGAGGACCCCGCTCTGGGCGCCTGTCTCGACGCGATCCTTCACACCATCGAGCCGGAATCCGGACGCGGTGGGCGTGGCGGTGAGGGCGGGTTGCAGCGGTGCCCACGACCGACCGGGCTCGTCCACCGCCCATGACGCGACAAGCTCGCCGCTGACCAGCGATTCGATTGTGTCCGAGTGGTTTTCGGGTGCCTCGACCAGGCCGGCGAGCACGGTGCTGATCGGGTGCAACGGACCGGGCGCGACGTTCTTGCCCGCGAGTTCAGCCACCAACGCCAGGTCCTTGACACCGTTGCCCGATACCGAACCTCCGCCGAGCTCATCGGGAACCAGCAGGCTCGTCCAGCCGAGTTCGGCCGCCCGCCGCCACCAGTCGGTGTCGAAGGCGACGCCGGCGGCGTGGAGTTCACGCAGCCGGCTCAGCGATGCTTCTTTCTCCAAGAACGACTGAGTCGTCGAGACGAAAAGCAGGACCTCGGAGTTCGTGGTGTCGGTCATTCAGGCAGGGATCACCACAGGCGGAACGTCCGGATTGTGGACGATCTTGTTGGGCACCTTGAAGAGGTCGACCATGTTGCCGCCCATAACCTTCCGCTGGCCCTCCTCGTCGAGGCCCTGCAGGTCGTCGATCAGCTTGGTCGGCTCGGCGAGACCTTCCGGGTGCGGCCAGTCGGATCCGAATATCACCCGGTCGACGCCGAGCAGGTCGGCCATCTTGGCGAAGTCGTCCTCCCAGAACGGGGCGACATACACACCGCGCTTGAACGCCTCGATCGGATTCTCCGGGAACTCCTGCGGCATCTTCTTGTACACGCCGTCGAACTGCTTGAACAGGTAGGGCACCCAGTCGGCGCCGTTCTCGATCGACAGGACCCGCAGGTCCGGATTACGGGTCAGCGCGCCATGGCACACCAAAGCGGCCATCGAGTCCTCGATGGGCCGCTTGCCCATCGACACCATCCGGAATGCCGTGGGCTTGAACGGCAGATACTCGTCGGCGGGCTCCCAGTCGTTGAGGTACTCGGCGTAACCGGAGTCCGAGGCGTGCATCGACACAGGGATGCCCGCCTTCACGCAGGCGTCCCAGAACGGATCGAATTCGGGTAGGCCGAAGGACCGGGTGCCGCGCAACCCGGGCACCGGCGCGGGACGCACCAGCACCGTCTTGGCGCCGCGCTCCAGACACCACTCCAGCTCCTCTAGGGCGCGGTCCATGATGCCCAGGTTGATCACCGGCGTGGAGAAGATCCGATCGGAGTAGTTGAACTGCCATGTCTCGTACATCCACACGTTGAGCGCGTGGATGACATCGGCGATCAGCTCGGGATCGTCCTTCATCCGCTCCTCGACCAGGCTGGCCAAGGTCGGAAACATCAGCGAGTAGTCGAGGCCGAGCCCATCCATGACCTCCAGCCGTGCGGCGGGCTCGCGGAACGCCGGAATCGCCTTCATCGGCTTGCCCATCACTTCGCGGAAACTCTTGCCGCCGCTGCCGTGCCTGAAGTACTCCTCCTGGGCACCCGGCCGCGCGACAACTTCGAACGTCGGGTTGGGGATGTAGTCGCTGACCTGGTTACGCACCATGATCTTGGTGCGGCCGCGGACCTCGATGTAGTCGATGGCGTTTTTGCGGCGGTCCGGCAGGAACTGGGTCAGCGCCTCTTTGGGCTCGTAGAAGTGGTTGTCGGCGTCGAACACCGGGTACGGCAGCTGTCGGGCGGCCATGCTCGCCTCCTGAGAGTCTGGTGCTGGGCAGGTGGTAATGACATTACCACTTTCGGACCAGCGAAAACACCGGCCCCCGAGAAGCTGTTTCTCGGCAGGTCAGACGGGGTCGGCCGGCGCGCCGAGGGCGGCGACGCAGAACGCGTAGATGTGGCGGGCGTCGACGGGAACGCCGTTGAGTTCCGCGCCGAGGACATGCAGGCGCATGGCCCCCAGTGCCGTCTGCATGATGAGCGCCGCGGTGGCGTCGACATCGACGTTCTTGCGGAACGAGCCCTCGGCGATGCCGCGGTTGATGATGTCCTTGATCAGCTCGTGCACAGGGGAGAGCACCCGCGCATACTCACGTGGCAGCGTCTCGGCCAGGCGGTCATTGTAGGAGGTCAGGCCGCGATTGAGCTTGTCCTGCTTGGTCGATTCGGGGGGTGTGCAGATCCGATCGATCAGCATCCGCAGCGCCGCCACCGGCGGCAGTTCGGCGGTGTCAGCGCGCCACTTTCGCGTCGACTCGGACATGATCTTGTCGATCAACGCGAGCAGCAACTCGTCCTTGGTGGAGAAGTGCTGGTAGAAGGATCGCAGCGAGGTCTTTGAGCGTTCGACGACCTCCAACACAGTGAAATCGGTGCGGCCCGTCTCACTGAGAATCGCCAGCGCGGACTTCATGAACCGCCGCTCGCGGGGCTCGATATCAACGTCGTCGGGAGAGCGCGCACTCGACTTCGCCATTATTGACACCTTCCCGCTCGCGATCCACGACGCAATGTCAGCCTGACAGTGTCGCCGTGTACATATCGCCACGACGTCGGTCTCAGCGTGACATTGCGTCGATACTCAAGCACTGGTAATGACATTACCGCTTTTGCGGAGGCTGGGTTACTGTTCCCTCCCATGACGACAGACTCAGCGCAGACGCAATGGACGGTGCAGTCACTGCTCGACCTGTTCGACGTAACTTCTGACGGCGAGAACCGCTTCATCGCCCAGACGGGCCCAGCGGGAGAAGACGACCGCCAAGTCGTCGAAGGCACCCAGGTGTTGGCGCAGATGATCGTTGCCGCGGCCAAGCGGTTCGGTGAGAAATCTGTGCGCTCGGTGTACGCGGTGTTCGCACGCGCGGTGATGGTCGGAGCGGGTCCGGTCGAGTTGGAGATCGACGTTGTCGCCGAAGGACGGTCCACCGCCACGGCGGTGCTGACCGCCAGGCAGAACGGCAAGCCGTGCGTGACCGCGACGCTTCTCGCCGATGTACCAACCGCCGACGTGATCCGCCACCACCTGCCGCGTCCTCAGGTCACGGCTCCGGCCGACGCCAACCTCGGCCAGATGCCGATGGTAGGGCGCGAGCTGCGGTTGGTCGACGTCGTCGACGTGAACAGCCCCGACGAGGTCGGCCCGCCGGAGCTCTACGCATGGCTGCACTATGACCCGATCCCGGAGCGCGACGATCTCGCCAAGGCGCTGATCGCGTATTTCACTGGCCACCTTGGTATTTCGACGACGATGCGCGCCCACGACGGCATCGGCACCAGCCAGTCGCACCTGACGGTGTCGACCGCGCCGATGACGGTGTCGGTGTCGTTTCATGAGCCCGTTCGATGGGACGGCTGGATTCTCTACTCGCACGAGAGCACTCAGGTCGGCGCCGGGATGTCGTACGTCCGCGGCACCGTGCATACCGAGGAGGGTGAGCTCATCGCGTCGTTCACCCAGGACGCGCTGATCCGTCCGTTGCGGACGTCCGACACCGCGATCAAGGAGCAGTCGCGGCTGTAGGACGCGGTAAGCGGTCCTTTACATATTCGTGCGGAAGTGTCACGCTGTCGTGTGTGTCGCAGACCTACCCCACGATCAAGCGCGACGATCGCTCGGTGACACGGGCGCGGCTGCGTACCAGCACCGTGCTGCGGCACGAGATGACCGTCGTCGCATCCACTGTCGGCGACGTCGTGGTGTCGGCGGGTGGCTGGCTCTATGACCGCAGGATGGCCGGCTGGCGCGTCAATGTTCTGGTGGCCGATCGCACCGGCGAACGCGCCCTGCGCGTTCTGGGAGCCGAGGTGTTCGACCTGAGCGGAGACCTCGAGGCGATCACCGACGATCCCGACCGGGCCGCCACATTGGCCGTCGCCGCCGACGTGTACGCGGCCGACGCGCGGGTGCGTCGCTTCGTTTTGGCATCGGACCGCCGCCGCGCCGAAGTCGCGCTCTGGGGCGACGCGCATTCGCTCGACGATAACGTCAGCGCCGTCTCCTACCGGTTGTCGGCTGCCGCGCGGGCGTTCAAGGCGCAGGCGCTGCTGGCCGCCGGGCTGGCGTGTGAGTCGGCGCTCGCCACCGAGGCGCTGTTTCGGTGCGGCGTGACCGCGCTGGCGCCCATGGCGCGTTAGATCTTGAGATAGCCCTTGTCCGCGGGGATTTGGGCCGCGGTCACCAACGATGATGCGTCACTGGCCAGCCACACGACGATGTCGGAAACGAGATCCGGCGAGGCCAGCGAATCGGTCGGCAAGGCTCCGGGCGAGAAGCTGTGAATGAAGTTCTGGTGATCGGCGAACATCTGCCACATCGATGAATCGTTGCCCATCGGGGTGTCGGTCCCGTACGGGTGCACCGAGTTCACTCGAATACCGAACTCGCCCAACTCGACTGCAAGTGAGTTGGTCAGGCCGACGACACCGAACTTGCTCGCGCAGTAGTGCCCGCAGCCGGGCACGGCCTTGATGCCCGCCGCCGAGCTGATCGTGATGATCGATCCGCCGTTGCCCGCCTCGATCATCGGTGGCACTACTGCTTTCACGGTGTTCCACAACCCGGTCAGGTTGATGTCGATGACGTCCTGCCACTGCTGCGCCGAAATCTCCCACAGCCGACCCCAATTGAGCACACCCGCGTTGGCGACAACGATGTCGAGGCGGCCGAACTGTTCGATGGCACCGGCCACCGCCCGCTGTTGGCCGGCCAGGTCGCGGATATCGACCTCCCCGGCGCGGATCTTGCGGCCTTCGCCCTCAACGAGGTTCACCGTCTCGGCGAGGTCGGCCGGCTCGGCGGGCGGGTAGCCGTTGTGTTCGGCGACCGGCCGGCAGGCGTCGACGGCGATGATGTCGGCGCCTGCGCGTGCCAGCCGGACGCAATGGGAACGTCCCTGTCCGCGCGCGGCGCCGGTGACATAGGCGACTTTGCCTGCCAGGGGCTTGTCCTCAGCCATGGTCGTCATCGTAGGCCGCGGCTGCCGCACGGAGCTTGTCGCCCGCCGCCGAAACGATCGGCTCACCGTGCCCGAAGCACGCGGTGTCGACGTCGAGTGCCGCCAACCGCTTGAACGACGCGATCGTGCGGGCTCGATCGTGATTGAACGTGCCGAGCATGACGGTGCCGACGTTGGCGATCGTGTCGCCGGTGAACAGCACGCCGTGGGCGGGCAGATGAATCGCGATGCTGCCCTCGGTGTGGCCGGGTATCGCCAGGACGTGCGCGCCGCCACCGAAGTCGAGCACATCGCCGTCGTTGAGCTCCCGGTCGACGGGCACGGCGGGTGCGCTGCGTGGCAGCCCGGCCGTAACACGTTCGTAGATAGGGATTTCCCAGTCCTCGAAGATGGGCGGCGGCATATCGGTTTCGCCGCGGATCACGGCGGAGTCGCCTGCGCCGGCCATGACCGTGGCGGCTGTCGACCGACGTAGCTCCGCCGCCGAGCCGACGTGGTCGACGTGGCCGTGCGTCAACACGATTCGGTCGATGCCGGGCACGGCGGCCTCGATGTCCGCACCCGATCCCGGCGCTCCGGTGTCGATGAGCGTCGCCGAGTCACCGTCTCGCCAGACGTAGACCTGCCAGCCCTTGACGCGCTGCATCGTCAGGTTCGGTGTGACCGCGAGCGATTCCATGACGCGACCGTAGGGCCGTAACCATGCCACCGAAAGCCGGTTCGCTGTTGGCGAATCGTGACACCATAGCGGCGTGGTGGCCAAACCCCGTGGGGTTGTGTCCTTTCTGTTCACCGACATCGAAGGCTCGACCCGTCGGTGGGAGTCGGACGCCGACTCGATGCGGCAGGCCATGGTGGCCCATGACGACGTGATGCGCGAGATCGTTGCCGCACACGACGGCTGGTTGTTCAAACACACCGGCGACGGCGTTTGCGCGGCGTTCTCGTCGCCGCGGTCGGCCGTCGACGCCGCCGTCGCCGCGCAGCGTGTGCTGCCCTTGCCCGTTCGGATG
>LZSH01000221.1 GCA_001665255.1 Mycobacteriaceae bacterium 1482268.1 | reverse complement strand
GGCCTACGTCGATCTCGAGCACACGTCGACCTCACTCGAAACCGCGGCGATGCTCTGTGCAAGCGCCGCGGGAGCCGGTATCTCGGGACTGGTGCGCGTGCCGTCGCATGACCCCAGTCTCATCGCACGTGTCCTCGACAATGGCGCCGCCGGAGTCATTGTGCCCCATGTGAACTCGGCTCCCGCGGCGCTTGCACAGAGCATCGCCGCGGTTTCGAGTGAGGTCGACGTGTGCTCGAGATCGACGTAGACCGCGTCATATCCGCACGCCGCGGCAATCGCGGGGACGTCCGGCGTTCGTGCGTTCATCAGCGCCAGACACAACACCAGGCCATCGCCGTGAAGTGCCTCGCGCAAAGATCCCTGCACGGACACACGGTATCCGACTGAGAACGATGATTCCACCATGTCGTGAACGCCATTATCGGTGTGGTAACCATTACGTATGCCAGCGAAGCGGGTCGCGATCGTGGGAGCCGCCCTCTCGGATTGCGGACGGGTGCCGGACCGAACCGCCATGGCGCTGATGGCCCAGGCCGCCCGGCGTGCCACCGCCGATGCCGGCCTGGAGAAGAGCGACATCGACGGCTTGGGAGCTCACGGCACGCTGCTCCCGCCCGCCGAGGTGAGCGAGTACCTCGGCTTGCGCCCGACGTGGGTCGACGCCACCAATGTCGGTGGCTCCTCATGGGAAGTGATGGCTCGCCACGCCGTCGACGCCATCGCCGCGCGCGACATCGACGTTGCACTCCTCACGTACGGCTCGACAGCGCGTTCCGACGTCAAGCGTCGGATCCGTGGCTCGACGGCCGCGATCAGCACCGGCGGCGCCATGCAGTACGAGGCCCCCTACGGCGCGACGCTCATCGCCAAGTACGCCATGGCGGCCAGGCGTCACATGGTCGAATACGGCACCACCGTCGAGCAACTCGCCGAAGTGGCCGTGGCGGCTCACGAATGGGCCGCGATGAACGAGTTCGCATTCGAACGCGAGCGCATCACCGTGGCCGACGTCGCTGCCGCACCCATGCTGGCCGACCCCTTCACCACCAAACACGTCTGTCTGCGAACAGACGGCGGTGGCGCGGTGGTGCTGGCCAGCGAGGAGGTAGCGAGAAACTGTGCGAAGGAACCTGTTTGGATCCTCGGCGCGGCCGACGCAACCTCTCACGTCAGCATGAGCGAGTGGGCCGACTTCACCACCTCCGCCGCGGCGGTGTCCGGGCCCCCAGCGTTCGCCCGGGCAGGCGTCGGTCCCGGCGACATCGACGTGTGCCAGCTCTACGACTCGTTCACCTCGACGGTGCTGCTCACGGTCGAAGACCTGGGGTTCTGCGCCAAGGGCGAGGGCGGAGCGTTCATCGGTTCCGGTGCACTGCGCCCTGGCGGGGGATTGCCGACCAACACCGACGGCGGTGGCCTGGCCTCGTGCCATCCGGGGATGCGGGGCATGTTCCTGATGGTCGAAGCGGTGCGGCAACTGCGAGGGGAATGCGGGCCAAGACAGGTCGACGACGCGACGTTGGCGTGCGTCCACGCCATGGGCGGATTCTTCACCCACAGCGCCACGATGATCCTCGGGAGGGATTGATGGACGTCCCCGCCGGCCCCCATCGTCCCGTCGTCGACACCGACAGCGAGACATGGTGGGCCGCAGTGCAGGACCGCACGCTGATGGTGAACGTCTGTGGTTCTTGTGAGCGAAAGTCGCTGTACGTCAGGCCGTTCTGCCCGCACTGTTGGAGTGAAGACGTGACGATGACACCGGTGTCGGGACGCGCACGGTTGTATACCTGGACCGAAGTCCACCAGAACGCAGCGCCGTTCGACGCACACACGCCCTACATAGCCGCGATCGTGGACCTCGAAGAGGGGCCGCGGCTGATGACAGTTCTCGAGGGCTGCACTGTCGATGAATTGCAGGCCGACATGGAGCTCACGCTCGACTTCCGCGAAGACGACGACGGCTTCGTCATCCCGGTCTTCCGCCGCCCATGAGCCGCGAGACTGTATTCCGGCAGCAAAAGTTCGAGTGAAGGCCTGCTGGAACGCAGTTTCGCGGCCAGGACGTCAGCGGAGGCGGTCGGCGACTACCCGCGGCCGGCCGGAGGATAGTGCTTCGAGTTTGTTGCGCTCGACCTTGCCGTTGGCGTTGAGCGGCAGCGGTTGATCCCAGAAGACGACTTCCTCGGGCAGCTTGTATTTGGGCAGTCCCGCGGCGACGAGCGCGCTGGCAACGTCCGACAGCGACATGTCGACCTCTGCGTCGAGCATCATGGCAACGGCGAGCCGTTCACCGGTAGTCCTATCGGGCACGGAGTACGCAGCGCATTGACGCACCCCGGCGATCCCCGCGATGGCCTCCTCGACTTCGGCGGCCGGGATTTTGAGACCGTTGCGAATGATGATGTCCTTCAGGCGACCGACGATGCGCACCCGGTTCCCGGAGATCTCTGCGACGTCACCGGTGCGAAACCAGTCGTCGTCGAAGGCTTGTGCATCGTCTTTCGAGTCGGTGTAACCGAGAAACGCGTGGGGACCGCGGATACAACACTCGGTGGGATCTCCGACAGAGCCCACGCGGACCTCGACGTCGGCCAGTGCGACACCGTCGTCGGCGTGCCGCACATCCTTGGCCTCCCATCGCAGGCCGGATGTGCTCACCGGCACCTCGGACGAACCGTAGGCGCGCATGACGATGATCCCGAAGTCGTCCTCGATACGGGTGACGATGCGGCGGTCCAGCATCGTTCCCCCCAGATAGACGGCACGCAGTGGCACTTCGCTGCCGCGGGCGACGGCCTCGTCGAGCAGCCTGTCCAACAAGCGGTCGGGACCGCCATACCACGTCGCACCTGACGAGACGAGCAGTTCGCAGGTAGCCGACGGGTCCCAGCGGTCCTCGAGAATGACCGGGACACCCAGCATGGGCCCGATGAACAACGCCTGCAGCACACCGGTCACCGACGCGAGCGGGCTGATCAGAAAGATTCGGTCCTTTGAGCCCAATCCGGCCGCCGTGACGTAGTTCGACGAGGCCTTCATCAGCGTGCTCAGCGAGTGGATGACCCCCTTGGGGGCCGAGGTGGTTCCCGAGGTGTACAGCACGAAGGACGGCTCGTCGGCCGCCCGCGCGGGTCGGTACGCCGTCTCCGGGGCGGCACCTGTGTCGAGCGAGATCCAGATGAGCCGACTCGACAGCAGATCTCCCTGTACCGCAGGCCAATTGGGCGCGACGCCGAACTCCGCACCGGTCCGCTCGATGATGTCGGCCGCGTGGGCTTCCCCGGCGCTGCGTGGCACCAGCAACACCACCACATCAAGGCGCATCGCGGCATGGACGGCGACGACGGAATCCACGTCGTTGCCAACGACCACGACGATCGGTGTCGACGCGCCGACCCCTGCCGCGGCCAGTGCGCTACAGGCCGAATCGATGCGCTGGTCCAGTTGGGCATAGGTGAGCTCGGTGTCCCTGGCGACGAGCGCACTGCTGTCGGGGTGCGACACTGCGGCGGCACGGACCACGTCGGCGGACCCACTGGACCAGAACCCCGCCTCGCGGTATCGGTTTCGCGATATCGCGGCACGCTGCTGGGCATTTCGCAGCAGCGCCGGCGGGGAGCTCATGAAAGTCCTCCAATGCAAATGATGGTTCTCGCTGCGGGTAAATGTACCCTCTCAGTCATGCCGTCAGATCACCCATCGATGACTTTCGACAACCAGGTAGCCATCGTCACCGGCGCGGGCGGCGGGCTCGGCCGTTGCCACGCCCTCGAACTCGCCCGCCGCGGTGCGCGCGTCGTCGTCAACGACCTCGGCAGCGCCGTGGACGGCAGCGGCGCGTCGATATCGGCGGCGCAGGCGGTGGTCGACGAGATCACCGCGGCCGGTGGTACCGCGATCGCCAGCGGCGACTCCGTCGCCACCGAGGAAGGCGGGGCCGCGATCGTGGCGACCGCCGTGGAGGCCTTCGGTCAGGTCGACATCCTGATCAACAATGCCGGCATCCTGCGGGACGCCGCGTTCAAGAACATGACCACCGAACAGGTGGAGGCCGTCCTTTCCGTCCACCTGTCGGGCGCGTTCAACGTGACGCGCGCCGTGTGGCCGATCATGCGTGAGCAAAACTACGGCCGTATCGTTCAAACCACTTCCGGCACAGGACTGTTCGGCAATTTCGGACAGGCGAACTACGGTGCGGCCAAGATGGGCCTCGTCGGGATGATGCACGTGCTCGCGATCGAGGGCGCGCGAAACGGCATTGCCATCAACGCGATCGCCCCGATCGCACGGACTCGCATGACCGAGGACATCATGGGCGAGGCCGGTAAGGCAATGGACCCGGAACTCGTCACGCCGGTGCTCGTCTACCTGTCCCATCGTGACTGCGACCGCACCGCCCATATCTATTCCGTGGGTGCGGGCAAGGTGTCGCGGGTGTTCATCGGCGTCACCAAAGGGATCGAGAACCGCGAACTCACAGCCGAATCCGTCGCCCAGGCGATCGACGAGATCGACGACAGCACGACATTTACGATCCGGGGCGGCCCGGCGAAGGGTTGAACTCAGAACCCCTGAAATCGCGGCTGCCGACGCTCGGCGAACGACTTCAGGCCCTCCTGCAGGTCGGCCGTGCGTGAGACGACCTCCTGGGCCCAGGCCTCCTGCTCGAAAGCCCGGTCCCGGCCGGACTCCGACGACACCGACAGCAGCCTCTTGGTGAGCGCCAGCATCACCGTAGGGCCGGTCGCCAGGCGGCCGGCGAGCTGCTCTGCGACCGCGTCAGTGTCTCCCGGTGCGACCACACGGTTGACCAGACCCAACCGCTCGCACGTGGCAGCGTCGACGGGCTCACCGAGCATCAGCAGCTCGGTGGCCTTGCGCAGTCCCACGATCCTCGTGAGCAGGTGAACGGCCCCGGAGTCGGGCAGGATCCCGCGGTTCACGAAGGCTTCGACAAGCGTTGCCTCCGTGGACATGACGACAAGGTCGCAGGCGAGAATGAGGCTAGTGCCGGCACCCGCGGCCGTGCCGTTGACCGCGGCCACGACCGGTTTGTCGCAGTCCAGCACCGAGGAGACCAATCGCTGCCAACCCTTCTGCAGCATCCGGGCGATGTCCCCGGGTCGCTTCTCCGAAGGAGGCTGTGCCGATTGCGAAGACAACCCCGCGCCCAGGCAGAAGTGCCGCTCGCCCGTCGACCGCAACAACACCGCCCGCACGGCCGGGTCCTCACCGGCACGGTCGAAGGCGTCGGTCAACGCATCACGCGCCAACGGGGACAACGAGTTTCCGACATCCGGTCGATCGATCGTGATGCGGCAGACACCGTCCGACCCGACCGATACCAAGATCCCCGCCTGCTCCTCGACCAACGCACTCACCCCTGCCGTTAACGGCGTTTCCGCTTTTCGGGTATCTTAATTTCCGCCGACGTCCGCGCGACGATTTGGGCCGAACTGAGGAGGCGATGCGTGACCCAGTCCTCGGCTGCGGGCCAGATCACCGGCGAGGGTCTGGCCAGGTTGCGCGCCACCATCGGCATCGCCGTCCCGCACACCCAGCCACCGCATTACTTCCGCCCCAATGAGGACAGCTTCCGTCACGTCGCCGAAGCCTACGGTGATGCCAACCCGCTGTGGGCCGATCCGGATTACGCGTCGAAGTCGGTGTGGGGCGAGCCGATCGCCCCGCCCGCGCTGGTCGGCGGCGATACCCTGATCGGCGAGGACGAGGTCACCGAACTCTCCGACGAGGACCGCGCCCTGACCAAGGGTGATCCGCTGCGCGGCGTGCACGCGTTCTACGCCTCGTCGTCACGGGAGTGGTGGGCGCCGCTGCGCGCCAATCATCGTGTCTTCCGGCGCAATGCCCTGGTCGCCGCGCTGGACAAGAGCAGCGACTTCGCCGGCCGCGCCGTGCACGAATGGTCGGCGCAGGTGTTCCGGGACGACGAGGGCACCATCCTCGGCGGCCAGTACCGCAACATGATCCGCACCGAACGCAGCAAGGCTCGCGACCGGAAGAAGTACGAGGCGGTCGAGCTCAAGACCTGGACCGCCGAGGAGATCGACGAGATCGACGAGCGCTACGCACGTGAGAGCCCGCGCGGTGCCGAGCCGCGGTGGTGGGAAGACGTCAGCGAGGGCGACGCGATGGGCCCGTTGACGAAGGGCCCGCTCACCGTCACCGACATGGTCTGCTGGCACGTCGGGATGGGCACCGGTATGTATGGTGTGAAGCCGCTGAAGTTGGCCTGGCGTAACCGCAAACGAATCCCCCGGTTCTACACGCTCAACGAGCACGGTGTCCCCGACGTACAACAACGCGTGCATTGGGATCCGGGTGCCGCCCGGAATGCGGGCAACCCCACCACCTTCGACTACGGCCGCATGCGCGAGACGTGGCTGATCCACCTGTGCACGGACTGGATGGGTGACGACGCCTGGTTGTGGAAGATGGACTGCGAGTTCCGGCTGTTCAACTACGTCGGCGATCTGCACTCCATCACCGGCACGATCGTGCGGAAGTACCTCGCCGAGGGCGACCGTCCCGCCGTCGACGTCGAACTCGCGGCGACCAACCACCGCGGCCAGGTCACCGCGCCGGGGCACGCCACCATCCTGTTGCCCAGCAGGGACCGTGGTCCGGTCCGGCTGCCGGACCCGCCGGGCGGGGCGACGAACCTCACCGAACTCCTTGCCGCTGTATCGGCCGGGTTTGCGGAACGATGAGTTACTCGAGCGTTCCCGGGCTGCGGGCCGAACTAGACGGTCCGGTGCTCTGTCTCACTCTGGACCGCGCCGACCGACGCAATGCCGTCAACGACACCATGCTCGATGCGATGATCGGACACCTCGTGGCCGCGGGCATCGACGAATCGGTGCGGGTGATCCGCATCGACGCCGACGGCCCCGACTTCTGCGCGGGTTCCGATCTCATCGCCAACAACGCGCGCTCGGAGCGCAAACCACGGGTGGGCAGCACCCAACGGCGGCTGCCCAACAAGGCCAACAGGTTGATCCCGTTGATGCTCGAGACCCAGGTGCCCGTCGTCGCGGTGGTGCGGGGCTGGGCGGCCGGGCTCGGCTTTCACCTCGCAATAGCCGCGGATTTCTGTGTGGCCGCCCAGGACGCCCGGTTCTGGGAGCCGTTCATGGCGCGGGGCTTCACGCCCGACAGCGGTGCGGCCTGGCTACTGCCCCGGCTGGTCGGAATGGTGCGCACCCGCCAACTGCTGATGCTCGGCGAAGAGCTGTCCGGTACCACGGCCGCCGAATGGGGCATTATCCACGCGGCCCATCCCGACGGCGAACTCGGCTCTGCCGCAGCGGAACTCGTCGACCGGCTGGCCGCCGCACCGACGGTGGCTCTCGGTCTCACCAAATGGCTGCTGCAGAGCGGCAACGGTCTGGATCTCGACCGTCATCTGCAGAACGAGGCGATGGCGCTCGAATTATCCAGCCGCAGCGAAGATTTCAAGGAAGGCCTGGCGGCCTTCCGCGACAAGCGCGACGCCAAGTTCCAGGGCCGATGAGCCGGTTGCCGATCACATCAGAGACGTCCGCGGCCGATGCGGTCGACGTGGTGCGGCAGTGGGTCGATGCCGAGGTGCCTGCCGATTGGCGGTCGGCCGCAGCAGAGGGACCGGCAGCGCTGAGAGCGGTACGCAGCCCGGCCGATTACCGCAACTGGTACCCGACGTTCGCCGAGTCGGGACTGGTGGCGCCGACCTGGATTCCCGAGCACGGTGGCCTCGGCATCACCAACGACGTCGCGCGCGCCATTGAAGAAGTGTTGGGGCCGCTTCGCCTGACCCGGCTGAACCCCTTGGGGCTCAACAACGCCGCCGCGGCGCTCTTCAGCCACGGAACGGAAGAACAGCGACGGCGCTTCCTGCCGCCGATCGTTCGCAACGAGGAGAAGTGGTGTCAGCTCTTCAGCGAACCCGGTGCGGGCTCCGACCTCGCCTCGCTGGCGACGCGGGCGGTACGCGATGGCGAGCACTGGGTGGTCAACGGGCAGAAGGTGTGGACCACCTGGGCCGACGAAGCGGACTTCGCGATCCTGCTCGCCCGCACCGATCCCGATCAGCCCAAGCACAAGGGCATCACGTACTTCCTGCTCGACATGCACCAGCCCGGAGTCGTCGTGCGGCCTCTGCGCCAGATCACCGGCGAGGCGGAGTTCAATGAGGTCTTCCTCGACGGCGCAACCGTGCCCGACGCGCATCGGGTCGGTGAGATCAACGACGGCTGGCGGGTCAGCGCGTCGACGTTGTCCAGTGAGCGGCAGATGGTGTCCGGCTCCGGATCCGGCGGCATGGGACGCCTCGGCGGTTCCAGTGCAGAGCGCCTGATCTCTCTGGCCCAAGAGACCGGGCGGTGGGACGACCCCGTCGTCCGAAACAAGATCATGCGGCTGTGGGCGCAGGAGCAGATCCGTGGCTGGACGAATGCCCGTGTGCGCGCGGCGCTCTCGGCCGGACAATCTCCCGGCGCGGCGTCCTCGATCGGCAAGGTCCATCAGGCCACACTCAACCAGCAGATCCAGGACCTCATGGTGGACCTCCTGGGCACCGCCGCTGTGGCGTGGCCGGCGACCGACGATCCGGATGCGCTGCCACGCGAGGTGCAGGGCATGATGCGCAGCCTCGCCAACGGCACCGAAGGTGGCACGACCGACATCAACAAGAACATCCTCGGCGAGCGTGTGCTCGGGCTGCCCAAGGAGCCGGACCCGTGGAAGGGCAAGCCCTGGAAGGAGATTCCGCGGTCTTGAGCGGCTACCAGCGGTTGAACGTCGAGAAGTCCGACGGCGTCGGGTGGCTGATCCTGAACCGCCCGGAAGCCGGCAACGCATTCGATGCACTGATGCTCGACGAGCTCGAGGCCGCGTGGGCACAGCTGGACGCCGACCCCGAGGTGCGCGTGATCGTCAACACCGCCAACGGCAGAGCGTTCTGCACAGGTATGGACGTGGTGCAGGTCGCCAGGGACAAACAGGCCATGCGCAAGCATTCACGACGCACCCGCGATGCCGAGCTGAAGATCTCCTCCTGGCACTGTGAAGTCTGGAAGCCGGTGATCGCGGCGGTCAACGGGATCTGTGCGGGCGGCGGCCTGCACCTGGTCGCCGACGCCGACATCGTGATCGCCGCCGCGGAGGCGTCGTTCGTGGACCCGCACGTGTCGGTGGGGCAGGCGGTCGCGTATGAGGCGATCACGTTGCTGCGCAAATCACCGATGGAGGCGATCACCCGAATGACGTTGTCCGGCAAGGGCGAGCGGATTTCAGCGCGACGGGCATACGAGTTGGGCATCGTCTCGGACGTCGTGGCGGCCGGCGAGCTGCGGGCAGCCGCGGGTCGGCTGGCGGCGGCCATCGCGACGAACTCCCCCACCGCGATGCGCGCCACCAAGAAGGCATTGTGGCATTCCCTGGAAGTCGGGCTCTCTGATGCAAGAAGCGCTGCCCTCGAGGAGATTTGGCGTTTACGCAATCACCCCGACCACGCCGAGGGCGCCCGGGCATGGCGGGAGAAGCGCCCCGCGCGATCGCAGCCACTCGACCCTGTGGAGGCCCGATGACCTATCAGAGGCTGATCGTCGAACGCCGCGGCCCGGTCGGCTGGATCATCAACAACCGGCCCGATCGACTCAATGCATATGACGCGCTGATGCGCGAGGAATTCCCCAAGGCGTGGGCGGAATTGGACGCCGACCCGGACGTGCGCGTCATCGTGCACACCGGCAACGGCAGGGCTTTCCAGGTGGGCGCCGACGTGGAGGATCTCGACGGCGAAGGCGTGCTGCAATTCCAGGAGACCATGCGCACGCTGGACCTGAAGCTGACCGGCTGGCATTGCAACGTCGGAAAACCCGTCATCACCGCGGTCAACGGGGTGTGTGCGGGTGGCGGGCTGCACTGGGTCGCCGACGCCGACATCGTCATCGCATCATCGAATGCGACCTTCGTCGATCCGCACGTCTCCATTGGTCAGGTCAGCGCGCTGGAGACGATCGCGTTGATGCGCAAGATGCCCGCCGAGGCGGTGTTACGCATGGCGCTCGTCGGCAGCCACGAACGGCTCAGCGCCCAACGCGCCTATGAGCTCGGCATGATCAGCCAGGTCGTCGACCCGCCCGACAAGCTCCGTGACGTCGCGCAGGAGCTCGCTGAGAAGATCGCCAGGAACTCGCCCGCCGCGATGCGTGCAACCAAGCGCGCACTGTGGGGGGCGCTCGAGCACGGGCTGACCGACGCGTGCCGGGAGGGGGCCAAGCACCTGACGTCGATGTGGGGTCATCCCGACCAGAACGAGGGTCCGCAGGCGTTCGCCGACAAGCGGACGCCCAATTGGCTACCGCTGGAGGCGGACTCGTGAGCCTCGCCGATCTGCTGATCGACCTTCCGAACACCGCAGTACACACCCTGGCCGTCGACGTGTCACGCGACGAGCTGATCGCCAGCGCAGACCGGCTGGGCGCGACACTCGCCCAAGCCGGCTTGACGACCGGCCAGGTGGTCGCGGCGATGCTGCCCAATGACGCCACGACGGTCGCCGGCCTGTTCGGCACCTGGCGTGCTGGTGGCGTCTACACACCGCTCAACCCACGGGCTGCTGACGGCGAAGTGGCCTCCCAGCTCGCAACGCTCAAGCCGGTCGCAGTGATCACGACTCCCGAGCTGGCCCATCGGTTCTCGGCGTTTTCACTTCCCGTCGTCACCGGATCGGATTTGGCGTGGACCCTCAGGCCAGCCGAATTACCGACTGACGCACGGCAGTACGACCCCGACGTCGCGCTGCTGCAGTTCACCTCCGGGACCACCGGGCCACCGAAGCCGGTGCCGCTGCGCCACACCACCGTGCTCGACCTCATCGACCGGCTGCTGGCCAAACTCCGTGGTGCCAAACGCGCGAATCGCAACGCCGCGCCCATGCCCAATTTGGTGCCGTTGTCATTGTCGCTGTGGGCCGGCATCTATCAGGTGCTGTTCGCCTTTCGGGCGGGCTCGGGTGTCGTGCTGATGGACCGGTTCTCGCCCGCGGACTTCGCCGTGCTGGTGAAGCGTCACCAGCTGCGCTCCACGGTTCTGCCGCCGGCCGCGTTGCAGATGGTTCTGCACGACGGGTCGGTCACGGATTTGTCGCCGCTGAAGATTGTCCGGTCCATCACCGCTCCCCTGTCCCCCGTGCAGGCTGCCCGGTTCCGCGACAGGTTCGGCGTGATCGTCCTGAATTCCTACGGCCAAACGGAACTCGGCGGTGAGGTCGTCGGATGGTCGGCCGCCGATGCCCGCGAATGGGGCGAGACGAAGCTCGGCTCCGTCGGGCGCCCGCTTCCGGGCATCGACGTCATGATCGCCGAGGACGAGGTGATGGTCCGCACCCCCACCACGGCGGCCCGCAAGATCGATCCCGCGTTTCTCGACAGACTCACCGACGACGGCTGGTTCCACACCGGCGACCTCGGCTGGTTCGACGACGACGGGTTCCTGTGGCTCGACGGGCGCGTGTCCGACATGATCAACCGCGGCGGGCTGAAGGTGTTTCCCGGGACCGTCGAGGACGTGCTGTTAAGCGCCGACGGTGTTCGAGAAGCCGCGGTGGTGGGCGTCCCCGACGAGCGGCTCGGCGAAGTGCCGTGGGCCTTTGTCGTATGTGGCGACGACGCACCCACCGAACACGACCTGATCGCGTGGTGTCGCGAGCGCCTGACGCCGTACCGCGTGCCCGTGCGCGTGGTGTTCGTGAAGCAGCTGCCGCGCAACGACGTGGGCAAGGTGGTCAAACGCGAACTCGCCGCCCTCGCCGACGTTTCCTAGTCGGGAGCGGCACCGGGCCAAGAATGGCGTCGAGAATCCAGCGCCTCCTGAGTCGGCGCAGTGTCATTCTGCGGGGCCCTTGGGTCTAGCGGTTAGCCCCAGGGGGCCGGGCGTGGTGCGTGGTACTCCTTCGGTTCTCGGGAATGATTACTCTCATAAGCGAGAGCGATGTTACCCTGCGGTGAAAATTTCTGTTTCCGCAGCGGAGGTTAGCGATGTGGCAAGAAATCGTCCGCCTGGCCGTGACCTGGGGCGTGATGTGTGGTCTGGTCGCGTTCTTCTACTGGATGCTGGCCAATATCGGCACCTTCTGAACCGGAATTGACCCGTCAAAACCGTTGGTATCCGGGCGATCCGCTACTGCAAAGGGCTAGGGGACTCCATGAACGAACAGGATAGGCGCCGCAAACGCGGGTTGATCGCCTTCCAGATCTTCATCTACGGCGTGCTGATTGCGATGTTCGCGATCCAGGTTCAGATGTACTTCACCAGAGATTGGTAGTCGACGATGAGATCGCACGGATCACTCACCATGGACGAGCACGAGGCGCGAACACGCGATGCGCAACGGCGCGCAGACCTCTGGTGCATCGTCGGTACCGCGCTCATGGGCACCCTGGTTCTCGGCATCGTGGGCCTGCCCGTGTTCTGCCGCGGCATCTATCTGTTGAGAAAGGCTCAACGCGAGGGATTATCGGTGCGGCCGATGATGGTGACGCTCATCGGTTACGTCGTCATCCTCGACGCCGCGCTCAACAGCATGGGCTGGGCGCTCGACCTGTTCGCCAACCATGCCCTGATCACCCGCACGGTTTTCACTGCGTGGGGCAACCTCATCGACGCCGGTTACTTCTGGCACTACAACGAACTCTGGATCGGTGGTGCCGGCGCGCCCGGCGAGAAGGCCTGGGTGATGGTCTGCGTCCTTATCGTGTTCCCGATGCGTATCGCGGCCGCCATCGCACTGCTCCAGATGAAGCGTTGGGGACACCAGTGGACGATCGTGACGTGCTGGTTCGGCGTCATTGTCTGGACCGGCTACATCTTCAACATGACGATGTACGCCGATGTCCGTTATGCCGCAGTCGGTTTGCCCGTTTTCGGATGGTGGGCGTTCAACATCTTCTACATCACGCCGTTCCTCGCCATTCCGTATCTGCATACCGTCAATCGAGAAATCTTCTCCGACTAGCCTGGCGAAAGGACCGTCGTGTCTAACACAACTGAGTCAACGGCTTCGGAGGAGTCGCTGCCGCTGGGAACCACGTCCACGTGGGCGCGTATGCACAAGTGGCTCAAACGCGGACTGTACGTTTGCCTCTTCGGCTTGGTGATCGAGGGATCGCTGACCGTACCGGTGATGGCGATCTGGTACGGCTGGCCGACTCTTTCACTGACCGAGATCTGCAGCGAACTCATGAAGGTGCGCTACTCCGACGACAGCCTGGAATGCCAACAGCCGTACCCGATCGGCGGACCCCCCTTCGGTGGGGCCCCAGAGGCGGCCGGCCAACAAACCGCACGCGACGACTGGGGCGTCCAACCCAAGCCGAAGTACGAATCCATCGGATTCCGGGAATTGGTGAAAATCCACGAAGAGCGTACGGCGCAGCAGTCGAGCCGCTGACATGGCCTCTTCGACCGTCGTTATCGGCCCGGCCCACGGGCTGTCACTCGAGTTGGCGGACAGGCTCGACGGGGTGGTCGAACAACGGGGACGGCCGCTACCGTCCGATGCCGCCGCGGCGGTCGTGATCGTCGGCGCGGACCCACCGGAGCCGTCGGAGGTGGCGACGCTCAGCGGGGAAGCTTGGCATCGCATGGTCGACGAGATCATGTGGGACGCACTTTCTGCGCTACAGCGAGCACGGTCCGCTTTCGGCTTACAAGGGGGAAGAATCGTCGTCGTTGTGCCGACGATCGGGATGGCGGGCGCCGCCGGACTCGTCGCGTACACCACCGCGCTCGAGGGCATTCGGGCGATGTCGAAATCGGCGGCACGCCAATGGGCTTTGCAGGGCATCGGCGTAAATCTCGTCGCCGTCCCGCTGTCCATGTTCACCGATGACGAGCGCGCCGCTGCCGGCCATCTCACCGCAGCGGCCGTTGCCGACGACTCGACTCTGGTTCACACCATCGCCGAGTCGGTCAAGTTTCTGCTGCGGCCGGACATGAAGCACCTCGCCGGAGAGACGATCGTCGCCGACGGCGGATCGGTAATGTTGCCTTGAACCTCGACGGCTTGACCGCGATGGTCACGGGGGCCGGCGGCGGCGTCGGTCGCGGCATCGCGATGGCACTCGCCGCGGCGGGGGCCCACGTAATCGTGGCCACCCGGTCCGAGACGGCCGTCGTGGACGAGATCACCTCCCGCGGCCACGCCGCGACGTGGGCTCGCTGCGATGTGACCGATCGTGATGCCGTGGCCGGCGCGGTCGGCCTCGCCGTGGCCACCACCGGGCGACTGGACGCTGTAGTCCACAACGCCACCAGCAACATGTCCAGCCAGCCGCATCAGCTGGCCGAGGTCAACCGCTCGCTGTGGAATGACCATTTCTCGGTGTCCCTGCGGGGAGCACACCACTGCGCCACCGCCGCCTTCGAGGCGCTCAAGGAACGCGGCGGCACATTCATCGTCATGACCTCACCGGCAGGTATCGAAGGCAGCGCGACGTTGCCGCTCTATTCCACGATGAAGGGTGCGCTGCGCGGTTTCGCCAAGAGCCTGGCGCGGGAGTGGGCTCCCCATGCGATCACGGTCAACGTCGTATCGCCCCTGGCGTATTCGCCGGCTATGACCGCCGCAATCGAGGCGGAACCCGCCATGGAGGCGCGCCTGGCTCGTCGTATTCCGTTGGGACGCATCGGCGATCCGGAACGCGATATCGGCTCCGCTGTCGCCTTCCTGGTCGGCCCTCAAGCGCGCTACGTCACCGGTCACACGCTCGGCGTCGACGGCGGCCACTACACCAATCTGTAGGAGCCGGCGCCATGGAGTTGGGACTTGTCCTCCCACACACAGGACCCTCGGCATCGCCGTCATTCATCGGTGATTTCGCGCACGCCGCGCAAGGACACGGATTCTCCCGGCTGTGGGCTGTCGACCACATCGTGTTGCCTTACCACGTCACCTCGCCCTACGTGCTAGGGCGAGAGCCGAGCCCGGTTGCCGACGGTTGGCTGTCGGACAACCTCGCACCGAACTACGAGATGATGACGACATTGGCATGGGTTGCGGGTCAGACGACGACGATCGGCCTGGGCACTTCGGTCGCCGTCCTTCCGTTGCGCAACCCCGTGGCCAACGCCAGACAACTGGCCACGCTGGACGCATTGTCGGGCGGGCGGTTGACCTACGGAGTCGGCATCGGCTGGCTGCAAGAGGAAGCCACCGCGATGGGTATGCCGTGGGATCGTCGCGGCGCCCGCACCGAGGAACACATCGCGCTGTTGCGCCAACTGTGGTGCGCAACTGAGTCCTACGTCGAATTCCACGGACAGTTCTACGATTTCGCCCCAATGGATCCGCGTCCGCAACCCGTGCAACGCCCGATACCGATCCTGGTGGGCGGGCATTCCGCCAGGGCGATCGACCGCGCTGTGCGCATCGGGGACGGGTGGATCGCCGCGCCGATGTCGGTCAACCGGCTGACCGAACTGGTCACGACGCTGCGACGCGCGGCCGAATCGCATGGTCGATCGCCCGACAGCCTGTACACGGTCGCATCCACTATGTATACCGATGCCCGGTCGTTCGCCGAGACCTGCGACGCCCTCCGTCGGCTCGCCATCGACCATCTCCAGGTCGTCCTGCCGGACAAGGAACCGCACCTCGTCATCGACCGCATCCCGGAAGTCGCCGCCGTGGCGGCCGAGTGAGTCCGGGGCCCACCGTTTCAGCGCGAGAATGTATCCTCTCGTTTTAGGATAGCGACGTTGCCGTCCCGTCGTGACGCGTCCTTGCTGGATCGGAGAGGAATTGACGATGACCGAGCCCAAGGCGTTCGAGGTGTGGGATGCCGACAACCACATGTACGAAACCGTCGACGCCTACACGCGATACCTGCCGGAGAAGTACTCGGAGGCGCTGAAATTCGTCGACGTGAACGGTCGCAAGAAGCTGCAGATCCTCGGTGTCATCACCGAAACAATCCCTAACCCGACCTACGAGGTGATCCCCACTCCCGGCGCGTGGGCCGACTACTTCCGGGGCATAAATCCAGAAGGCAAGACGCTACGGGAGCTCGCCGAGCCAATACGCTGTCCGGACGAGTTCCGCCGTCCCGACCTGCGCCTGGCGTTGATGGACCGTCAAGGCGTGGACGGCGCCGTGATGTTCCCCACCACCGCCGGCATGCTCGAGGAGCGCACGAAGACCGACACCGAACTCACCCACGCGGTCACGCATGCGTTCAACCGCTGGCTGCTCGAGGACTGGACGTTCAACTACCAAAACCGGATTTTTCCCGTGCCCGCCATCTCACTCAACGATCCCGCACTGGGCGTAAAGGAACTCGAATGGTGCCTGCAGAACGGCGCCAGGACGGTTCTGATCCGTCCGGCACCCGTCCCGCGCGAAGACGGCACTTCGCGGTCGGCGGCGCTGCCGGAATTCGACGACTTCTGGCGGCTGGTCGAGTCTTCGGGCATCTCGGTGCAAATGCACAATTCGGACTCGGGCTATGAGCGCTACGTCGACGACTGGGAGGACCCAGCGGAATTCAACGGGTTCGCGCTGAGCAAGCTGCGGGGTTTCATCTACGAGGAGAGCCGGAATATCTTCGATACCCTCGCCGCGTTCATCGCTCACGGAGTGTTCGAGCGCTTTCCCGGGGTGCGCATCGGGGTGGTCGAAAACGGCGGATCGTGGGCGCACCGTCTGTTGGACGTCTTCGACCGCGTGTACCGCAAGCGGCCGTACGACTTCAGCGAGCATCCCAGCGACGTCTTCCGCAAGCACGTCTGGGTCAACCCGTTTCACGAAGAGGACATGTCGCACCTCATCGATGTCCTGGGTGCCGACCGCGTTATGTTCGGTTCGGACTACCCGCATCCGGAAGGTCTCGCCGAACCGGTGGATTTCGTCAAGGAACTCGAGGACCTACCCGAGGACACCACCGCGCGGATAATGGGCGGCAACCTCAAGGAGCTCATCGGGGTCTGACCCGTCCGCTCGAGTGTGAATCTGACGACGTTTTGCGGCCGGATTCGTCGCCAGGTTCACACTCGACGGTCAATGAAACCGCGCGCGCAACTCGTTCTTCAACACCTTGCCGGTGAGGTTGCGGGGCAACGCCTCTACCAGTTCGAGCCGCTCGGGAGACTTGTGCTTGCTCAGCCCGCGGGACTGACAGTGTTCCGCGAGTGAGCTGAGCGTGACGTCGGCGGCGGGATGCGGGACGACGACTGCGCAAACCCGTTCTCCGGTACGCGGATCCGGCACGCCGATGACCGCGACGTCGGCCACCGCCGGATGCGAGGCGAGCACGCCCTCGATCTCCAGCGCCGAGATGTTCTCCGCGTTGCGGATGATGGCGTCCTTGATGCGCCCGGTGATCGCTACGTTGCCGTCGGCGTCGATCCGGCCCCGGTCACCGCTGCGAAACCAACCGTCGGCGTCGAACGCATCGGCGTTGAGCGTCTCGTCAACATAACCGAGGAAGCACTGCGGACCCTTGAGCCGCAGCTCGCCCTCCTCGCCGGGAGCGACCTCTCGTTCGTTCTCGTCGACGACGCGGACGGAGACCCCGGGCACAGGACGGCCTACGGTGTGGTCAAGCACCTCCGGTTCTCCGTCAGGCGGTGGTGATGTCACGACCGGAAACTCGGTGAGTCCCCACGAATTCGCCACCCCGGCGACCGGAAACGTCTCGCGCACTTGTCGTCCCAGTTCCGCGGTGATCGGCGCGCCACCTCCGACGCAGCCCCGTAGATCCGGGAAGAGCGGATCTGTGCCGTGCTCCCGCTGTGCTGCCATGTAGGCGACGAAGAACGGCGTTGCCGAACCGAGCATCGTCGGCCGGTGCGCCGCGACCGCTTTCGGGGTGAGTACCGGGTCGAATGAATCGAACAACACGAGCCGCATGCCGGTGAGCAGGCTCGCCGCCAGCATCGCCGCACCGCCTATGTGCGACACCGGGAACGCAATTGGATTGACATCGGTATTCGAAGCACCGAACATCCCTACTACTCCGGCCGACCCGGCGATCACCGAGCGATCGCAGTGCCGCACGCCCTTGGGCGCCGCGGTGGTGCCCGAGGAGTAGTAGACCCAGCGTGGAGCTTCTCCGGACGTCGGCGCCGCGGGAAGCACGGCGGGATCTTCGACCGGCAGGCGAAGCGACTCGGTTATCGGTGCCTCGTGATCGATGACCACGACCGACATCGGCCGCTCCTGGGCCAACTTCAACGCCAGCGCGGTGTGGTCGAAACCTCGCCAGCGGCCGGGGACGATGAGCACGTCGGTGGCGAGTTGCTCGGTGACGAAATGAACTTCGCTCTCCCGCCAGATGGGTAGGACGGGGTTCTGCACGGCACCAAGTCGGGTCAGCGCCACCATGACGACCATCGTCTCCAGAGTGCTTGGCAGCTGCCAGGAGACCACTGAACCGTCGCCAACCCCGCGTTCGGCCAACGCCGCTGCAGTGCTCTGCGCCGAATCGCGCAGCTGCGCGTTCGTCAAGCTGCGACCGTAGTCGTCGACGAGAACGACGCGTTCGGGGTGTGCCTCGGCCGCCGTTTCGACCAGGCTCCAATAGGTTTCGGACATCACCCGCTCGGCAGCAGGAGGCGTCGTTTGGCCAGGATGTTGCGCATCATCTCAGAGCTGCCACCGGAGACGGTGTATGCACGCGACCACAGCCAGCATTCTTTCAGGCGCTGTTTGGCCAGCGCCACACCCGGATCGGCGGCGACGGTGCAGACCATCGCCGACAGCTGCGCGCCGTAGGCCGAAAGCCGGTGATACGTTTCGGCGAAACTGAGCTTGGCGATGGAACCGTCACCGGTCTGCTCAGCGCCGGCTACGAGTCGTTCCACATGGTCGTCGATGAAGGCCTTCGCGACCTCGACCTCGACGGCCAACTCGGCGACCCGGTACCGGATGTCTTCGTGTTGCAGTGCCGGAATGTCGTCGATGCGACCGTGCCGAGCCACCGTGACCAGATCGTCGATGAGCAACTCCAACAGAATGACGTTGCCGCCGATGCCGAACCGTTCGAAATCCAATCCCGCCATGATGATCGACCAGCCCTGGCCGGGGTCGCCGATCAGGCTGTCGGCAGGAATCGTCACACCATCGAAGAAGACCTCGTTGACCTCGATCGCCTCGTTGATCGTGCGAATCGGTCGGATCTCGATCCCCGGTGAGGTCAACGGCACGATGAACGCCGACAGCCCGTGATGACGCGACGACGACGGATCGGTTCGGATCAGGGCCAGGCCCATGTCGGCCCAGTGCCCGTCGGTGATCCACGTTTTCTGCCCGTCGATCA
>LZSH01000220.1 GCA_001665255.1 Mycobacteriaceae bacterium 1482268.1 | reverse complement strand
TAGCTCAGCGGGAGAGCGCTTCCCTGACACGGAAGAGGTCACTGGTTCAATCCCAGTATCGCGCACCGGTATCACCGCAGTTCAGATTATATTTTTGAGGGGTTACTCTGCCACGTGCCCGATATATGCCCAATCGGGTGAAGTGACTCGGTTCTCGATCTCTATCGAGAAGGCGTTAGCTGTGAACACGATCGACTTGCCCAAGTTGCCCGTCCCGCTCGGCGCCACCGCCGACATGCGGTCCGAACCCGTCGCCGGAGAGATGGCCCGTTCCCTCACACGGTCCAAACACACGACGCCGCAGGCGTCGGAGTAGCCATCGACGGCTGCCAGTACAACGACGGCCTCGTCGACCGATTCATCTCGATCTACGACATCGAAGGCAAAGAGTTGACCGGCAATGCTGCGCGGGCGCTAGCCGCTGCGCTGACCGAAGCGGCCGACAACTACGACCGCATCGAAAAGACGGGGGAACTGGGAAAACTGAATGGCGACCGCTGACGTCGAAAAGGACCGGAATGCCCGCTACACAAACCGATCTCCTTGGCCCGCCATCCGCCCCCCAAAGGGTGGCGGGACCGAGCCACACCCTAAGCGACCTGCCAGGCCACGCCTGCCGTGCAGCTGTCCCTGTACACAAGCGAATTATCCAGTGTGACTGTGCAATTGCCGCTTGGACCTGAATAAGTCCCGACCCAACTCCCGCCTTGCAGATGCAAATCAGCCGCCAATGTCCCCTCAGTTTGGAGATGGGTGCAATCTGGACCGCACGGAGTAAATGTGAAGGTCTTCGTCACACCGGGCTGGAAGATTCTTCCGCCCTCGATCACCGTGGCGGTGTGGGGGCCGCTGAGGGGATCTGCCATTGCTGGGCCTGCCAACCCGAGCGCTACCCCAGCAAGCACCCCGCCAGCAGCGAACCCCGGAATGATCCTTTTCATTTGATCTTTGCTCCTCCCTTCGCCAACCCTCACCGCCACAGGCGGCTTCCAGGAGAATTGCAGGTACCGCTCAAGATTGCTCTCTTTTTCGGCAAAATCGTCGAACCGATTGACCAGTGAGTTGGCGAAGCTGGCAATCAGAAAGTGAGGCTTACGAGCCTCGGTTCGCGCTAAGCGCGCTCGCGCCGCCGTTCGACGGACTTGCGGGAACCCCAACGAAGACGGAAGACCGTTACGCCTTAAGCCTCGACGCCCCCAACTACGTCATCGACGCCTGCTGGCCCGTCTAACATGATCCCCGGCGATGGCACCTTCCGAGTTGGTATAGACCTCCAACCTGGCACCTATACGGCAATCCCACGGCCGGGGGGATATAACTGCATGTGGACTCGGCTTAATAGCCTCAGCGGGACCAGTGACGCCAAGATCACCAGCGGCGGCGGTGAAGGACCCCAATACGTCACGATCGAGCCGTCAGACGCCGCGTTCCATACCGAGTACTGCCAGACCTGACGCAAGGTCAGCTGACCGGTGGGTTCGCGCTAGGGGCAGGTTTCGGTGTCGATCCGGACCACACCGAAGTCGATCGACGTTGTCTTGGTGAAGGTTTCACCGGGCGCCGGGGTTGAGGTGCAGACTTGCCAGTTGCGGTCCATGATCTGATTTCTCGCTTGCCCCGTCAGGTCAGTCGAGCCCGTCATGAACACCTGATTGTTGGTGAGCTGCTGAATGGTGTCTTGGGCGTCCTGAAGGTTTCGGCCCCGTAGGTCCGGCATCGTCCAGGTCTGCTCCGGTCCGGCTGAGGTTGTCGGAGCTGGCGCCAAAGGCGAACTCGTCGCGAACGCCGACGACGTTGGAGTGTCATGGACCGTCACAGTTGTCGGCGCATTACTTCCACCACCACACCCCGCCGTGCCTATCGATAAAACTACGATGACAGCAGCGTTAACAGCACGAACCATCTTCTTTCCTCCCCGGGTCGCCCACAAATCTGGGCAATTCCTGGACGATAGCTGATAACGAATCGTTTGCCTGTAGCTACCCTCCTGCCTCACTCGCCGAGCAACCCTCGAACCGAAGATTCGGTATTGGGGCAAACTAGTCGGGTATCGCGACTGCCTTTCCTCCGGCGCCGATGCGACGGCGAGAACCGGGGGTCGGCTACTTACATAATTCAATGATTTGGTTATTCAGCGGCTCCAGCTCCTGGACGCGGCCGGACACGGCTGGGTCATCGCCGGCCGCCCCGCCGAGCACAAGGATCATGGATTCCTCGAGATTGTCCGCGTATTTGCGAATCGCGTCGGCAAGCGGTGCGGGGGTCGCCGGGTCGAGCCGTTCCAATAGATAGAAATGCGCGAGAACCAGTGCCAGGCGAGCATTCGCGGCCGCGGCTTTGGGTTCAGAACCCGGGTCGGCATTGTTGTTTGATTTCACCGCGGCACTCGCCGTTTTGTACGCGCCGCACGCCTTTGTCTTCGCGTCGGCGATTTGCTGCGCGCTCGGGGGCGGCGCGGGACTGTTGCTTGACGAAGTTCGAAGCAACGCCCACACCCCGGCGCCCAACGCAGCCAAGGCGACAACCAACGCGGCCGCAGACAGCCACCGAACGACAGCGCCCGGACCCGCGGACGCCGAGTGTTTGCTCTTGACGCGCTCTGACGGGTCCGAGGCCGCGGTTTCGTCGCGCTTGCTTCCCGTCGGCTCCGAGGCCGATGTTTCGTCGCGCTCGTTTGCTGTCGGCTCCGTCACAGCGAGAAGCCTACCGCGAGTACGGTCTCAGTCCGGTAGAACGGGTTCTCCCCCGGGACAATCAGCGGATTTACATCGAGCCATCGCCACC
>LZSH01000219.1 GCA_001665255.1 Mycobacteriaceae bacterium 1482268.1 | reverse complement strand
CACGTGCGGTCCCGTTCCGATTTGGCAGCCGATGTTGCCCGACGGACTCAGAAACTGGAACCTGGACGGCTCGGCGTATGCCTGGTGCAAGGTGAAGGAACACAGCTGGGTCGCCCCGTCGACCGACGACTGCCCCGCAGCAAATGTGCCCGGCGCGATCGGCGAACCGGGAGGCGAGGATTTACAGCTCGCTGAAGACCAAGCGCCGTGCTTTGGGTTCGTGATGAGTCAACTCTTCTTCAGCGGGCAGTACGCACCACCGACCGTCGGCTACGGCGACCGCCGATCGATGGGCACCATCACCTGTGCGGTTGAACCCTCGGCAGTGGCATGCACCGACGACAAGACCGGGAAGTCCTTCAAGGTGTCGCGCGACTCCTACACGCTGAAAGCGTCATGAGAAGGGCGCGTACCGCACTGGCCGCCGCAACGCTAGGCGCGGCAGCAATCATCAACTCGTCAAGCGCGCACGCCGATGACGCTCCGCAGCCGTGCATGTCGGGGCAAGTCGTGGTCGGTTCCGAACCCTCGACGAAAGCCGCCGCGACTCACCGCACTGTCCAGCTCACGTTCGAACTCGCGTCGTACTCGCCGCCGTGCACCGTGACTGGGTACCCCGGAGTCGACACCAGGGACGGCGGGCCGCGAATCTCTGCCGAGCGGACATTGCGCGGTTACATGGGCGGTCTACCAAGCGATTCCTACATGCTGCCGACAGTCACGCTGACGCGTGAGCACTCCGCATACGCAGTGCTCGAAGGTGAAGCCGTGGACGCTGACGGCAACTCCTGCCCGACCTACACATCGCTGCGCGTCACCCCACCGGACAACACCGACACGCAGAACATCTGGGTGACGATCTCTGCTTGCGACCTCCAGATCCATCCGGTCGCCAGCGCGTGATTCGCTAGAAAACGGCGACAAGATCGTCGGCATGTACGGCGGGACGGCGCATTTCGGCGGGCAGCTCCGAGGTCGACCTGCCGAGCATCGTCGCGAGTTCCGCGGCGTCGTAGGCCACCACGCCGCGGGCCACCATCGTCTCGTCGGCACCGCGCAGTTCAACCACATCCCCACCGTGGAAGCGCCCCGACACGGCCGTGATACCCGCGGGCAACAGCGACCGGCGCTGTTTCACCACCGCACGCACCGCACCATCGTCGAGGATCAGCGCACCCGCCGACTCCGCGGCATAGCGCACCCAGAACCGCCGCGCCGACATCCGTTCGGGTCTGGGAGCGAAGACCGTGCCGACCGATGCGTCGGCCAGCGCGGTCGCGGCGTCGGATGCGGCGGCCAGCAGCACCGGCACACCCGCATCGGAGGCCAGCAGCGCCGCCGACAGCTTCGACGCCATCCCGCCGGTGCCGAGGTGACTGCCCCGGCCCGCGATGACACCGTCGAGGTCGGCCGGCCCTGCGACCTCCGGGATGAACCGCGCCGGATCGTCCTTGGGTGCCTTGCGGGGATCGCCGTCGTAGAGGCCGTCGATATCCGACAGCAGGATCAGGGCGTCGGCACCGACAAGATGAGCGACGAGCGCGGACAGCCGGTCGTTGTCACCGAAGCGGATCTCGTTGGTGGCGACCGTATCGTTCTCGTTGACGATCGCGACCGCATGCAGCGCGCGCAACCGGTCGAGTGTGCGCTGGGCGTTGGTGTGCTGCACCCGCATCGAGATGTCGTGCGCGGTCAGCAGCACCTGCCCGACCGTGCGCTGGTACCGCGCGAACGCGGTGTTCCACGAGTTGATCAGCGCGACCTGGCCGACGCTTGCCGCGGCCTGCTTGGTCGCCAGGTCGGCGGGTCGCTTGGTCAGCCGCAGCGGCTCCATTCCCGCGGCAATCGCCCCCGACGAGACGATCACGACGTCGGACCCCGCCTTCATCCGCGCCTCGATCGCGTCGGCCAGGGTGGCCAGCCGGCCGGCATCGAATACACCGGACGGTGTCGTGAGCGCGGTCGTGCCGATCTTGACGACGACGCTGCGCGCGGTCCGGACGGCGTCGCGGTGCATGCTCACGGCTGCTGCTCCCGGCGTTGCTTGCGCGCCCGTTTCCGCTCGTCGGCGCCGACCCGGTCGGTCTGCTCCAGCCGTGCATCGGTGCCCCGACCAGACATCGGCACATCGACGCCCGCGGGCGTCTGCGGCTCCCAGTCGAAGGTCATGTCACCAATGGTGACCGCACATCCGGGTTTGGCGCCCAGCCGCAGCAATTCGTCCTCGACGCCGAGGCGGGCAAGGCGGTCACCGAGATAGCCGACAGCTTCGTCGTTGGTGAAATCGGTTTGCGCGACCCAGCGTTCGGGACGCACACCGTGGACCACGAATCCGCCGTCACCGTCGGACTCCACGGTGAAGCCGCTCTCGTCGGCCGGTATCGGCCGGATCACCGGTCGCCGCGGCACGACCTCGGGTTGCGCGACACGCCACCTGGACACCAGGTCCCACAGCGCGAACGTCAACGGCCGCAATCCTTCTCGGCTCACCGTGGACACCTCGAAAACCGGCCAGCCGTAGCGTCGTTGCACCTCTTCGCGGACGAAGTCGGCCAGTTCACGGGCTTCGGGTACGTCGATCTTGTTGAGCACCACCGCCCGCGGCCGCTCGGCCAGGTCACCCAACGTCGAATCACCCTGCAGCGTGGGCGTGTACGCGGCAAGCTCGGCTTCCAGCGCATCGATGTCGGAGATCGGGTCGCGGCCCGGTTCGAGAGTGGCGCAGTCGACAACGTGCACCAGCACCGCGCATCGCTCGATGTGCCGCAGGAAATCCAGGCCGAGGCCGCGGCCCTCGGACGCGCCGGGGATCAAACCCGGCACGTCGGCGACGGTGAAGGTCTGCTCACCCGCCGAGACGACGCCGAGGTTGGGGGCCAACGTGGTGAACGGATAGTCCGCAATCTTCGGTTTGGCCGCCGAGATCGCCGAGACCAGTGATGACTTGCCCGCGGACGGAAAGCCGATCAAGCCGACGTCGGCGACGGTCTTCAGCTCGAGTGTGAGGTCACGGGCCTGGCCCTTCTCGCCCAGCAACGCGAAACCGGGCGCCTTGCGGGCGCGGGAGGCCAGCGCGGCGTTGCCGAGGCCTCCTCGACCGCCCGCGGCTGCTTCGAACCGTGTGCCCGCACCGACCAAGTCGGCCAGCAGCCTGCCGCGCTCGTCGAGGACGACGGTGCCGTCGGGCACCTTGACCTCGAGGTCTGCGCCCGCGGCGCCGTCACGGTTGCTGCCCGCGCCCTGCTTGCCGGACGGCGCGACGACATGCGGGTGAAAATGGAAGTCGAGAAGGGTGTGCACCTGCGGGTCCACGACGAGGACGACGCTGCCGCCACGTCCGCCGTTTCCGCCGTCGGGGCCCCCGAGCGGCTTGAACTTCTCGCGATGGACCGAGGCGCAGCCGTTGCCGCCGTTGCCCGCTCGCGCGTGAATGACGACGCGGTCGACGAACCGGGGCATCGGCTAATCCTCCTCTCGCCGAAACGAACATTTGGGCGCAAAAGTGCGAGAAACCCGCGCCAAAACGTCGATCTCGACGCGAGGGCTAGGCCTCCGAGGCCGCCGGCTCCACGATGTTGACGGTCTTGCGTCCACGCTTGACGCCGAACTGGACGGCGCCGGCAGCTTTGGCGAACAACGTGTCATCGCCGCCGCGGCCGACGTTCACGCCGGGATGGAAGTGGGTGCCGCGCTGGCGGACGATGATCTCGCCGGCCTTGACGACCTGACCGCCGAACCGCTTGACGCCGAGCCGCTGGGCGGCGGAGTCACGACCGTTGCGCGAGCTGGAAGCGCCCTTCTTGTGTGCCATCTGTTCGCTCCCCTACTACTTGATGTCGGTGACCTTGAGGACCGTCAGCTGCTGACGGTGGCCCTGGCGCTTGTGATAGCCGGTCTTGTTCTTGAACTTGTGGATGCGGAGCTTGGGGCCCTTGGTGTGCTCGAGCACTTCGCCGGTGACGGCGACCTTCGCGAGGTCCTTGGCGTCGCTGGTGACGTTGGCCCCGTCCACGACGAGGGCGACAGGCAGCGAGACGGTGGCCCCTGGCTCGCCGTCGAGCTTCTCGACCTTGACCACGTCACCGACGGCGACCTTGTACTGCTTGCCGCCGGTCTTGACGATTGCATACGTCGCCATACGTTTCGTGCTCCATGCTTCTCGGGGCGTCGCGCTACCCGTTGGTGCGCGAGCGGGTCTGGGGTGCGGAGCCGCGGTGGGCCCGCTGTCCTCGGCACTGGCCGAAAGACAACTGGTCAAGGGTACGTGAGACGCGGCGCCAGGGTCAAATCACCGCAGGTCACGGCAGTCGGTCAGTCGTGGATGGGCGGTCCTGCGGGCCTGGCAGCGGCACGGCGACGATGCCTGCCGACGGGACGGGCGGCCGGAACGTCGTCGTCTTCGTCATCGTCGTCTTCGTCATCCTCGTCATCGTCCGACTCGTCGTCGTCCTCGTCCGAGTCGTCATCGTCCGAATCGTCGGAGTCGATGACCTCGATGTCGTCGTCGAGGCTGTCTTCCTCATCGTCCTCGTCCAGGTCGATCTCGTCGTCGTCGTCCTCGTCGGAGTCGTCCTCGTCGGAGTCGTCCTCATCCGAGTCGTCGTAATCCTCATCCTCGTCGAGGTCGTCATCTTCGAGCTCTGCATCGGCGGATTCGACGACTGCCTGCTTGATCGTCTCGGTGTCGGACTCGGCGACTTCCTCGGCCGCCTTCTTGGCGTCGTCACCGCCCTCGTCGTCGGAGGAGTCGTCGTGCTTGCCGTTCGCCGCGGCCATCGCCTTGAACATCGGGTGCTCGCCTGCATGGTGCACCGGCACCTTCGCGACGGCAACGTCCTCGCCGCGGCCGCCCTTCTTGCCGCGCTTGCCGCGCCGCCCGGACTCTGACTTGCGGCCGCCGGCCGGTGCCGAGTCGACAGGGTCGGCGTGCAACAGGATGCCGCGGCCCGCGCAGTGCGGGCACGGCGTGGAGAAGGCCTCGACCAGACCGGTACCGAGACGCTTTCGCGTGAGCTGAACAAGACCCAGCGACGTCACCTCGGAGACCTGATGGCGTGTGCGGTCGCGGGCCAGCGCCTCGGTCAGCCTGCGCAGCACCAGATCACGGTTGGACTCGAGCACCATGTCGATGAAGTCGATGACGACGATGCCGCCGATGTCCCGCAACCGCAGCTGCCGCACGATTTCCTCGGCGGCTTCCAGGTTGTTGCGGGTGACGGTCTGCTCGAGATTGCCGCCCGAGCCGGTGAACTTGCCCGTGTTGACATCGACGACGGTCATCGCTTCCGTGCGGTCGATGACGAGTGTGCCACCCGACGGCAGCCAGACCTTGCGGTCCATCGCCTTGGCCAGTTGTTCGTCGATGCGGTGGACCGCGAATACGTCGGGCCCGTCACTGCTGGCCGGCTGGTACTTCGTCAACCGCGGAACAAGGTCGGGCGCAACGGAATTGACGTAGTCATTGATGGTGTTCCATGCCTCGTCGCCGGACACGATCAGCCCCGAGAAGTCTTCGTTGAACAAGTCGCGGATGACCTTGACGATCACGTCGGGCTCTTCATAGAGCGCGACCGCGGCACCGGCTGCCTTCGCCTTGGTTTCGGCGGCCTTGGCCTCGATCTGCGACCAGCGTTCCTGCAGTCTGCTGACGTCGGACCGGATGTCGTCTTCCTTGACACCCTCTGAGGCGGTGCGGATGATCACGCCGGCATCCGACGGAACCACTTCGCGCAGAATATCTTTGAGGCGCTGGCGCTCGGTGTCGGGCAGCTTGCGGCTGATTCCGGTGGACGACGCGCCCGGTACGTAGACCAGGTAGCGGCCCGCCAGCGAAACCTGCGTGGTCAGTCGGGCGCCCTTGTGCCCTACCGGATCCTTGCTGACCTGAACGACGACGTAGTCGCCGGGCTTCAGCGCCTGTTCGATCTTGCGGTTCGCGCCGCCGAGTCCTGCTGCCTCCCAGTTCACTTCGCCGGCGTAGAGCACACCGTTGCGGCCCCGGCCGATGTCGACGAACGCGGCCTCCATCGACGGCAGCACGTTCTGCACGATGCCCAGGTAGATGTTGCCGACCAGCGATGCCGACGCGGCCGATGTCACGAAGTGTTCGACGACCACCCCGTCCTCGAGTACCGCGATCTGGGTGTAGCGGGCGCCCTCGTGCGGCGGCTCCGTGCGCACCTTGTCGCGCACCACCATGACGCGTTCGACGGCCTCGCGGCGGGCCAGGAATTCGGCCTCGCTCAGGATGGGCGGCCTGCGCCGGCCGGCGTCGCGGCCGTCACGGCGGCGCTGGCGCTTGGCCTCCAGGCGGGTAGACCCCGAGATGCCCTGGATCTCGTTGTTGTCCTTGTCTTTGTCCTTGTCCGGCCGCCCGGCACGTTCGTGGACGACGGTATTTGGCGGATCGTCGGGCGAAGCGTCGCCGTCTTCTCCGGCTCCACTTTTGCGCCGGCGACGCCGACGGCGGCGCCTGGTCGCGGTGTCCCCGCCAGTCGAGTCGTCCTCGCCGTTGTCGTCGTCGGAGTCGTCGGAGGAATCGTCGGATTGGCCGCCGGATTGCCCTTCGTCGGAGTCCTCGCCCGAATCGTCTCCGTTCTGCTCGCCCCGGCCGCGGCCACGGCCACGGCGTCCGCGCCGACGGCGCCTGTTCGGCCGCTCGACCTGGTCGTCATCGGATTCCGGACCGCCGTCGTCGTCTTCGTCGTCATCGTCGTCGTCGTCCGGTTCGAACGTGACGGGCTGCGGTGCCACGAACAGCGGCATGTATTCAGCGCGTTCGACGACGGTCTCGGTCGTTTCGACGATCAACCGAGCGTCCGGTTCAGCGCCGTCGGCGGGCTGATCCTCGACAGACTCCGCGGATCCGTCCGGATCCTGCGCCACGGCCGTCAGCCCGTCGGGCTGGGCCTGGGGCTCCTGAGTCTCTTCCGATATGTCTTCTGTGGATGCATCGTCGGCCACGTATTCTCCTCAAGCCCCCGGGCGCGTCGTGTCGACGCGGCCACGCGAGGGCTTCCGCTATTGGCCCGGGCGGGTTACTCCCGGGCATGTTGTGGTCTCGCTCCGAGCGGTTCGCTTCCGAATGCGCCCGGTGCCTGGCTGAATGATGGCTGGGACGGTCGGCGCCACACCACGGGTGAGCGGTGGTCGCGCTCGTCTAAGTCTTCATTCGGGCATCCGGCCCTGGTGTACAGCCGGCTACCCGCAGCCAGTATCCCATACCAGCAGTCCTCGACGGACCAGGCTGGACTACTCCGCTATCGGCCGGGGAACCAGAGTTCGATTTCGCGGGCAGCCGATTCGGGCGAATCCGACCCGTGCACGAGGTTCTCCTGGGTGACAAGTGCCAGGTCACCGCGGATGGAACCGGTAGCCGCCTTCTCTACGGGGTCGGTCCCGCCGGCGAGCTGGCGGAAGGCCGCGATGGCACGCGGACCCTCGACGATCGCAGCGACAACCGGCCCTGAGGTGATGAATTCCAGCAGCGAGTCGAAGAACGGCTTGCCGTCATGCTCGGCGTAATGCTTGCGGGCCAGGTCGTCACCGACGTCGCGCATCTCCAGGGCCGCGATCGACAGGCCCTTGCGCTCGATACGGCTGACGACCTCGCCGATCAGGCGGCGCTTGACGCCGTCGGGCTTGATCAACACCAGGGTCCGCTCAGTCACGGCCGACAGCGTACCTGCGCAACCGTCCGGTCCAGGAAAACCGCCGGAATCATTCGGGCGGCGGTTGCTGTCCTGGCAGCAGGCCGCGCTGCTCACGGCGCCGCACTTCGCTGCGCAGGTAGAGGATGAGCAGCCACACAGCGGCGAAGACCAGGCCGATGAAGCCGACGGCCCCCGAGAAGGCCCATCCGGCGATGAGCACCACCTGGACGGCGAGATTGACCCAGATCGCCCACGGCCGGCCCTGTATTCCGGCCAACAGGATCAGCACGACGGCCAGGCCGATCAGATACGAGCCGGTGAGCACCGTGAGCCCGTTGTCGGCCATCGACACGACCGGCAGCGCAAGCAGCACCACGATGGCTTCGAGAATCAGGGTGCCTGCCATCACCCCGCGGAAGCTCTTCCACGGATCCGGCGCGGCGGGCCCGTCCGACGGCGGATCGGTCTGTTCGCTCATGCCGGATCCCGCCCGAACAACGTGCGGGCCGCGCCCGCGGTGACGACCGAGCCCGTGATGACAATGCCGCTGCCGGACAGGGCTTCGCCGTCGCTGCCTGCCTCCTCGACGAGAGCGGTCGCCGTCTCGATGGCATCGGGCAACGTCGGCGCGGCGATCACCCGCTCCGGGCCGAATCGCTCCTCGGCCCGCATCGCCAGGCTTTCCACGTCGAGCGCACGCGGCGAACCGTTGTGGGTCACCACGATCTGGTCGAAAGCCGGCTCGAGTGCGGCCAGGATGCCGTCGACGTCCTTATCGGCCATCACCGACACGATGCCGACCAGCAGACGGAAGTCAAACTCTTCGGTCAGCGTCTGCGCCAGCGCTGCTGCGCCCGCCGGGTTGTGCGCGGCATCGATGAAAACCGTTGGCGCGCTTCGCATCCGTTCCAGGCGGCCGGGGCTGACGGCGGCCGCGAAACCGGCGCGCACCGCGTCGACGTCGAGCTGCCGATCCGCCCCCGCACCGAAGAACGCTTCGACCGCGGCCAGCGCGATGACGGCGTTGTGGGCCTGATGTTCGCCGTGCAGCGGCAAGAAGATCTCGGAGTACACCCCGCCGAGGCCCTGCAGTTCGAGGAGTTGGCCGCCGATCGCCACTTGGCGGCTCAGCACCGCGAACTCGGAATCCTCGCGCGCGACCGCGGCGTCGGCCCGCACGGCTTCGGCGAGCACCACCTCCATGGCCTCGGGCACCTGCCTGCCGATCACCGCCACGGTGCTCAGATCCGTGCCCTCGGGCACTAAGTCGTGGTTCTGCCGGACGATGATTCCCGCCTTCTCCGCGGCGATGTCGGCGATCTCGGTGCCCAGGTATTCGGTGTGGTCGACACCGATCGGGGTGATGACGGCGACGGGCGCGTCGATCACATTGGTGGCGTCCCAGCGACCGCCCATCCCCACCTCGACGACCGCGACGTCGATGGGCGCGTCGGCGAAGGCGGCGAACGCCATCGCGGTGACCACCTCGAACTTGCTCATCGCGGGGCCGCCTGCGGCTTCGGACTGTTTGTCCACCAGCTCGACGAACGGTTCGATCTCCTCGTAGGTCGCCACGTAGCGGGCAGGCGTGATCGGCTTGTTGTCGATAGCGATGCGCTCGACGGCCGATTGCAGGTGAGGACTCGTCGTGCGGCCGGTGCGCCGGTGCAAGGCGGTCAGCAGTGCGTCGACCATCCGCGCCACCGAGGTCTTGCCGTTGGTACCCGCGATGTGGATCGACGGGTAGCCGTGCTGGGGCGAGCCGAGCAGCTCCAGCAGCGCCGAGATGCGCGCCGTGCTTGGGTCGAGCTTGGTCTCGGGCCAGCGCTGATCGAGAATGTGCTCGACCTGCAGCAACGAGGCGATCTCGTCCGGCGTCGGGATGTCCTCCGTGCCAGGTCGCGGGCCAAGCGGCTCCGATGTCATTTCTCCGATGTCATTTCAGAGACGCCAGCCTCGTCGTGATGCGCTCGACTTCTTCGCGTGCCAGCGATTGCCGGCCGCGGATCTTGTCGACGACGTCGGCGGGAGCCTTCGCCAGGAAGGCCTCGTTGTCGAGCTTGGCCGTGGTGCCTTTGAGCTCCTTCTCCGCGGCGGCCAGGTCTTTCTCCAATCGACGGCGCTCGGCGGCGACGTCGACGGTGCCCGAGGTGTCCAGCTCGACGACGACGGTGGCGCGCGTCAGCCGCACCTCCACCGAGGCGGTCGGCGCGAAATCGTCCGATGCGGGCGTCAGCCACGCCAGCGAGGTGACCGCGGGAATCTGCGAATCCATGTCGGCCGCTGCCACGTCGGTCAATCGCGCGGGCACCTTCTGCCGGTCGGCCAACCCCTGGTCGCTGCGGAACCGCCGCACCTCGGTGACCAGCCTCTGCATATCGGTGATGCGCTGTACCGCAACGTGATCCACCGCGAAGCCGGACGGGGCGGGCCAATCGGCGATGACGAGCGATTCACCGCCGGTCAGCGCCTTCCACAGGGTCTCGGTGACGAACGGCATCACCGGATGCAGCAGCTTCAGCAGCGTGTCGAGCACCGAAGCCAGGACCCCTGTCGTGTGAGTCGTGTGCTCCTCTTGGCCCAGTTGGACCTTCGCCAACTCGACGTACCAGTCGCAGAACTCGTCCCAGGCGAAGTGGTAGAGCGATTCGCAGGCGCGGCTGAACTCATAGCTGTCGAACGCCGAATCAACCTCTGCGCGAACCTCTTCCGCACGGCCCAGGATCCACCGGTCGGCGTCGGTGAGGTCGGCGGTGTCGGGCAGTGGTGCTGGGGCGGCCCCGTTCATCAGCGCAAAGCGGGTCGCGTTGAACAGCTTGGTGGCGAAGTTGCGCGACGCGCGCGCGTGGTCCTCGCCGATCGACAGATCGCCGCCGGGGCTGGCGCCGCGGGCAAGGGTGAACCGCAGCGCGTCGGCGCCGAACATCTCGACCCAGTCCAGCGGGTCGATGCCGTTGCCGCGCGACTTGCTCATCTTGCGGCCGAACTCGTCGCGGATGAGGCCATGCAGGAAGACGTTTTCGAACGGCACCTGAGGCCCGCGCGAGCCGTCCTGCGTGATCGCCGGGTCGTCGGCCACGAACTGGCCGAACATCATCATCCTGGCGACCCAGAAGAACAGGATGTCGTAGCCGGTGACGAGCACGGTGGTCGGATAGAACTTGGCCAGTTCCGGGGTGTGCTCGGGCCAGCCCATCGTGGAGAACGGCCACAGCGCTGACGAGAACCAGGTGTCCAGCACGTCGGGATCCTGGTCCCAACCTTCCGGCGGCGTTTCGTCGGGTCCGACGCACACGGTCTCGCCGCCTGGTCCGTGCCATATCGGGATTCGGTGGCCCCACCACAGCTGACGCGAGATGCACCAGTCGTGCATGTTGTCGACCCACCCGAACCATCGCGGTTCCAGGCTCGGCGGGTGAATGACGGTGTGCCCGTTGCGTACCGCGTCGCCGGCGGCCTTGGCCAGCGACTCGACCTTGACCCACCACTGCAGCGACAGCCGAGGCTCGATCGGTTCACCACTGCGCTCGGAATGCCCGACGCTGTGTAGATACGGCCGCTTCTCCTCGACGATCCTGCCCTGGGCGGCCAGCGCCTCACGGACCGCAACACGCGCGTCGAACCGGTCCATCCCGTCGAATTGTGTTCCGGTATCGGCGATTCGACCTTTGACGTCCATGATGGACGGCATCGGCAGCTTGTGCCGCAGGCCGATCTCGAAGTCGTTCGGGTCGTGCGCGGGAGTGACTTTGACTGCGCCGGTGCCGAATTCGGGATCGACGTGCTCGTCGGCGACGATGATCATTTCGCGGTCGACGAAGGGGTGGGGCAGCGTCGTGCCGACCAGATGTCGATACCGTTCGTCGTCGGGATGCACCGCGATCGCGGTGTCGCCCAGCATTGTCTCGACGCGGGTCGTCGCCACCACGATGTGGGGTTCGGCGTCGTCCAGAGATCCGTAGCGAAACGACACCAGCTCGCCCTCGACCTCGGAGTAGGACACCTCGAGGTCGGAGATGGCGGTCTCCAACACCGGCGACCAGTTCACCAGCCGCTCGGCCTGGTAGATCAGCCCGGCGTCATAGAGCCGCTTGAAGATGGTGCGCACGGCGCGGGACAGACCGTCGTCCATGGTGAACCGGTCGCGGCTCCAGTCGACGCCGTCGCCGAGCCGACGCATCTGGGCGCCGATCGTGCCGCCGGAGTCA
>LZSH01000218.1 GCA_001665255.1 Mycobacteriaceae bacterium 1482268.1 | reverse complement strand
ACGGCACGGATGTCGACGAAATCGCCAGTGCCATAAGCGAAATACTGGCCGACCCGCAGCGCGCGGCCGAGATGGGCGCCGCGGGGCGGCGCTGGGTCGTCGACAACTGGCAGTGGCGCCACCAGGCCGCCCGGCTGAAGGCCCTGTTGAGCGGCTAGCACTCAGGAGAACGTCAGATAGCCCTTGGCGTAGACCCAGGCCGTGCCGTTCGGCAGCCCGTCGTAGCCGCCGAGCTCGATTTGGCCGACGCGGCACCAGTCGTCGCGGCAGGGCTCCATCAGGGGGTGCACTTCGCCGGGATTCAGGGTGCCGATCTTTTGTCCCTTGCCGTCGGGCTTGTCGTAGATGTCCGTCGCGGCGACGACGGTGGCCTCCTTGGGGGCGGCGGATGCAGTGTCGACGCACTTGACCGCACCCTGCCAGTGCCAAAGGTCGCCCTGCCCGTTGACGCCGCGCCGCAGATCGCCCCTGATGTCGGTTTCACTCTCCACCTGCCCGTAGAACTCGTCCGTCGTGCCCGTGAGGACCCCGGCGTCGTCCCAGGTGACAAAGAAGTGGACATGACGCCCGTCGATTCCGCCCTTGATGTTCCCGTTCATGGAGTAGCCCTCGGGAACGCGGTCGGGGGTGTTCATCGAGTAGTAGCCGTCACGTGTGTTGACGCGGCCTGATCGGCCGTCGGCGTTCCACCCGGTGAAGAGGTCTGGGCCGTAGTCCTCGATGATGTTGCCCATACCGGTGAACTTGTAACTCTGGCAGTCGGGGGCTGCCGTCGCGACGGGCCCGGACACACACGCCGCGGCTGTGAGCGCAGCCGCGGCGAATATCGTTTTCATGCGCTCACGCTAAGTGCGTATATGCACCCAAGAAATCGGGTGTTTCCCTACCTTTCGGCGGTCAGCTGTAGAGGCCCTCGATGTCGGAGGCGAACTTCTCCGCCACCACCTTGCGCTTGACCTTCATGGTCGGCGTCAGTTCGCCGGTGTCCTCGGTGAAGTCGACGGGCAGGATGCTGAACTTGCGGATCGCCTCCGCTTTCGACACCGCCTGGTTGGCTTCTTTGACGGCCAGGTCGATCTCGGCGACGAGGTCCGGGTCGTCGGCCAGGTCGGCGACCGTCGCATCGGCGTTCTTGCCGTTGCGCTCCTTCCAGCCGGGGAACGCCTCGGGGTCGATCGTGATGAGCGCGGCGATGAACGGCTTCGCGTCGCCGACACACATCGCCTGGCTGATCAGCGGATGGGCCCGTAGCCGGTCCTCGAGGATGGCGGGGGCGACGTTCTTGCCGCCCGCGGTGACGATGATCTCCTTCTTGCGGCCGATGATGGTCAGGAAGCCGTCGTCGTCGATGGCCCCGAGATCGCCGGTGTGGAACCAGCCGTCGGTGAAGACGGCGTTGGTCTCCTCCTCGTTGTGCCAGTAGCCGGCGAACACCACGCCGCCGCGCACCAGCAGCTCGTTGTCGTCGTCGAGCCGCATGCTGTTGCCCGGCAACAGTTTTCCGACCGAGCCCACCTTGACGTCGTTGACCTGGTTGGCGGTGATGGCCGCGCTGGTCTCGGTCAGGCCATAGCCCTCGTAGATGGTCACCCCGACGCCGCGATAGAAGTGGCCGAGCCGCGCGCCCAGCGGCGCACCGCCGGAGATCGCGGCGTGGCAGTTGCCGCCGAGCGCAGCCCGCA
>LZSH01000217.1 GCA_001665255.1 Mycobacteriaceae bacterium 1482268.1 | reverse complement strand
CCATGTCGTCATGCGCAGCCATTCGGCGAGCACGTTCATCCAGTTCCTCACCGATGTGGTCGGTATGGAGATCCAGACGCAGTTCCGCGTTCCCGGTGAGGTGCTGGAGACGACGCTGGGTTGGCCGCCGTCGGACGGCGCGGACGTGACGATGCTCGGCAGCGGTGACGCCGGATTGGTCGAGGTCCTCGACGTCCCCGAGCATCTGCGCGATGTCGCCCCCGAAGGGCTTGCCGCCCTGTCGTTTTTGACCGACGACTATCACACAGTGCAGGACAAGGCCCGAACGATGGCCGACGACGTCACGGTGCTCTTCGGCGACGTACCGGGGGTCAACCTCTTCTTCTGCACCATGGGCGGCGTACCGATCGAGTTCATGGGCGGCTATGACGCCGACAGCGTTCCGGCGACCGTGGCTACAGGCGATAGTTGCTGAGCGTCGTATCAAGGACCAACGGATGGAAGACGGCGCGACACTGCTCGAGATCGAGGCCATCAAGCAATTGAAGGCCAGGTATTGCCGGTACCTCGACGCCAAGGATTGGGACGCGTGGCGCGGACTCTTCGACGACGGCTTCACCAGTGTGATCGCCGGCGCGGGCGGCAGGCACACGGTCGGCGCGGACGAGTTCGTGGTCTATGTCCGCCGAACTCTGGGCAAGCGGTCGCAACCTACCGTGCACCGGGTCTACGCGCCCGAGATCACCTTGACCTCGGCGACCACGGCGACAGGCGTGTGGGCGTTCGACGACGTGGTGCGCTTGATTCCGGCAGTGACACTTCATGGCTACGGCCACTATCACGAAACATACGACAAGACCGACGGGCACTGGCGCATCAAGTCTTCCACGGTGACCCGCCTCCGCGAAGACATCAGCGCCCCGTTGCCTCAGGGCATCGCCATGCGGCTGCGGGTGGTTGCGGCGAAGCTGGCCCGCCGCACATCAACGGTGACGGCCATGACCGAAAGAGGTTGACATGACAAAACTCTCGGGACGCCGCGTTCTCGTCACCGGCGCCAGCGGCGTGGTGGCCCACCCGGTCGCCGTCGAGCTGGCCAAAGACAACGAGGTGTTCGCGGTCGCCCGGTTCTCCGATCCGGAGCAGAGCCGAAGCCTCGAGCAAGCCGGTGCCCGCCCGGTCCCGTTCGACCTCGCGAATCCCGACCTGTCGCCGTTACCGGAATCGGTTGACGTGGTCATCAACTATGCCGTGCTGCCCCCGACTCATAAGGACGCCTACGAGGTCAATGCCGGCGCCACCGGGCGCCTGGCCCGGCGGTACCGGGACTGCGAAGCCTTCGTGCACGGCAGCACCGGCTCCCTCTACGCGTATCAGGGCGAACGGCCGTTGCGCGAGGACGACCCCTACGGCCTTCACTCGTCAGCGGAGAATTATGCGGCAAGCAAGATCGCTGCGGAGTTCTTGGTGAGGCATCTCAGCGCGGACTACCAACTGCCTGCGGCGATTGTGCGGATCTTCTCCTTCTACGGGCCGCGAGGAGGCGGCGTCACGCAACGGATCGATCAGATCATGCGCGGCGAACCGGTGAGCGTGTATCCGGGTGTACGTAATGTCCACACGCCCCTCTACGAGGACGATTATGTCGAGAAGACCATCGCGGCGGCAGGAATCGCCAAGGTCGGAGCCGAGATCGTCAACGTCGGGGGAACCGAAGCGGTGACGACGCAGGAGTACTGCCAGATGGCCGGCGAGATGCTCGGCAAAGAACCGGTTTTCACCGAGAGCAGCAAGGCCTGGCCGATTTGGGCCGACACCACCAAGATGGTCGAGTTGTTGGGGCCCAATAAGATCACGGTGCGTGAAGGGGTGCGCCGGACGATCGAAGCGGCGCAGCACAGACTCAACACCTCGCATCACGTCATCGGTGAACCGGCGAAGGTCTAGGGGTCGATGATTACCTTCATCGCTCACTTCACAGTGCCGCCTGCGAACGCGTCGGCCTTCGAGGAACTATTGACATATGTAGCGGCGAAGTCGAATTCCGAACCCGGCGTGGTGTACTACGGTTTCGCCCGAAGCGTCGACGCCGACGACATCTACTCCGTTGTCGAGGTCTATCGGGATCAGGATGCTGTCGCCTCACACGGGCAGACCGACTGGGTCACCGAATCGGTGCCCCAATTCCTCACCCTCATCGATGGCATGCCAGACATCAAGCAGTACGTCAGCCCGGGGGCAGCGTCGGTGGCTTCTCAGTTCGATAACTTGACGTGAGGCGAACGACGTCAGTCGCGTAGTCCTTCGAGGAATCTCTGTACGCTGCGGCTCAACGAGCGCGGGACATGGTCGGGATCCATCAGGTCGTTCTCCGCGAGCGGACTCTCTTCGCCGGCCACTGTATTCCTGGTGAAGGGTTTCAGCGTCTTACCGTCGCCCCGAAGATCTTCGATGGCCTTCAACAGCGACTCGCGGCCGTCGAGCTTGTCGACGGCGACGCCGAGATGCTCGGACACCAGATCGTTTCGGACATAGGTGATCTGACGGCGCAGCTCGGCGTGGCCATCGCTGTCTGAAGACGCCTCGATGGCCACATCGCATTCGCTGTCGAAGCCCATGGACCTGTTGTTGATGTTGGATGAGCCGATCCGCAGTAGCCGATCGTCGATCACCATCACCTTCGAGTGCACATAGATTGCCCCGCCGCCGTCGGTCACCGGGTAGTAGATACCCAATCGGCCGTGATCGTCTGCCTCCCAGAGCAGTTGGATGAGGCGGTGGCGTGCACCGTCCATCGTCTCGCGCTCGAGGCGGTTGTTGCCTCTGCGGGGAAGGACGATGACGATCTCGGGGCCGTCCTCCTCCTTGAGACGGTCGGCCAGCGCTTCGACAATGCGCCATGCCGCAAGATACTGGTTTTCCAGATAGATCGTGTGGCGTGCGCCTGCAATGGCGGCGAGGTTCAATGCCTCGACCTCGCGAACTTCATCGCGACCGTCGAGTTCGGGCAGGGTGCGCGAGATCCCGACATCGACGCCGCACAGAGTGGGCTCGAGCTTTCCGGGCCACGCAATGTGCTTGGCAGACACCGGCTCCACGGTCTGGCTGGTCGCGGTCGCCCACCGCTCCCGGGCTATTTCACTGAGTGCCGAGGCGGCCTCCCCGTCCATGGCGGTGCCGACTTCGTGTCGCGGCCCGTAGCCGCGTCCCACGGTCCTGCGCCCGCGGGTCTCATGCTCATGCGCACGGGTGTCCCAGCGGTCGACGGTGAGGTCGAGTCCGCCGCAGAACGCCACGGAATCGTCGATGACGGCGATCTTCTGGTGATGCACGGCGCCAGTGGGACGGGCGCCGTCGATGGCGAAGTGCATTCGCTTGCTGCTGATCTGGTTCACCAGCGCCACCGGGGTGACCCCGTACCAGATCCCGTCCAGGGCAGGCAGCAGCCGCAGGTTGGACTTCAGCAGGTAGACCTCGAGAGTCGGTCGCTTCCACAACATCCAGTACAGAAAAGCGCCCAGTTGGTTCGGGCCGGGCAGCGTCTTGTTGCCTCGTTCAAAGGCCATCCTGGCGTCAAGATCCCAGCCGATCAGCATGATCCGATGACGGGCCCTCAGCATCGCCGACTTCACATGCTTGAAGTAGTCGGCCGCGTCGATGATGCATGCAAATTGGTCGGCATGCGCCATCCGCCAGCACGTCTGGCCGGCAGTCAGCAGTCGATCTTCACCCATACTGGCTTGTATGTACCCCATTTGGGGCCCCGCGGAATCGACGAATTACTCAGGCCACAGCGCGACCATAAGCCGCTGAGTGGTTTGCAGGAGCAAGCGATGAAGCTGATCGTCGGGCATCTCGGCCAGGCGCGGATTCATCGCCGTCCCGTAAATGCCCGCGGTGATGATCGACATCGCCACCCGCGTTGCGTCGTCGGCAGCCGGGCCGGCCAGCAGAGCATCCAGACCGTCGATGGCCGCCGCGAATTCCTCGTGGGCCTGCACCAGCTCGTCGACGGCGGGATCACCGAAGAACACCGCCGTCAGATCGCGGTTACGCACGGCGAGTTCGACAAGACCGCTGACGGCGACATCACGCCGAGCCGCAACGGAACCGACCGCCTCGGCAATCTTGACCAGCCGCGCAATGTCGTCGAACACCGGGCTCATCAGCGATGAGACGATGTCTTCCTTGGTGTGGAACTGGTAGTACACCGACGCCTTGGCCACCCCGACCCGATCGGCGATCATCTGCAGGGACGTGCCGCTCACACCATGCTCGGCGAACAGCTCGAGGGCCGCGCTCAGGACCCGGTCGCGAACCAGGCCGCGAGGCGATGCCAACTTCGTCATTGGCCGTCCCTTCTTGACCTCGGTGGCGCTGACCGTACCCCCTTTTCGTGGCTCCCGATCCTAAACCCGCACCGTCGGCAGGTCGCCCGAAACTCAGCCGTGTGGCCGACATAACACATTGACTGGCTAAGTGATGTTAGCCATATGGCTTGTTCTTACTTAGCCGAGCGGATAAGTTTCCGTTGATTCAGGTGGCGGCGGAAGGGACAGGTGTGATGGGCGCAAATTCGCCTCTGTCCCTCATCAGAAAAGCGTGGTTACCGCTTCTGATCGTCGTCGTCATCGCCATCGCCGGAATGGTCGTCTACCGGACGCGGACGTTCTTCGGCGCCGAAGGCGTCACGGTCACCCCACGCAACTTCGCTGACGACCCCGAACCATTCGACCCCAAGGTGGTCAAGTACGAGATCTTCGGCACGGGTACCTATGCCGACGTCAACTACCTCGACCTCGACGCGAAACCGCAGCGCGTCGACAGCGCACCGCTCCCGTGGTCGCTGACATTGCAGACGACGGATCCCTCGGCCGCGCCGAACATCGTTGCCCAGGGCGACGGATCCTCGATCACTTGCCGAATCACGGTCGACGATGTGGTCAAAGACGAAAGGACGTCCAGCGGCTTGAACGCTCAGACCTTCTGCTTTGTGAAGTCCGCATGAGCACGCCGACGACCGACGCACCCACCGACGCCTTCCCGCCGGCCAGACACGCTGCGCGCCCGTTGATTCCGCGGATCATCCGCACCATGGCCGTGCCAATCATTCTCGGCTGGATTGCGATCATCGCCGTCGTCAATGTGGTTGTCCCCCAGCTGGAAACCGTCGGCCAGCTGCGCGCGGTGTCGATGAGTCCGAACGACGCGCCGTCGATGATCTCGATGAAGAAGGTCGGCGAGCTGTTCAAGGAGGGCGACTCCGACAGCTCGGCCATGATCGTGCTCGAGGGTGAAGAGCCGCTGCGCGACGACGCACACGCCTTCTACGACGAGATGATCAAGCGGCTCGAAACCGACGACAAGCACGTGCAGTCGGTGCAGGACTTCTGGGGCGACCCGCTGACCGCACCCGGCGCCCAGAGCAACGATGGAAAGGCCGCCTACGTCCAGGCCAAGCTGGCCGGTAATCAGGGCGAGGCGCTGGCCAACGAGTCGGTCGAGGCCGTGCAGCACATCGTCGACAGCATGGCGAAACCGCCGGGCCTCAAGGTGTATGTGACGGGTCCCGCGGCGCTGGCGGCCGATCAGCACATCGCAGGCGACCGCAGCATGAAGCTGATCGAGGCGGTGACATTCTCCGTCATCATCATCATGCTGCTGCTGGTCTACCGCTCGATCATCACGGTGGTGATCGTGCTGGGGATGGTGGTCCTCGAACTGGCCGCCTCCCGCGGTGTGGTGGCGTTCCTCGGCTTTCACGAGATCATCGGCCTGTCGACGTTCGCCACCAACCTCTTGGTGACCCTGGCTATCGCCGCCGCCACCGACTACGCCATCTTCCTGATCGGTCGATATCAGGAAGCACGGTCGATGGGTGAGGACCGAGAACAGGCCTACTACACGATGTTTCACGGCACCGCGCATGTCGTGCTCGGGTCCGGGCTGACCATCGCGGGCGCCACCTTCTGCCTGCATTTCACTCGGCTGCCGTACTTCCAGACCTTGGGCGTACCGCTGGCGATCGGCATGGTCGTCACGGTCTTGGCTGCCCTGACGCTCGGGCCGGCCCTGATCTCGGTGGCCAGCCGGTTCGGTAAGACGCTGGAGCCCAAACGCGCGCTGCGAACCAGCGGCTGGCGCAAGGTTGGTGCGGTCGT
>LZSH01000216.1 GCA_001665255.1 Mycobacteriaceae bacterium 1482268.1 | reverse complement strand
CAGGTCTTCGCCCCGCAGGTACCCGCCGAATACGACCCCGTGTACGTCGCCGCTTTTGAAGCGCAACTGGCCGAGCACGCCGACGAACTCGCCGCGGTCATCGTGGAGCCCCTCGTGCAGGGCGCAGGCGGCATGCGATTCCACGATCCGCGGTATGTCGCCGATCTGCGCGATATCTGCACCCGCCACTCGGTGCTGCTGATTTTCGACGAGATCGCCACGGGTTTTGGCCGGACCGGCGCGCTGTTCGCCGCCGAGCACGCAGGCGTGAGCCCCGACATCATGTGCGTCGGCAAGGCGCTCACCGGCGGCTACATCACCCTGGCCGCCACGCTGTGCACCAGGGATATCGCGCACACGATCAGCAGCCACGAGCCGGGTGCGCTGATGCACGGCCCGACCTTCATGGCCAACGCGCTCGCATGCGCGGTCGCCGTCGCATCGGTTGAACTCCTGCTCGGCCAGGATTGGCGGGCGCGGGTTCGGGGGATCGAAGCGGGCCTGCGTGAGGGACTCGAACCGGCCCGGTCGCTGCCCGCGGTGGCAGACGTCCGAGTGCTGGGCGCCATCGGTGTCATCGAGATGGCGCAGCCGGTCGACGTGCCGGTCGCCACCGCGGCGGCCATGGAGCACGGCATCTGGCTGCGGCCATTCCGCAACCTGGTGTATGCGATGCCGCCCTACATCTGCACGCAGGAGGAGATCGGGCGCATCACCTCCGCGATGGTCGCCGTCGCCCGTGCACTAACCTGAACGGTGTTCAACTGTCGGCTGACCCAGGGAGCATCGTGACGCGAGTAGGCCTGTCTCCACTGGCCTGGCTCGACGACGTCGAGCGCGCGCGCCGTTCAGCCGGCCTGCGCCGATCATTGCGACCGCGCCCGCCGGTCGGCGCCGAACTGGATTTGGCGTCCAACGACTACCTCGGCCTGTCGCAGCATCCCGACGTGAT
>LZSH01000215.1 GCA_001665255.1 Mycobacteriaceae bacterium 1482268.1 | reverse complement strand
TCGCGGAGCTGCAACGACGTGGCAAGGGACAGTGGGCCAGCTTCGCCGATCTGGTCGCCGACTGCCGTGAGCCGATCTTGATCGTTGGCCGCTTCCTGGCGCTGCTCGAACTGTATCGAACTCGGGCGGTAGCATTCGACCAAGCAGAACCGCTTGGTGTGCTGCAGATTTCGTGGACCGGCGACCGGCCATCCAGCGAAGAATCCGACACCGCTGAGCCGGTAGAAGAGCCAAACGATGACTGACGAATACACCGAACCCACAGATGACGACCGTCCCGCGCCGCTGAATGGCCTCTCCGGACGGGGTAATGACGACGCCGCGGAGCACGACCACTTGGGCATCGATGTCGCAGAGCCGCCCGAAATGGAGGACGCCGAACTCGGTGCCGTGCTCGAGGCGCTGCTGCTGGTGGTGGATACCCCGGTGACCGTCGATGCGCTCGCGGCGGCGATCGAGCAGCCGGCCTACCGCGTTGCGGCCAAACTGCAGGTGCTGGCCGAGGAACTCGCCGCGCGCGACAGCGGTATCGATCTGCGCGAGGCAGGCGGGGGCTGGCGGATGTACACCAGAGCCCGGTACGCGCCCTATGTGGAGCGGCTGCTGCTCGACGGCGCCAGGACGAAGCTCACCCGTGCCGCTTTGGAGACGCTTGCCGTGGTCGCCTACCGCCAACCGGTGACACGCGCCCGGGTCAGCGCGGTGCGCGGCGTCAACGTGGACGCAGTGATGCGCACGCTGCTGGTCCGCGGGCTGATTACCGAGGCGGGTACCGATAGTGACACGGGCGCCACTACGTTCGCGACGACCGAACTGTTCCTGGAGCGGCTCGGGTTGTCCTCGCTTACCGACCTTCCCGATATCGCGCCGCTGCTGCCCGATGTCGACGTCATCGACGATTTGAGCGAAACACTGGCCGACGAACCACGTTTCGCGAAGCTCGGGACTCAGCCAGCAAGCGGTGAGCAGCCGATGTCTTTCGACGTGGACAAAGACTGATGGCAGATCCCGAAGGGGGCGTGCGGCTGCAGAAAGTGTTGTCGCAGGCCGGAATTGCATCGCGCCGGGTAGCGGAGAAGATGATCATCGACGGACGCGTCGACGTCGACGGTGAAGTGGTCACCGAACTCGGCACCCGGGTGGACCCGGCCGTGTCGGTCATCCGGGTCGACGGTGCGAGAGTGATGCTCGACGACACCCTGGTGTACCTGGCGGTGAACAAGCCGCGCGGAATGCACTCGACCATGTCCGACGACCGCGGCAGGCCCTGCATCGGTGATCTGGTCGAACACCGAGTCCGCGGCAACAAGAAGCTCTTTCACGTCGGCCGCCTCGACGCCGACACCGAAGGGTTGATGCTGCTCACCAACGACGGCGAGCTGGCGCACCGTCTGATGCATCCGTCGTTCGAGGTACCCAAGACTTATCTTGCGACAGTGCTGGGCACGGTGCCGCGCGGGCTGGGACGCACACTGCGCGCCGGCGTCGAGCTCGACGACGGCCCCGCGCACGTGGACGACTTCGCGGTCGTCGATGCAGTGCCGGGCAAGACGATGGTGCGCGTCGTGCTGCACGAGGGCCGCAAGCGCATTGTTCGCAGGATGCTCGCTGAAGTCGGCTTTCCGGTGCAGGAACTGGTGCGCACCGACATCGGTACGGTGTCGCTGGGCGATCAGCGTCCCGGCAGCATCCGCGTGCTCAATCGCAGCGAGGTCGGCGCGTTGTACAAGGCGGTAGGGCTGTGAACGATGCGTTGGTGATCGCGGTCGACGGGCCCGCCGGCACCGGTAAGTCCTCGGTATCAAGAGGTTTGGCGCGTGCACTGGGAGCGCGATATCTGGATACCGGGGCGATGTACCGGATCGTGACGCTGGCAGTGCTGAGAACGGGTACCGACCTCGGCGACACCCCGGGCATCGAGGCCGCCGCTGCGGACGTGCCCCTGTCGGTCGGTTACGACCCGGACGAGGATCGCGCATATCTTGACGCCGAAGATGTTTCGGGCGAAATCCGTGGCGACGCCGTGACGAAAGCGGTTTCCGCCGTGTCGGCGGTGCCCGCCGTGCGGGCCCGGTTGGTGGGACTACAACGCGAGCTCGCCGCGGGCCCCGGCAGCGTGGTGGTGGAGGGCCGCGACATCGGCACCGTCGTTCTCCCCAACGCCGACGTCAAGATATTCCTGACCGCATCGGCCGAGCAGCGGGCCCGGCGACGCGCCGAACAGAACATTGCCAGCGGCTTGGGCGGCGACTACGAGGCGGTGCTGGCCGACGTGAAACGCCGCGACCACCTCGATTCGACGCGCGCGGTGTCGCCGTTGCGCGCGGCCGACGATGCGTTGGTCGTCGACACCAGCGACATGTCCGAGTCCGAGGTGGTCGACCTCTTGGTAGCGCTCGTCAGACAGCGTGCGGGTGCATCGCGATGACCGAAAGCGACGGCACCTGGACTGACGAAAGCGATTGGAAGCTAGCCGATTTCGGCTCCGATGTGGATGACGAAGGTGCCGGCGAGGACGCCGGTCCGCCTCCGGTGGTCGCCGTGGTCGGACGTCCGAACGTCGGCAAGTCCACGCTCGTCAACCGCATCCTCGGCCGCCGGGAAGCAGTGGTGCAGGACGTTCCCGGTGTGACCCGCGACCGCGTCTCCTACGACGCGAACTGGGTGGGGCGCCGTTTCATGATCCAGGATACCGGCGGCTGGGAACCCGACGCCAAAGGTTTGCAGCAACTGGTCGCCGAGCAGGCGTCGGTGGCGATGCGCACGGCAGACGCGATCATCCTCGTCGTGGACGCGGTAGTCGGCGCGACGGCGGGCGACGAAGCGGCCGCGCGGATCCTGCGTAGGTCCGGTAAGCCGGTGTTCCTGGCGGCCAACAAGGTTGACAACGAGCGCGGGGAGGCCGACGCGGCGGCGCTGTGGTCGCTGGGGATGGGGGAGCCGCATCCGATCAGCGCCATGCACGGGCGCGGCGTGGCCGACTTGCTCGACCGGATCGTCGAGGCGCTGCCGACGGTATCGGAGGCCGGCGCCCGCGGAGGCGGGCCTCGGCGGGTGGCACTGGTCGGCAAGCCGAACGTCGGCAAGAGCTCGCTGTTGAACAAGCTCGCCGGCGACGAGCGAGCGGTGGTGCACGATCAGGCGGGCACCACCGTCGATCCGGTGGACTCGCTGATCGAATTGGGCGACAGGACATGGCGTTTCGTCGACACGGCCGGACTGCGCCGGAAGGTCGGCCAAGCCAGGGGGCATGAGTTCTACGCATCGGTGCGCACCCACGGTGCCATCGACGCCGCCGAGGTGGTCATCGTGTTGCTCGACGGCTCGCAGCCGTTGACGGAGCAAGACCAGCGGATCTTGTCGATGGTGATCGAAGCGGGTCGGGCGCTGGTATTGGCGTTCAACAAATGGGACCTCGTTGACGAGGACCGGCGCTACGACCTCGCACGTGAGATCGAACGCGAGCTGGCGCAGGTGCAGTGGGCGCCGCGGGTCAACATCTCGGCCAAGACCGGACGCGCGGTGCAAAAGCTGGTGCCCGCCCTGGAGACGGCGTTGGAGTCGTGGGACACCCGGATCTCCACCGGGAGGCTCAACACGTTCCTCAAAGAGGTGGTGGCGGCCACTCCGCCGCCGGTGCGTGGCGGCAAGCAGCCCCGAATTCTGTTCGCCACCCAGGCGACGACGCGGCCGCCGACGTTCGTGTTGTTCACCACCGGCTTCCTCGAGGCCGGTTATCGCCGATTCCTGGAGCGGCGATTGCGGGAAATGTTCGGCTTCGAGGGCAGCCCAGTCCGCATCAATGTGCGGGTACGGGAAAAACGCGGAGCGAAGTCCCGCTGAGCGATTTCTACGCCGCGCACGCTATCGATAGGTTGGCGTGATGCCCGTCGCCGACATGATCCTCATCGCGCTGGCGGGCGTCGCCGCGGGAGCCATCAATGCCCTCGTCGGCTCGGGCACGCTCGTCACGTTCCCGACGCTGGTGGCGCTGGGCTATCCGCCGGTGGTGTCGACGATGTCGAATGCGATCGGGTTGGTCGCCGGCGGGGTGTCGGGCACGTGGGGTTATCGGCGGGAGTTACGCGGCCAGTGGCGTCGGCTGCGGTGGCAGATTCCGGGCTCGTTCATCGGTGCCCTGCTCGGGGCGTGGCTGCTTTTGCACCTGCCCGAGAAGGTGTTCACCGAAGTGGTGCCGGTGCTGTTGATCGCAGCGCTGATCCTTGTGGTGATCGGGCCGAAGATTCAGGACTGGGCGCGCAGGCGGGCCGAGGCGGCGGGTCAGTCGGCTGACAAAGTGTCGCGGCGTCGAATGGTGGCGCTGGTGATCGGCACATTCGCAGTCGGCGTCTACGGCGGATATTTCACTGCCGCGCAGGGGATCTTGCTGATGGGTGTGATGGGTGCGTTGCTGCCTGAGGGCGTGCAGCGAATGAACGCCGCCAAAAACTTGTTGGCACTGGTTGTGAATGTCGTTGCGGCCGTGGCGTATATGACGGTTGCGTTCGACAGGATCAGCTGGCTGGCGGCGGGATTGATCGCGCTTGGCTCGCTGGTCGGCGGGTGGCTGGGCGCGCATTACGGACGCCGGTTGTCACCGAATGCATTGCGCGCCTTCATCGTCGTCGTGGGGTTGATCGGGTTGTACCGGCTGTTGACGATCTAGGTCAGAACGGTTTGCGATACGGCCGCGCCGATCCCGGCGGCGTGTCCTCCTGGTTGAACACACGCCGCCGGGGGGCCGGGCGATTGTTTACGGCTTCTCTTTGACCTCGCCGTTGCTGGCGGTGACGTCGAGGAATTCGCTGCCTGTGGTGAGGTAGCCAGCCGCGGCACCGGTTGTGTTGCCCGCGCCGTTGTTTGTGGCGGTGGCGGTGTTGCTGAGGTTGCTGTCTCCGCCGGTTCCGGAGACGGCCGCCGTTCGGGCGTCGGCGCCACTGTTTGTAGCCGAGGCGACGTTTTCGGTGTTGGTATTACCCCCGGATCCCGAGACAGCGACCGTGAGCGCGTCGTTGGCGGTGTTGGTCGCGGTCGCAGTGTTGTCAGCGTTTCCGGTGCCGAGTGCGCCGGCGGCGGCCACGGTCGTGCTGCCTGCGCCACTGTTGGTGGCCACGGCTCTGTTGTCGAAGTTGCTGTCGCCGATACCCGCGACCGCAATGGTTGTGTTACCGCCGCTGCCCGTGTCGTTGGCCCAGGCGATATTGCCGGAATTGTCACCTGTGCCGGGGCCTGTGCCGATGCCTGCGAAAGCTTGGGCGTTCTCTCCGAAAGCGGTGGCGCGGTTTCCGTTGTTGAAGTCACCGTTGGAGCCCGCGATGGCCACGCTGTTGTTGCCGGTGATGCCTTGGAAGGAGCTGCCAACGTCGGCGCGGTTGTTGTTGTTGAAGTTTCCCTCGGACCCCGCGACGGCAA
>LZSH01000214.1 GCA_001665255.1 Mycobacteriaceae bacterium 1482268.1 | reverse complement strand
TCCATGACGGCATCGCGGATCTGACGCTTTCCGCCCGCGCATCGGTAGATCGTGGCCCGTGAGCAGTGCACGCGCGAGGCCAGTGTGTCGATGTCCAAGGCGTCCATACCGTCGCGCGTGATGAGATCTGTCGCCGCGGCGTAGATGCGTTCGGCGGCCGCGGTCCGACGGTCTCCGCCGATGAGCCAGTCGCTGCGAGTCATACCGTGAAGTTTCTCATCGTGAGACGAATATTGCCAGAATTATCACGCACTTCGCAGGTCGGAGTGGCTATCTGAGACGACTGGATCGCAGGCCGTTGAGCAGCACGTTTCACGTTGTCTGCGTTCCGTTGACGCCGTCGGGGAAGCGCGTGCAACCTTGGTTGATGCGTGTACGCGACGGCCATCTGGGCCTCAACCTGTTCGACGACCGGTTCGTCCAGAACCCCTATCCGTTGTACGAGCGCATGCTGGCCGACGGTCCGGTCCACCGAATCGGCGATTCGGGTTTCTACGCGGTGTGCAGCTGGGACGCGGTCAACGACGTCGTCGCACGGCCCCATGACTTCTCGTCGAACCTCACCGCCACCATGACATTCCAGGACGGAACAGTCGGCGAGTTCCCGATGGGGGAACTCGGCGCGGAAATGCAGGCGCTCGCGACAGCCGACGATCCAGCGCATGCGACGCACCGCAAAATGCTGGTGCCGCAGCTGGCGGCACGACGGATCAATGCGCTGGAACCGTTCATCGCCGAGACCTCCCAACAGCTTTGGGCGCAGGGGGTGCAGGACGGCACGATCGAGTGGATGTCGGCGATGGCCAACCGTCTGCCGATGATGGTCGTGACGCGACTGATTGGGGTGCCCGACGTCGACGGTGAGCAGTTGATGCGGTGGGGCTACGCAAGCACCCAGGTCGTTGAGGGACTTGTCGGGCCCGACGAACTCGCTGCGGCCGGTGCCGCCGTGATGGAACTGGCCGCCTACATCAACAAGCACTTCCAGCGTGCCGCAGCCGATCCGCGGGACGACCTGTCGAGCGTCCTCGCAACCGCTTGCGCCGCAGGCGATCTGGCTGACATTACGGCGCTCAATATGATGATCACCCTGTTCAGCGCGGGCGGCGAGTCGACGGCGTCGCTGCTGGGTTCGGCGGTCAAGATCCTCGCCGAACGTCCCGACATTCAACGACTGGTTCGCGAGGACCCCGACCTGCTCGGCGCATTCCTCGAAGAGGTGCTGCGTTACGAGCCGCCGTTTCGCGGGCACTACCGCCACGTGTTGACCGACACCACCCTCTGCGGCGAGCCACTCGAGAAGGGATCCCGTCTCGTGCTGCTGTGGGGTGCTGCCAATCGGGACCCGTCGCACTTCGAAGACGCGGGGGCGTTCCGGCTCGACCGTCCGCAAGCCAAGAGCCACATAAGCTTCGGCAAGGGCGCGCACTTCTGTGTGGGAGCCGCCCTTGCCCGCTTGGAAGCCAGGATCGTCATCGGCCAGCTGCTGGAGCACACGTCGCGTATCGAGGCGACCGGCACTGGTCGCTGGCTGCCCAGCTTGCTCGTCCGGCGGCTCGACCATCTCGAACTCAGCGTCGTCTGAGGTCACTCACAGCTGGAAACGGCCGGCGAAACCGCGCAGCGGCAGATCGGCGCTCGTCACGATTCCCGGCGGCGCGGCCACCACCGACCTGATGGCGGCGAGCGCGGGCATACCCGTGACGGTCATCCCGATGGAGGCGAAGTTGTCCGGATTGGACAGGTCCACACCGGGCTTCGGGAAGATCATGTGCTTGTTGTAGATGCACGGATCACCCTTGATCTGGGTGATGTAGCAGCCCTTGATATCCCAGTTCGGATCGGTGTGCGGGGTCATCTGCCACTCCAGGTGCGTTTCCACCCTGGGCACACCGTCGACCATGCCCTGATATTTGATGTAGTTGCCGCCGAGCGATCCCTTCGGCAGCGTGTACCAGCCCAGGTCGATGTCCTTTGTGCACGCGCCCAGCTCGTAGCTGAATTTCACCTCGTCGAGTTCGAGGTCGAAACAATCCGCCATCATCAGCACGCTGTCGGCGAACACCCTGGTGTACTTCTCGAGCTTGGCCGGAATGCTCGGATCATCAACGGGTAGACCGTAACCCACCTCGATCCAGGTGTCCTTGCTGTGGTGGCACGACACGTCCACAGATTCGATGGTCGTCACGTTCTCGATGTCGGCGACATCTGCCGAACACACCACGCCCAGAATCTGGTTCAGGCCGGGATTCATGCCCGTACCGTAAAACGTCGAGCCGCCCTTGTCGCACGCCTCGGCCAGCAACTGCGACACCGGCTTTCCGGAGCGGTGCGGATGATTGGTGTCGCGGTGCCAGCCGGTGATCCAGTCCGCCGTGGTGACGATGTCAATGCCCGCCTCGAGGACTTGCACGTACAGATCTTCGTCGGGGAAGACGCCGTGAAATGTCAGCACGTCGGGGTTGGCGGCGATGATCTCCTCGACGGTCCCGGTGGCCGTCACCCCGTTCGGCGCCAAGCCGGCCAGCTCGCCTGCGTCCTTGCCGACCTTCTCCGGCGAGTAGCAGTGCACGCCGATCAGTTCCAGATCGGGCTGGGTAGCAATGCGCTTGATCATCTCCGAACCGACGTTGCCCGTCGCGACTTGGAACACACGAATCGGCTTGGCGGGCTGGTTCATTCGGTTTGACCTCTCTTTGCATACACTTCGGCGGCACTGCCACTCGAGTCGTTACGCTCCTCGCGTGCGCGGAACCCCTCCGGATAAAACTGCTTGGCCCAAGTGCGAATTGCGGTGAAGCCCTGCTGTTCGGCGCCGGCCAGCGCGGGCGGATCCGAATAGCGCTGGTGCTGCCAGATGTGGATGTCCTGGGTGAACTGCCGAATGATCTCGTTGCCGAAATCCCGCGCCCGCGCTTCGGCCTTCGGTGAGTCGTCACCCGCACGACGTCCGATGTAGACCATGAAGCGGACATCCGACGTTCGGTCGTCAACGGGAGTGATCGCCGAGATGGTGCGGTTGTCGACCATCCCCCAGCTCTTGGTCACCGCGATGCCCAGACCCCCGTTGATCGCTTCGACACCGCTGGTGACGTCGTCGATCGTCTGGTTCTCGTCACCTTCGAAGGTGATCGTGAAATCGACGTAGGACACTGGCTCGTCGAAATCGTGGCGGGTGAACACCGGAACGATGGGCGTCTGGTGCACGAACTTGAAATGCGCGAAGTCGACGCCGTTTTCGAGTACGTACTGCGGATGCATCTCCAGCGCCTCGCGGTACAGCCGCAACTGGGGGTAGTAGTCGTCGGCGCTGCTGCCGTCGGTGAAGCTCGTGAAGATGTCCGGTACGTCGAAATAGGGTTCGCGGCCGTCGACGTCGTGCCAGATGTACACGGATTCGTTGCGCTCAACCACGGGGAAGGTGCGGATTCGGCGGCCGCGGTTGGGCCGATCCTGATACGGGATGCAGACGTTGCGGCCGTCCTGGTTCCACTGCCATCCGTGAAACGGGCACTGCAGGACCTCGCCGACGACGTGGCCGCCGTATCCGAGATGCGCGCCGAGGTGTTCGCAATAGGCATCCATGACGGTCAACTGGCCCGACTGTGCGCGCCATGCGACCAGTTCCCGGCCGAAGTACGACATCCGGCGCACATCGCCGACCTTGACCTCGTCTGACCAGGCGACTTGGAACCATCCGGTCGGCGTCATCGACAGTGGCGGCTTGGCCATGGGTCAAAATCATAGAGCATTCAATGTAAAGCGTGAACCCCCGCGCTCGTGCGTTTCGGCCGGGGTCCGGGCAGGGTAGGTAGCGGTGGGCCGACGATTCGGGGTGATGGCGATGACGAGAGCGGCGAGGTGCCTCGTCGTGGGCGTGATCGCCTGCCTGGTATGCGCCCTTGGCGCGTGTTCGACCGGTGAACGGGTCGACCTCGGCGACGGCTCGTCTGATCGGCTGGTGGCTGCGATTGCGGGCGAGCCCGATCAACTCGATCCGAACAAGACCAGCGCCTACTTCTCGTTCGAAGTTCTCGAGAACGTGTTCGACACGCTCGTCGAACCCGATGCGAACCTGGTGATGCGGCCCGCTCTGGCCGAGTCGTGGAACGTCAGCCCCGATCAACTCACGTGGACCTTTCACCTACGCCCGCGCGTTACCTTCCACGACGGCAATCCCCTGACCGCCGACGATGTCGTCTACACGTATCGCCGCATCATCGACGAGCAACTGTCGAACATCGACAAGCTCAGCGCCGTCACCGACGTTCGCGCGACCGACCCGGCCACCGTCGTCCTCCGCCTCAAGCAGCCGACACCGAACCTCCTGACGAACCTCGGCGGTTTCAAAGGGATGGCGATCGTGTCGCGCCGCAACGTCGAAAGCGGTCAGATCGCCACCCACCCGATCGGGACCGGTCCCTTCGCCTTCGAATCGCAGAAGAGCGGTGACTCGATAACGCTGAAGTCGAATGCGCGCTATTGGGCCGGCGCGCCAAAGGTGTCGGGCGTCGTCTTCCGGTTCATCCCCGAGAAATCGACGGCGCTGTCGGCCCTGCAGGCCGGCGAAATCGACTGGACCGACTCGATTCCCACGCAGCGCGTCAACCAACTGAAGGATGACGACTCCGTTCATCTCGCGGTCACCCCGAGCAACGATTACTGGTATCTCGCGCTCAACGAGGCCCGTCAGCCTTGGGCCGACGCGCGGGTCCGCCAGGCCATCGCCTACGCGATCGACCGCGACGCGATCGTGACAGCGACAAGTTACGGCACCGCCGCCAAGAACCAACTCGCGATACCCGAGGGGAGCTTCTGGTACACCGATTACACCAGGTACGGCTACGACATCGAGCACGCCAAGCGATTGCTCAACGAGGCGGACGCCTCCCCGAAGGCGATGGACATGTTGGTCACCAACGAGTATCCGGAAACGGTGACCGCCGCCCAGATCATCGCCGATAACCTTGCACCGCTTGGCATCACGGTGAACATTCGCACCGTCGACTTCGCGACGTGGCTCGACGAGCAGAACAGCGGTCATTTCGACATGCTGATGATGGGTTGGCTCGGCAACATCGACCCCGACGACTTTTATTACGCCCAGCACCACACCAAAGGCACCAGCAACGCGCAGAAGTTCTCTAACCCGCAAGTCGACCGGCTCCTCGATGCCGGCCGGGTGGAGACCAACCAGAACGCGCGTGCCGACATCTACCGCAAGGCCGCGACGATCATCGCCGACGAGTGCAGCTACATCTACCTGTACAACCCGTCGGTCATTCAGGCGTGGAACAAGGACATGTCGGGCTATGAGGCCCGCCGCGACAAGGCTATCCGGTTCCGGTCGGCGGTCATTAGCGAAGGCGGTCGACAATGACGTCTTCTGCTCCTCGCGTCCGCACGAGTCCGGTCATGCGTTTTGTTGCGCGGCGGTTGCTGTACTCGATCGTGGTGATGATCGGTGTGCTCATCGTGGTATTCATGCTCGTGCACCTGGTGCCGGGCGATCCAGTGCGCATCGCGCTCGGCACCCGGTATACCCCGCAGGCGTATGACGCGCTGCGTAGCGCAAGCGGTTTGGACCGGCCCATCGTCGAGCAGTTCTTCGGCTACATCGTCTCGGCGCTGACCGGCGACCTCGGGGTCAGCTTCCGCAACGGCGACCCCGTCACCGTCACCCTCCTCGAGCGGCTGCCGGCGACCGTGTCACTGGCCGTCGTGGGAATCATCATCGCCCTGCTCATCGCGTTGCCTGCCGGCATTTGGTCGGCTCTGCACGAAGGCCGCGTGAGCGATGCGATTGTGCGCGTCACAAGCCAATTCGGGGTTTCGATTCCCGACTTCTGGATGGGCATCCTGCTGATCGCATTGTTCGCCTCTACCCTGCACTGGCTTCCGACATCGGGATACCGGCCGCTGTTGGACGACCCGGGCGGCTGGTTACGGCATATCATTCTTCCCGGCCTGACCGTAGGGCTCGTCGCCGCGGCAATCATGACCCGGTACATCCGGTCGGCCGTATTAGAAGTCGCCGCAATGGGTTACGTGCGCACCGCGCGGTCGAAGGGACTGCCGCCGCGGGTGGTGACCCTGCGGCACACCGTCCGAAACGCCGCCATCCCGGTGTTGACCATCACGGGCATCCAGTTGGCGACCATTCTCGGCGGTGTCATCGTGGTCGAGGTCGTCTTCGCCTGGCCGGGACTCGGCCGACTGGTGTACAACGCCGTTGCCGCGCGCGACTATCCGGTGATCCAGGGTGCGGTGCTACTCATCGCCGCGCTGTTTCTGCTCATCAACCTGATAGTGGATCTGCTATATGCGGTGGTGGACCCGAGGATCCGGTTGTCATGACGACGAATACGGCCGACGACCAGGCCCGGGTCTCTGCTCTTCGACTGCTGGCCGGCAACCCCGTCACGGTGGCCAGCGCCATCGTTCTCGCGTTGGTGGCGTTTGTCGCCGTGACAGCGCAATGGATTGTGCCGTACGGCATCAACGACGTCGACGTGCCGAACGCGCTGCGGCCGCCCAGCGGTGAACACTGGTTCGGCACAGACGAACTCGGCCGCGACGTCCTGTCCCGGGTGCTGGTGGCGGTGCAGGCCTCGATGCGGGTCGCCGTGGTGAGTGTGGCATTCGCCGTGGTGGTCGGCGTGACGCTGGGTGTGGTCGCCGGCTACCGGGGCGGTTGGTTGGACACCGTCGTCATGCGCGTGGTGGACGTGATGTTCGCCTTTCCGGTGCTGCTGCTCGCGCTGGCGGTGGTGGCGATCCTCGGCCCCGGTCTGACGACGACGATCCTGGCGATCGGCATCGTCTACACGCCGATCTTCGCGCGCGTGGCGCGGGCCAGCACGCTCAGCGTGAGGGTGGAACCGTTCGTCCAAGTGTCACGGACGATGGGCACCGGCCACTTGTACATGCTCGGACGCCACATCCTGCCGAACATCGCCGGGCCCCTGATCGTTCAGACGTCGCTGTCGCTCGCGTTCGCGATCCTGTCGGAGGCTGCGCTGTCGTTCCTCGGCCTCGGCATCCAGCCCCCGCAGCCATCCTTGGGCCGAATGATCTTCGACTCGCAAGGATTCGTCACGCTCGCATGGTGGATGGCGGTGTTCCCCGGCGCCGCGATCGTTGTCACCGTGTTGGCGTTCAACCTGCTCGGTGACGGGCTACGCGACGTGCTGGATCCCAAGCAGCGCACCATGATCGAGGCACGGACGCGCAGTGGCTGAACCCGTCCTGAGCGTGCACGACCTGCAGGTGCGCATCGGCCGACGTGAGATCGTCCGAGGAGTGTCCTTCGATGTCGCGCGCGAGTCGACGCTGGGCATCGTCGGTGAATCCGGTTCGGGTAAGTCGATGACGGTGCTGGCCGCGACGGGACTGCTCGATGCGCCGGGCGCGGTCGTCAGCGGTTCGAGCACGCTCGTCGCCAGCGGCGACTCGGCATCGACGCAACTGGTCGGGGCGTCGCCGCGAGTGCTGCGCGACGTGCACGGCGGCCGTATCGGCTTCGTGTTCCAGGATCCTGGCACCTCGCTGAACCCCCTGCTCACCGTCGAGCGTCAGATCACGGAATCGCTTGAGGCCCACCGTAAGATGACACGACGTCAGGCGAGTGCCCGCGCGCTGGAGCTGATCGAAGCGGTCGGCCTGCCGGAACCGCAGGCGCGTCTGGGCTCCTATTCCCATCAGTTGTCGGGCGGACAACGACAGCGCGTGATGGTCGCGATCGCTTTGGCGTGTGACCCCGAGCTGTTGATCGCCGATGAGCCGACCACGTCCCTGGACGTCACGACGCAGGCGCAGATCATCGAACTGGTACGAGATCTGCAGCGAGACTTCGGCACTGCAGTGGTATGGATCAGCCACGACCTCGGCGTCATTGGTCAGGTCGCCGACGAGGTGACCGTTCTGCGGGAAGGCCAAGCCGTGGAGCAGGCGCCGATCCTCGATGTCTTCGACAGACCTCAGGAGTCCTATACACGGGAACTCCTGCAGTCGCGTCCGCTCATCGGAGTGTCCGGACCGCCGCAGGACGCCGCCGACGCACCGGTGCTGTTGGATGTCACGGGCCTGGATGTGCGCTTTCCCGTCACCACGCCTGTAGGCCGGTCGCCCGTTCATGCGGTGAAGGACTTGAGTTTCCGGATACGTCGCGGAACCACGCTTGGTTTGGTCGGCGAATCAGGTTCGGGAAAATCGACGGTCGCGGCCACGCTGACCGGGCTGGTCGCGCCGGATGCCGGTAGTGCGGTGCTGGATGGCACCAACGTCTTCGACGTGCGCGGCAAGGCAGAGAAGGCCCTCCGCAGACGCATCAGCCTCGTGTTCCAGGATCCGTTCTCCTCGTTGAACCCTCGCACTCGTGCGGGCACAGCGATCGCGGAGCCGTTGCGGGTGCATCGTCTCGCCAAGGGTAACCAGGCGCGCGAACGGCGAGTGGCCGACCTTCTCGAACTCGTCGGGCTCTCAGCGTCGTTCGCGTCACGCTATCCGCATGAGTTGTCCGGCGGGCAACGTCAGCGCGTCAGCATCGCGCGGGCACTTGCCACCGAACCCGATCTGCTGATCCTCGACGAATCCACCGCATCGCTGGATGTTTCGGTCCAATCGCGCGTCCTCGACCTGCTCGCAGATCTGCAGCGCGACCTACAGCTGACCTATTTGTTCATCGGCCACGACCTTGCGGTGATCCAGCGCATGAGCCACGACGTATTGGTGATGAAAGACGGCGCGGCCGTCGAATACCGGCCCGCGGCGGAGCTTTTCGCCAGTCCCGAGAATGAGTACACGCGTGCCCTGCTGGCCGCGGTCCCGCCGGCGCGGCCGCGGGCGGCTACGTGACCTTCAGTACGGCGCCGATCGCCAGACCCAGCACCAGGAGTGCACCGGCCTGACGTACGTGCAGGAATGCCAGCGCCGCGTACCACAGCGGCCAGACCGGATAGTTCGGTGGCGGTTCCGCGGGCGGTGGTTGACGGAACCGCGGCCACACCTTCCACAGCCGGGGTAGCGCCAGCACGACGAGTAGCGCGGGCCACGGCATCGCACCGAGCGCGACCGCCAGCGCGACGAGCACGTAGAAGCCGACCATCATCGCCAGCGTGGCAACACGGGCCCGCCGTTCACCGAGAATGACTGGCAGCGTACGGATTCCGAGTGGCGCGTCGAACGGAATCTTGTCGATGTGCTTGCCCATCAACACCGTCGTGCTCAGAAGGCCGTATGGGAGCGAAGCCAGGACGACCTCCCAGCCGACGGTGCCGACGGCGGAATAATAGGTGCCGCACACCATCAGCGGGCCCCAGACGACCAGGACGTCGGGCTCCCCCAAACCGTGCTTCTTGAGACGCAGCGGCGGCGCGGTGTAGGCGACGCTGAGCGCGAAGCCCGCGAGCGCGAAGGCCAGCACCGGCCAGCCGCGTGCCACTGTGAGGACCCCGAGGATGGCGAGGTCGGCGATGTTGACGACAAGGATCGAGATCAGCAGCGTCTTGCGAGTCACCAATCCTGACAACACGGGATGCGGCGCATAAAGGGCGCGCGGATAGCTCGTGCTGTCGGTGCCGACCTGGGTGTCGAAGAGGTCGTTCATCAGGTTGTTGGCGATATGGGCGAGGGTGATCCCGATCAGCGCCAGCACGAGCCAGCGCCAGTCGAGGCCCGGCTCCCCGATGGCCAGCAGTGCGGCCACCAGACCGGACACCAGCGTCATCGGCAGCACCGCGGCGCGGGTGACGACGAGCCAGCGGGTGACGGCGTCGACCGGCGCGTCGGGTGGCGGGTTGGTGGTGCGCAGGGCGTATGCCCAGGAGGAGATCCTGGATCGCGACCTGGCGGTGCGGGTCACGCCTGTCAGGCCTTGTCCATGAAGACGATCTCGGGGCCGCCGGTGATCGGCACGGGACTACCGCACGCCGGGCCGTCGGAGGTACTGACGATCGTGCCCCGCAGGGTTTCGGCATCGAGAGAGAAGACCGACGTACCCGGCGCCGAGGTGCCGTTGCGGCAGTCGACCGCGTCCGGCCTGTGCAGGGTGGCGGTCCAGCGGCCG
>LZSH01000213.1 GCA_001665255.1 Mycobacteriaceae bacterium 1482268.1 | reverse complement strand
GCGCCCGTCGGTGTTGTGCGAGGCTGGTCCACACCTTTTGCCCGGTCACCTTCCAGCCTCGCACAACCTTCTTGGCGACGGTTCGCACCGATCCCGACGCACCCAAGCACGCGGGTGTGACGATGATGGCGATCGACATGAAAGCCCCTGGCGTCACGGTCAATCCGCTGAAGGGCATTACCGGTGATGCGCACTTCAACGAGGTCTTCTTCGACGACGTCTTCGTCCCGGACTCCGACGTGGTCGGCGATGTGAACAAGGGGTGGCTGGTGGCGCGGGCCACGCTGGGCAATGAGCGCATCTCGATCGGCGGCGGTTCCGGCGGTTCGGTCGGCTTCGACGCCGACGACCTGGTCAAGCTGCTCGACAGCGTGCCCGCCGACATTGCGGCCCAACATGTCCGGCGGGCCGGTGAGGTGATCGCCGAGCTGCACACGCTTCGGTTGCTGAACCTCCGTCGCGCCAGCCGCGCCATCGCGGGCGCCGAACCTGGTCCTGAGGGCAACGTCACCAAGCTGCTGGTGGCCGAATCGGGCCAGCACCTCACGGAGTTGGGGCTTGCGTTGGCGGGCACGTCGGCTGTCGTCGGCGCGAATCAGAAGTTGATCCGCAGTTACCTGGGCGGCAGAGCAATGACCATCGCTGGCGGCACGTCGGAGATCACCCGCAACACGATCGCCGAGCGCATCCTGGGCCTGCCCCGCGACCCGCTCCTCAAGTAGCTGCGCCCTCAGAACTGCAGGGCGGTGAAGCGCCAGTCCAGCACCTGCCGGTCCTCGGCGGCGTCGCCGACCGCGTACACGATCGACCGCAGCCTCAGCACCCCGCCGCGGTTGTCGGGCGTCGGCGCGGCGTCCTCGACGTGCAGCTCGCTGTAGAGGGTGTCCCCCTCGTGCACGGGACCGGTGTGGTCGCACGACTCCCAACCCAGCACCGTCGCGATGTTCGGCAGCAGCCGAGTGGTCTGAGCGAAGGCCAATCCGATCGTGTGGCCGCCATAGACGAGTCGTCGGCCACCGGCGCGAGAATCATGGTGGGTCGCGGCAATGTTCAACGTGAGGCGTGCTAGTTCAGGCGCGCCGGAGACGACGTCGGCGGTGCTGTGCAGCACCGCGCCAGCGATGCCGGGGTCGAAGTGAGTCCCCGGCACCCTGGCACGGAATGCGTCGGCGTCCCAGTCAGCGGTCGGATCCGTCGCTGACTCGGGTCCGGCCCCGATGGCCGACATATCGTCGGCGTGGCCGGTCTCGGCGGCGTCGTCACGCAGCGGCAGCATCGCGCAGCGGTGGAAGTCGAGCACCAGTCGACCGATCTGGTCGATGGTCGTCATCCGCAGTGCAGCAAGGCCAGTGGGGGCTCGGCCCGGTTTGGCGGAGTTCTGTTTGAGCGCGACGACCTCGGTGCGAGTGAACAGGGTGTCGCCGATGACCGGGAAGCGGTGAAACGACAGGCCGCGGTAGAACAGGTTGGCCCTCACACGCTGGGTGGCCAGGGTGGTCTGGCCGATCGCGACGTCGCACACCAGCTGCGGATGAGCGAGCGCGGCGGTCGACCCGGTGACAGCCGTTGCGAGATCGGCGTCCAGCGCCAGCCGTAGCCGGTCGCCGATGATCGATTGGTGCACAGCCGCGGCACCCGCCGTCAGCGTCATCGAAGGCGCCCAGTCGAAGACTTGTCCGACCTCGAGATCGTTGAAATAGGGTCCGCCGGGTTCGTGACCGTGCATCGTCAAAGCTTGCCCTAAGAGTACTTCGCGATCAGCTCTTGCTTGTACAGCTTGCCGGTGTCGGTGCGGGGCAGCTGCGGCTCGAACGAGATCGAGCGGGGGCACTTGTAGTGCGACAGCCGATCACGAAGCCAGCTCAGCAGCTCGTCGGCGAACTCGTTGGTGGCGTCGGCGGGGTCGACCGTCTGCACGACGCCCTTGACGCGTTGGCCCATCTCGTCGTCGGGGACGCCGAACACCGCGGCGTCCATCACCTTGGGGTGAGTGACCAACATGTTCTCGGCCTCTTGCGGGTAGATGTTCACCCCGCCCGAGATGATCATGTGGTGTCGCCGGTCAGTGAGGTAGAGGTAGCCGTCCTCGTCGAGATAGCCGATGTCCCCCACGGTCTTCCAGCCATGCTTGTCGCGTGACTTCGCCGTCTTCTCCGGATCGTTGAGGTACTCGAAGTCGAACCCGCCCTCGAAGTAGATTTCGCCGGCTTGTCCCGGCGGCAGCTCGTTGCCGCCCTCGTCGAGGATGTGCAGGGCACCGGTCATCGGCCGGCCGACCGAACCCGGATGCGTCAGCCATTCCTCGGCGGTGATCAGCGTCGACCCGTGCGCTTCGGATGAGGCGTAGTACTCGTCGACAATCGGACCCCACCAGTCGATCATCTGCTTCTTGATCTCGACGGGACACGGCGCGGCGGCGTGCATCACCCGCTTGAGGCTGGAGAGATCGTACGAATTGCGGACGTCCTCAGGCAGTTTCAGCATGCGGGTGAACATGGCGGGCACGAACTGCCCGTGTGTGACCCGGTGGCGCTGGATCGCGTCGAGGCAGCCTTCGGCGTCGAACTTCTCCATCACAACAGTGGTGATACCGCCGGCCTGAATCTGCATCGACCACACCGACGGCGCCGTGTGATACAGCGGGGCGGGGCTCAAATAGACCGCTTCGGGATCGAGCCAGAAACTGACCAGCGCCGACATCATGCCGGGCGTCTCGCCCGGCGGCAGGTGCGGTAGTTCGCGTTTTATGCCCTTCGGTCGGCCTGTAGTACCCGACGAGTACTGCAGCAGGTCGCCTTCGATCTCGTCGTCGATCGGTGTATCCAGTTCGGCGGCAACACATTCGGGATAGCGATTCCAGCCATCGAGGTCGTCTTCAACGGCGATCAACAGCTGCGGCAATCCGCCGGGCAGCTCGGCGGCCAGGCCCTCGAGGGTCTTGCGAAGCGCGGCCGAGCCGACGATCGCCTTGGCGCTGCTGTTGTCGATGATGTAAGCCGCCTCAGCCGCGGTCAGGTGCGTGTTGATCGGGACGTAGTAGAGACCGCTGCGCCTGGCCGCCCACATCACCGCGTGGTAGTGCTCGTTGTTCTCCATCAGGATCGCGACGGAGTCACCCTCGCGAAGGCCGTGGGTGCGGAAGTAATGCGCGAGCCGGTTGGCCTTGGCCTCGAGTTCACCGAACGTCACCGTCATCCCTGATGGATGCATGATGACGGCGGGCTTGAGGGGGTGCGCTTCGGCATGCTCGCGAATCTGCATGGCTGAACTCTACGATGCGGCGATTTGACAGGTGTCAAGAGGTTCAAACGCGCAGGTAGCCGCTAGTCGCCGCATACGATTTCCCGATGAACGTTGTCGCTCCGTCCGGAGTCGTGACGTTCCTTTTCACCGATATCGAGGGGTCGACGCGACGGTGGGAAGCCGACCCCAACACGATGCGAGCCGCACTCGCCGCGCATGACGCGCTGCTCAATGACACGGTCCTGGCGCACGACGGCTATTTGTTCAAACACACCGGAGACGGGATCTGTGCTGCATTCAGTTCGCCGAAAGCCGCCGTCGACGCCGCCGTGGCCGCGCAGCGTGAGTTGGCACTTCCCGTGCGAATGGGCATCGCGACCGGTGAGGCCGAGCGGCGCGGCGACGACTATTTCGGCGCTGTCCTGAACCGGGCAGCGCGGGTGATGGCGGCCGGCCATGGCGGTCAGATCCTGATCGACGGCGCCACCGCCGAACTCGTGACCGGAGTAGAGCTTCACGGCCTGGGCACGCATCGGCTCCGCGATATCGCGCGGGCGGTCAACGTGTTCCAGGTGCGCGCCGACGATTTGCGGACGAGTTTTCCCCCCATCCGAACCCTCGATCCCGCGCCGGGGAACCTGCGGCCGCCGGCGACATCCTTGATCGGTCGTGAAGCGGAACTGGCCGAGGTGTTGTCGATCCTCAAGGCGCACCGGTTGGTGACACTCACCGGCGTTGGCGGCGTCGGTAAGACCCGGCTCGCCTTGGAGGTGGCGGCGCGCGCGGCGCACGACTTTCCAGACGGAGTCTTCGTCGTCGAGTTCGCTTCTGTCGGTGATCCGGCCGCCGTGCCCGAGGCGGTTGCGGCGGTTCTCGGCATCAAGCAGCAGCCTGGATTCAGTGTCGCGGAGAGCGTCGCAGCGGGCCTGGAGAACCGGTCGCGACTTCTGGTCTTCGATAACTGCGAACACGTGCTCGATGCTGCCGCCGATATGGCGGAAGCCATCCTCACGCGCTCGACGACAGTCACGCTGCTGGCGACAAGTCGGGAGGGACTTCGGCTCGCCGACGAGCGACTGTGGCCGGTGCCGGCACTGGATGTGCGCGCAGGCGTGCAGTCCAGCGCAGCAACGCTTTTCGTCGGCCGCGCACAGGCGGTGGCGCCCACATTCTCACTCACCGCCGATGACGCGGATGCGGTAGTCGAGATATGCCGCAGGCTGGACGGGATTCCGCTCGCGATCGAGCTGGCAGCTGCCCGGCTGGTGTCGATGACAGTAGGTGAGGTCAAGGATCGGCTAGACGACCGGTTGCGCTTGCTTGTCGGTTCACGGCGCGGTTTGGAACGCCATCAGACCCTGCGCCAGGCCGTGCAATGGTCCTACGACCTACTCAGCGACGATGAGAAATTCGTGCTCAGACGATGCTCGGTCTTCGCGGGCGGTTTCGACCTGGCCGCAGCACACCGAATCGCCGGCGGGAACGACGATTTCGCCACCCTCGACCTGCTCGACGCGCTGGTGCGCAAGTCGTTGTTGATGGCAAACCGGTCAGGAGGCCGGACGCGATACTCGATGCTGGAGACGATCCGCGGGTTCGCCGAGGAACAACTCGCGGTCACAGGTGACGCCGGGCAAGTGCGGGCGGCTCACGCACGATACTTCGCTGAGCAGGAAATCCCCATCCTCAGCCTCTGGGACGGTCCACGCCAGCGCGAGGCTTACACGTGGCTGGCTACCGAGATGCCCAACCTCCGAGTCGCGTTCCGCTGGGCTGCCGACAACGGCGACCTCGACGCTGCTGCCGGCATCGCCTATTACGCAGCGTTTCTTGGCTTTTGGGGCGACCAACACGAGCCCATCCGGTGGGCCGAGGAGTTGATCGGACCCGCCCGCGATCTGCGGCACCCGCGGCTGGCTCAGCTGTACGGCATTGCATCGCTGTGTTACACAGCCGGACGCGTGCAAGAAGCGATCGCTTATGCCTCCGCCGGGCAAGAAGCCATCAGAAGTGGTGCTTTTCAGGAGCTTCCACCCGAACTCGAGCCTGCGCTCGGCAGCCCATACATCGCCATCGGCGAGCCGCAGCGGTGGGCCCAATGGTGCCGCGAGGTGATCGCGCGGCGGCGGACCGCACACCCGAGTCCCCAGGCCCTGCTGGCTATGGCACTGACGTTCTCGGGCGCTGAGGACGAGGCGATTGCGGCAGCCGGCTCTCTTCTCGCAGCAGCCGACGCGACTGACAATCCAAACCTTGCTGCGTGGCTTCTGTTCGCATACGGGACCACCTTCCGGACCGCCGACCCCGCGAGCGCGTACGACGCCTTGCGCCGAGGTTTGATGATCGCTCAACGCAGCGGCAGCCGACAGACCGAATCCGGCATCGCCTCAGTGCTGTCGAACCTTGCGGTCACACAGGGTTCAACCGACGACGCCTTCGATCTCCTTGTGCTGTCGATGCGGTACTACTACGACTCCGGAAGTTGGATAGTGCTCAACAATCCGCTCATTTCCCTTGCCGTGCTTCTCGAACAGCTTGGGCGCTACGAACCCGCCGCAACCATCGGTGGACACGCCGCCACCCCGTTCACCCTTGGGGCATTTCCCGAAGTCGACACGACAATCGCTCGTCTACGTCACGAACTCGGCGACGAACTCTATGAGTCTCTTGCGAATCGGGGCAGACAAATGCCAACTGCTGTCATGACCGAGTACGCCTTCGACCAGATCGACCAGGCACGGGCGGCCCTCACGAATTGTGAACCTGACGACGCGAATCGGTGATGAAGCGCCGTCAGATTCACAATGGAGGGCCGGTATTGACCCGAGGTGACTACTCGGCTTCGGCCAGGCGGTGCTTCAGCGCGTCGAACTCGTCCTTGATGCCGGTCGGCAGCTTCTCGCCGACGAACTCGAACCACTCCTCGATCTGGGGCAGCTCGTCGCGCCACTCCGCGGGGTTCACGGCCAGCGCGGCGTCCACGTCGGCGGCGTCGACCTCGAGGCCCTCGAGGTCGAGATCCTCAGCGGTCGGCACGGTTCCGATCGGCGTGGTACGGCCACCGGCGCGGTGCTCGATCCGGTCGATGATCCACTTCATCACGCGGCTGTTCTCGCCGAATCCCGGCCACAGGAAGCGGCCGTCGTCGCCGCGGCGGAACCAGTTGACGAAGAAGATCTTCGGCATCTTCGACTCATCGGACTGCTTGCCGATGTTGATCCAGTGGGCGAAGTAGTCGCCGACGTTGTAGCCGAGGAACGGCAGCATCGCCATCGGGTCGCGACGCACGGTGCCGACCTTGCCCTCTGCGGCGGCGGTCTGCTCGGAACCCATCGTGGCGCCGATGAAGACACCGTGCTGCCAGTCGCGGGCCTGCGTCACCAGCGGCACCGTCGTCTTGCGGCGGGCGCCGAACAGGATCGCCGAAATCGGCACGCCCTGCGGGTCGTCCCACTCGGGGGCCAGCGTCGGGCACTGCGACATCGGTGTGCAGTAGCGCGAGTTCGGGTGCGCCGCCTTCTCATCCGAGTCGGGCGTCCAATCGTGGCCCTTCCAGTCGATGAGGTGCTGCGGGTCGCCCTCGAGGCCCTCCCACCACACGTCGTTGTCGTCGGTCAGCGCGACGTTGGTGAAGACGGTGTTGCCCGCCTCGATCGTCTTCATCGCGTTCGGGTTCGACGACCAGTTCGTGCCCGGCGCAACACCGAAGAAGCCGAACTCCGGGTTGACCGCGTACAGCCGGCCGTCCTTGCCGAAGCGCATCCAGGCGATGTCGTCGCCGACGGTCTCGGCGCGCCAGCCCGGGATCGTGGGCTGCAGCATCGCGAGGTTGGTCTTGCCGCACGCCGACGGGAACGCCGCGGCGATGAAGTAGGACTTGTTCTCCGGCGAGATCAGCTTGAGGATCAGCATGTGCTCGGCGAGCCAGCCCTCGTCGTGCGCCATCGCCGACGCGATGCGCAGCGAGTAGCACTTCTTGCCCAGCAGCGCGTTGCCGCCGTAACCCGAGCCGTAGCTCCAGATCTCACGAGTCTCGGGGAAGTGGCTGATGTACTTGGTCTCGTTGCAGGGCCACGGAACGTCCTTCTGGCCCGGCTCCAGCGGAGCGCCGATCGAATGCAGCGCCTTGACGAAGAATCCGTCGGTGCCCATCTTGTCGAGTGCGGCCTTACCCATGCGGGTCATCGTGCGCATCGACACGACCACGTACTCCGAGTCGGTGATCTCGACGCCCAGCTTGGGATCCTCGGCGCCCAGCGGGCCCATGCAGAACGGCACCACGTACATGGTGCGGCCCCGCATGCTGCCGCGGTAGAGGTCGGTCATGATGCCGCGCATCTCGGCCGGGTCCATCCAGTTGTTGGTGGGACCGGCGTCCAGCTCGCGCTCGGTGCAGATGAAGGTGCGCGATTCCACGCGCGCCACGTCGGACGGGTCGGACAACGCGAGGTAGGAGTTCGGCTTCTTCTCGTCGTTCAGCCGCTTGAACGTCCCGGCCGCCTCCAGCTGCTCGCACAGCCGGGCGTTCTCCTCATCGGACCCGTCGGCGAACACCACCCGATCGGGCTGCGTGAGCTCCGCGACCTCCTGGACCCAGGCGAGCAGTCCTGCGTGTTTTGTCGGTGCGGTGTCCAGACCGGGAATGGTCGCTGACGTCATCAAAATCTCCTGCGTACGGTTCTCCGCCAGGACGCGGGCAATCGCGTCACTGGCACTTATCACCCTCTTATAGAGGTTAACGCGGGTGACATACCCGCGGTTAATCGGATCTATGTCCGATCACTCACAGGAACGATTCAGAACGATTCCAATTTGAGGTCGCCCTGTGCGATCAGGTACGCGGTCCGCCGTCCAGCTCCGCGCGCACGGTGTCCAGCGCCTTTTGCAGCGGCGGCAGCCGCCGGTCCCGCAGCGCAGCGGCCCGCGCCGTCGCGATCGCGTGTTCGCGCAGCTCGGCATCGATTTTGTCGACCGCAGCGGCGGCCTCTGCGGCGTCGGCTTCCTCACGGCGTGCCGCGTCGGCGGTCAACTCGGCCTCCGCGGCCACCACGCGGGTGGCAACTCTTTCCTCCAGCGTGGCCTGCAACAGGCCGATCACCACCGCGACCCAGCGGTCCAGCATCATGCGGTCGGCGAGCAGGCCGCGCATGCCGACAACCCAGATGGTGACCAACAGACCCAGTAGGGCCCCCGCCGCCACTCCCGCGATGGCGAGACCCGGCGCGAGCCCGGCGAACAGTCGGCTGACTCCAAGCGCGACCCCGAGGCCGAAGCCCGCGCCGAGCACCATCATCAGCCGCGTCTCGAGCCGACGGGATTTCAGCGGCGGCGACGCCAACACAGGCGCCGCCGGCGGTGGCGGGGTTTTGGGCGCGGCCAGACGCAGTTCGGCCGCCATGTCGCCAAGGTGCTTGGTCGTGCCCGCCTCCACTTCGCCGATCACCTCGTCGACTCGGCTTCGGACATAGTGTTCGAAGTCCGAGACCCGCCGTCGGGTCATCGAAGACGCGTCCTCTTGCAATTCAGTGCGCACCGAGGCGCAGCGGTTACGGGCGAAGTAACCGAGCTGAACGCGCGCCTGCTGGATCTGGCTGCGCAGTGCGATGGTTCGCTCGGATTTGGCCACCCTGCGCTCGCGCAGCACCGCATCCCGCCGCTGCCGCAACGCCGTCACCCTCGCCTGCCGATCGGCACCCGAAGCGTCGTTGTCGTGGCGCGATATCACGGCCTGTAAACGAGATTCCCAAGCCCGCAGCCTATTTCGGCGCCTGACATCCGCGTTGTGGAGCCGGGACCGGAGCATCTCGACGAGTTCGTCGACGTTCGGCTCGCCGAGATCGGGTGCCGCTGCGACACCCACCCACGGCATGTCCCGGTAGCGCTCTGCGTGAGCTGCCAACCGAGTGCGATCCTC
>LZSH01000212.1 GCA_001665255.1 Mycobacteriaceae bacterium 1482268.1 | reverse complement strand
CTGGTAACCGCGCTCTGCATCGTTCTCGCCGTGCCGTTGGCGTTGTACATGGCCAAGGTGGCCTCCCCGCGCATGCGGCTGCTGCTGGTGATCGCAGTGACGACACCGCTGTGGGCAAGCTATCTGGTGAAGGCCTACGCATGGCGGATGCTTCTCTCGCCAGAGGGCCCGCTCGCATGGGCGGGCGGCTCCACACCGGGCTATGGCCTTGCGGCCACCGTGATCACCCTGACCTACCTGTGGCTTCCCTACATGATCATCCCGGTGTTCGCGGCGTTCGACCGGGTGCCCGACGCACTGATCGACGCCAGCTCCGACCTCGGCGCCTCCGATTTCTCTACGCTGCGAATGGTGGTGGCGCCCATGGTCTTTCCCGGCATCGCGGCGGGTTCGATCTTCACCTTCTCGCTGTCGCTCGGCGACTACATCGCGGTGACCATCGTGGGCGGTAAGACACAGCTGTTGGGCAACGTCATCTACGGCCAGCTGGTGACCGCAAACAACCAGCCGCTCGCCGCTGCGCTGTCGATCATCCCGCTGGCGGCAATCGTCCTCTACCTGCTGGCGATGCGCCGCACCGGTGCGCTGGAGAACGTCTGATGCTCTCCCGGTCTGCCCGCCGCGCGGTCCGGGCATGGGCCGTGGCGATCCTGCTGTTCATATACGCGCCGCTGGCGCTGGTGCTGCTCAACGCATTCAACTCGTCGCGGACGTTTGCCTTCCCGCCGACCGGCTTCACGACACAGTGGTGGGTCACGGCATGGCACAGCGAGGGCATGTGGCGCTCGCTCGCCAACTCGGCGATGGTCGGTCTCGGCGCAACGGCGATCGCCATGGTGCTTGGAACCATGGCGGCATACGCGGTACAGCGGTACCGGTTCTTCGGTCGCGAGGTGGTCAGTTTCCTTGTGGTGCTGCCGATTACGCTTCCGGGGATCGTCACCGGTATCGCGCTCAACGCGACCTTCACGTCAGCGCTGGGGGTGACGCTCGGCCTGGCGACCGTGATCATCGGGCATGCCACGTTCTGCATCGTCATCGTCTTCAACAACACGCAGGCTCGGCTCAGGAGGATGGGCGCCAACATCGAGGACGCCTCTGCCGATCTGGGCGCGTCATCGTGGCAGACGTTCCGCTACGTCACGTTCCCGATGATGCGCGGCGCCCTCGTGGCGGGCGCGATCCTGGCTTTCGCTCTCAGCTTCGACGAGATCGTGGTGACGACGTTCACTGCCGGGCCGCGAGTGCAGACGTTGCCGATCTGGATCTTCGGCAACCTGTTCCGACCCAATCAGGCGCCGGTCATCAATGTGGTGGCGGCCGCGCTGACCCTGGTGGCGGTCATCCCTGTGTGGCTGGCTCAGCGGTTCGGTGGCGATCCCGGGTCGACGCGCATGTGACTCTCGGACGCCGTCGGCTTCCAGTCGCCGCGGGCCACGATGTCGGTGGTGTAGTCCGACACGGCGGAGACCATCTGCCGTTGCAATGCGTCCTCGAACAGGTGTGTGACGACCGCGATGCCGAGATCGCGGTAGTCCCTGATCAGGTCGGCCACGTCGTCCGTCTCCCCCGGCTTGAGCACGTAGTCTGCGCCGTAACGGGCGGCAACGGACTCCTCGAGCGCCGCGACCAGCGTTGCCGAGAGCTCGCCGATCGTGCCGCCGGTGGAGTCGACCACCCGAAGGATGGCCTGGACGTAGGCCAGTTGATCGGCCGAACGGGACACGATCTCGGCGATGGTCGGCTGAACGAGAGCCACCGCGTTCTCCACTCGCTCGGCGAGCCCGCACGCGACCAACCGTTGCGCCTCGTCGCTGCTGGGATCGAGAGACAGGGCGGCGATCTCGCTGCGCGCCTCCTCGCCGCGGTTGCTCAGCACTGCCTGTTGGACACCCAAGATGGCAGCCAGATCGTGACCCTCCCGCATGCGGGCAAAGAACTCGGCGATGTGAGCCGAGTTGAAGCCCTTGCGGAGCAGCTGGTTGATCGTCTTCAGCTGCGACAGGTGGTAGTCGTCGTAAAACGCCGAGCGACCCTGGCGCCGAGGCGGGTCGAGAAGGCCACGCTCCCGGTATGCACGGATGTTGCGGGAGCTGACCCCGGATATGCGCGCGAGGTCATCCAACCGGTACTCAGCCAACCTGACATACCAATCCTTGGCGGGGACGGCTACCTCGCATGACAACATTTTAATACCAGACGGTGCGCTTTGAGCGAAGTCGCGGCCAGTTCATTCAGGGATCAAAGTTCACGTTGACCAGGCCGTGTAACAGCTGTTATTCGCCGCCAGCGAACGCTGTCACTACCCGAGTCTGCAGACTTAGCCAACTTCTACCCGGTGCCGAGGCCTCTATTCCCGATTCGCGGGTGAGTGATCTCACCGGCAACTGATTGGCATCGCGACTGGTCGCTACGCGACGATGAATAGGCCGGTTATCGAGACATCGTCTAGTTCGCGGCATTCGGTCATTTCGAGTCTTCTACGAGAGGTTCTGCGTGCGTCCCTGGATCGTTTGGGCCACCGGACTCTTGGCCTACATCGTCGCGGTCCTGGATCGCACCACACTCGGAGTCTCGGGCCTCGAGGCCGCCGACCGATTCGCGGCCAGCCCCGGCGTGCTGTCCTCGTTCGTGGTGCTGCAGATCGTCGTCTATGCCGGCGCCCAGGTGCCTGCCGGCCTGCTGCTCGATCGGTTCGGCTCGAAGGCGTTGATCGTGTCGGGCGCGACCCTGATGGCCGCGGGCCAGCTGACGTTGGCCTTCACCGAGTCGTTGCCTGAGGCGATCGCAGCCCGTGCGGTCGTCGGACTCGGAGACGCGGTCACGTTCATTTCGGTGCTGCGACTGGTGCCGCACTGGTTTCAGCCGAGACAGATCCCCCTGGTGACCCAGCTGACAGGCATTTGCGGTCAGCTCGGCCAAGTGCTGTCGGCCGTGCCGTTTCTTGCGCTGCTCGCAAGCGACGGCTGGACAACCGCCTATTCGTCGGTGGCGGCGCTGGGCGTGGTGTCGATCGCACTGACGCTGGCCTTGGTCAAAAACACACCGAACGGCCCGGTCGCAGACCCACCGGCCAGCTCCTTCGGCGAAGTATGGGCGAGCGTCAAGACAGTCTGGCTGCGGCCCGGCACCCGGCTCGGGTTCTTCACCCATATGGGCACCCAGTTCTCGGTGACCGCCTTCGCGCTGATGTGGGGGCTGCCCTATCTGACCGTCGGCCAGGGGCTGTCGGTACACGCCGCGGGCACCCTGCTCACCCTGTCGGTGGTGGCGGCGATCGTCGCGGGCATCCTGATCGGCATCTTCACCGGACGCCGTCCGCACCGACGGTCGCGTCTGGTGCTGGGCATCATCGCGAGCAATGCCGCGATCTGGACGATCGTGCTCGCGCTGCCATCCGCGGCGCCGCTGTGGTTGCTGGCGTTGCTCGTCGTGGTGATCTCGGTCGGCGGCCCCGGCTCGATGGTGGGCTTCGACTTCGCCCGCACCTTCAATCCGAGCGCCACGCTCGGCACCGCCCAGGGCATGGTCAACATGGGCGGCTTCCTCGCCGCGCTGCTGGTGATGCAGACGATGGGCCTGGTGATCGGCGCGGTGGGCGGCTACTCATTCGAGTCGTTCCGGCTGGCATGGGCCGTCCAGTACGCGATCTGGGCGCTGGCGACGATCGGCATCCTGATCACCCGCAGGAAAGCGCGCAGGCAGTTACGGGAGCAACCAGACCTGTTGGAGAGCTTCGACGCTCACCCGCCCGAACCGGCGGCTGCACGCTAACCGGTCACCTGTTGCGGCTGCTGATCCGCCGGTTGGCCTTCTTGATCGCATCGACCAGCTGGCTTTTGTTCATCGTCGATCGCCCCGAAATGTCCAGTCTCCGAGCCACATCCATCAGATGTGTCTTCGACGAGTTGGCGTCCACTCCTTCCGCGGAAGCGCCCTTCGCATTCGGGCCGCCGCTGCGGGCGCGGGCGTCGGACGGGCCCTTCTGTCGTTTCGGCTCCCAGTGATCGCCTACCTTCTCGAAACTGTGCTTCAACGCGCTATAGGCGACGCGGTGCGCCCGCTCGCCCTCGCCGTACTCTTCGGCGGCCGCATCGTGCGCCTTCGCGAACGTCCGCTGTGCCTTCGCGGATGACTTCTGCAGCGTGCTCGGCAACTCGCTTTTCTTGGCGCTGCCGCGTGACGTCGTCTTCGGCATGTCAGCTCCTCCGTCGGCCTCTCTTGGCGAGAGCCGCCGAAGTCGCTCCGTGTGCGGGCCGGTCCCATATGGGGGCGGCCTATTCTCGACCGGACCTCTTAGTTGCTCGCCATCGCGAGACTTGGTGCCGCTCGCAACGCGCGCGACTTCGGCGGCTACGAACGGGGCTTACCCGAGCCGTCGCTGGCTAAACGCTGCGCGACGGCTTCCTGGGCGTGGCGGTAGCCCCGCAGTTCGTATCCGACGACGCTCACCGCGGGTGCGAGCGTCACGAGCAGCAAGGCGTTAGCCATCGACATGCCTCTGGCGACAAAGAACACCGCGGCCACCAGCACCAACGCAGTGAGCGCACCCAGAAGCAGATGGAAGGCATCGCGGGCCCGCACCAACCAGGAGTAGAGCAGGTACACCGCGGCGATGTAGACCCCCACCGGGATGGCCACCGACAGCACCGTGCCGACCGCGCTCAGCTTTGATTGATGCTCGACGTAGTAGGCGGCGGCGTGCAATCCGGCGCCGGTGCCGACGATCGCGGCGAACACGACCAGGTGCAGATATCCGAACCGGAAGGACAGTTCGCGTCGGAAGTGCAGGAGTTGGGACTGCGGCACCGTGAAATACACCCACCACATGCCGAACGTCAGACCCGTGCCAGCGACCGCAACGAGCACCGCAGCCACACTCCAGCCCTGTGCCGAGACGACTGCCGACAGCGAGGCGACGGTGCCGACGACTCCCTCGCCGAGCGCGATGATCGTCAGCAGCGAATAGCGTTCGGCGATGTGATGCGCATGCCATGGGGTGCCGCCCATGCGCCGCTCGGCGAGCCAGGGGCCGAACATCTCGAAGGCGACCAACACGATCACGATCGCGAACGTCGACACGACCGGTGTGTCGAGGAAGATCGACCCGATCCAGCCGATCTGAGCGAAGGTGACGACGCCGGCATAGGTGAGGCAGGCCGCGCGTCGAGCCGGATCCTGCTTGGCCGCGCGTAACCACTGCGTCACCAAGCCGATTCGCATCACGACGTAACCGGCCACCATCACCCGGGTGTCAACGTGCTCGCCTTCGGCGATCGTGGCGTACATCGCGGGAAGACCCATCGCGAGGATGATGACGCCGACCATCTGGAGCATCGTCATCAAGCGGTAGATCCAGTCGTCGGTGTCATAGGCCGAGGCGAACCAGCTGAAGTTGATCCAGGCCCAGCTGATCGCGAACGTGGCGAAGGCGAATCCGGCCAACCCGGCGCCGATATGGTCCGCGGCGAGTGCATGAGCGAACTCGGAGGCCGCGAGACCGAATCCGATGACGAACGTGAGATCGAATAGCAGCTCCAACGGCGTCGCTGCCCGGTGTGTCTCGTCAGGGTCGCGCCCGGACATCTTTTGGACGCGGTGCGCTGTGACCCGTTCGGGCGGGTGGGACTCGACCTCGCTCATGACCTGAAGAGTGTGCCGTGCCCCTCGCGGCACTGTACAGGTGATTGGTTCCTTCGCGGGGGCAGGAGAGGTAGTCGACTACGCATGCCCCCGTGACGTGCGCTTGCCCATGATCGACCGCAGAGGACGCGCAACGGAAGGCAGGACGCCATGTCGGAACAGTTCACGGTGACGATGCTGGGTGGTTTCGACGTGTACCGCGACGGCCAACCGCTCGAGATGCCACCCTCCTGCCAGCGAGTGATCGCCTGCGCCGCCCTGAAACGCCGTGCGGTGCCCCGCAGCTGGCTGTGCCGTACGCTGTCGCCGAACACGCGACCGGATCGGGCAGCCGCACGGCTGCGCACCACGCTGTGGCGACTGCGCCCGATGGGCGCGGAAGGCCTATTGGCCGTCACCCCTCAATCGATCGCCATCGCACCCGACGTTTCGGTCGACTGGTACGACTCCGTCGATTTGATCGGGCAGCTGCTGGGCCATCTAGACGGGACACAGTCAGATCGAGACCTTGACGCCGAACTGTTTCCACTATTGCGAGCGGGCGAGCTGCTCGACGGGTGGATCGACGATTGGAACGCCCACGCCCGCGACACCTACCGCGCGCTGCGGCTCGACGCACTCGACGCACTCGTGGGCGCGTGCGCGCAACACAAGTAGTGCGCTACGCGCGCGTGTCGCTGTGAACGATTCGTACGCTTTGGTCGTCCAATAGAGATACCAACTCCAGATCGGAGAAGCCATGACCGCCCTGCTCGTGAGCTGCCTGAGCCTGTTGGCGATGCTCGCTGCGCTCGGCGTGCACGACCTGCAGGCGCGGCTCGAGCGGTGGGACTACGAACGGCACGCCGAAGACTGACGGTGGCCGACACCATCGATCTGCGAATGAACTAGGTTTCCAGGTATGGATGGCTCTGCCTACGACACCGCGCTGCTGATTCTGCGTGTGTGCCTCGGTCTGACCTTGGCGGCACATGGCTACAACAAGTTTTTCGGCGGTGGCCGGATTCCCGGCACCGCAGGGTGGTTCGAGAGCATCGGGATGAAACCCGGCCTGCTGCATGCCCGCATCGCCGCCACCACCGAGATGAGTGCGGGACTCGGTCTGGCCGTCGGCCTGCTCACCCCGATCCCCGCGGCAGGGTTCGTTGCGTTGATGCTGGTCGCTGCTTGGACGGTGCATCGCGCGAACGGCTTCTTCATTGTCAAGGAGGGCTGGGAGTACAACCTGGTGCTCGCCGTCAGCGCGGTGGCCCTGGGCGGGCTTGGCGCGGGCCGGTTCAGCCTCGATCACGCCCTCTTCTCGGGCACCGATTTCTACGATCTGCTGCACGGCTGGTGGGGGCTGCTCATTGCAGCCGGGCTGGGGCTTGCGGGCGGCATTGGCCAACTGGTGCTGTTCTACCGGCCGCCGCAGCCGGCCGAGGCTAACTGACCCGGCCGCCGACGATTGTCGTCGCGACCATGTCCGACGCCAGCGTTTCCACCTCGGCGCCCGGAATGAGCACCATGAGATCTCCGGGCTGACCGACGTCGACGGTGCGTGGCACCGACGGCCGGTCGGGATGGCCGAGGAAGAGCCTCAGCGCCTCGCCAGCCGAGATGCGCTCGTCGGGCCCCAGGACATCCCCTTCCGCCGTGGCGCGGTGAACGGCTGCGCGCATCGACGCCCACGGGTCCATGCCGCCGAAGGGCGCATCGGTGCTCGCGGCCATCGGGACTCCGGCGGCCAACAGCGACGCCACCCGCCACAGCTGCGAATGTTCGTCGACGGGCACGTCACGCAGGTAGTGCTCGCCGCGTTCGGCGACGAAGTTGGGCTGCGTGACGACCGTGACCCCGATGTCGACCAGGTCGGTGAGCATGTCATCGGGGACGACCGCAGCGTGCTCGATCCGGTCACGCGGGTGACCGCCCGCCGTCCGCAATGCGGCGAGCGCGACGACCATTTGGCTGCGGGTGACACAGTGCAACGCGACGGGTCGGTCGTTGTCGTGCAGATCGCCGATCCAGCCGGTGAGTTCGTCGACGTCGAGCCGGTCATCGTGGAGGATCCGCTTGCCTGGCGCCAGGAAGTGCAGTCGCTGCGGGATCTCGCCGCGCCGGTGCGCCACCGACAACGCCGCCACGTCATCGGCAGTGAGATCTGGTGTGGCGTCGGTGATTCCGGTGACACCGTATCCGGCGAGGCGGTGGGCGATGTCTGTGATCGCGGTTGCCCGTCGCGGCAATGCGTCCGCCCAATCGTCAGCGCTGAACAGCCTGCCATCCGGATGATCGGGAAGCCCCACGCGTGACAGCGCAGCGGAATTCAGGATCCACATGGCTCCGCTACGGTGCTGGATCCGCACCGGCGTCTCGGCGAGCAGGGCGTCGAGCTGGTCGCGGTCGAGCTCGCCGGCGACCGACGCGTGATAGCCGATCGCCCTGATCCAGCCGTCGGGCCCCGGCTGCACCGCTCTCAACACCTCTGCGAGTTGCGCCTTTGTTCGCACGTTCGGCGGCCCGACGACCAGCGAGTCGAGGGCTGCAGCCATCGCCCGCAGGTGCAGATGATGGTCGTGCAGTCCCGGCAGCACGGCGCCGGTGTCGGCGTCGACAACCTGTTCTGACGCCTGCGGGTCGAGCCGGTCGGCGATCTCGACGATGCGCTCGTCGACCCGGATGTCGACGATGTGGCCGTCGGGCAGC
>LZSH01000211.1 GCA_001665255.1 Mycobacteriaceae bacterium 1482268.1 | reverse complement strand
AGTGCTACATCGATTCGCAGGTGCTCGCCGAGGCCGGCGAAACCGACCTGTCGCGCTATGGGGGTGGCGATGACCCCATCCTTGATATCTTCGTCGACAAATCATGAGCATTTCGTTGCTGCTCGAGATGGCTGCCTCGAGCGACCCCGACCGGACGGCAGTGGTGTCCGGTGACATGCGGTTGACCGCACACGAACTCAGCGCGCTCGCCGACGGCGGCGCCGGGGTCATCGCCGCGTCCGGTGCGCAGCACGTCACTTACGTCGGTACTGGCGGGGCCATGCTGCCGGTGCTGTTGTTCTCCGCCGCGCGGGCGGGCGTGGCCGTCACGCCGCTGAACTACCGGCTGAGTGCCGACGGACTGCACGAGCTCATCGACAGGCTGCCCACGCCGCTGGTGATCGCCGACGCCGAGTACGTCGACGTCGTCAGGGGCGCCGGCAAGCAAGTCATCACCTCGGACGACTTCCTGTCCTCCGCCCGCAGCGCCGAACCCGCCGCCGAGTTCGCCGACCCCGACAGCGTTGCCGTCGTGCTGTTCACGTCTGGCACCACGTCGCGGCCGAAGGCCGTCGAGCTGACGCACAACAACCTGACGAGCTACATCACCGGCACCGTGGAGTTCGGATCGGCGGCGCCCGAGGATGCGGCGCTGATCTGCGTGCCGCCCTACCACATCGCCGGGGTGAGCGCTGCGTTGTCCAACCTGTACGCGGGCCGAAAGATGGTGTACCTGACCAACTTCGATGCCCGCGAATGGGTGCGTCTGGTCCGCGACGAGGGAGTTACCTCGGCCACGGTGGTGCCCACCATGCTGGACCGCATCGTCGCCGTGCTGGAAGCGGAGTCCGCTACCTTGCCGACGCTGCGCTCGCTGGCGTACGGCGGGTCTAAGGTCGCACTTCCGTTGGTACGCAAGGCTTTGTCGCTGCTCCCCGACGTCGGATTCGTCAACGCCTACGGGCTGACCGAGACCAGTTCGACGATCGCCGTGCTGACCCCCGACGACCACCGCGTCGCCCTGGCCGCCTCGGACGAGACGGTTGCGCGCAGGCTCGGTTCGGTCGGCCAGCCTGTTCCCACCGTCGAGGTCCAGATCCGTGCGGAGGACGGAACGGTGCTCGGCCCAGGCGAACCCGGCGAGTTGTTCGTTCGCGGCGAGCAGGTGTCGGGTCGCTACACCGGCATCGGTTCGGTGCTCGACGACGACGGCTGGTTTCCCACCAAGGACGTGGCGTATCTGGACAAGGATGGCTACCTATTCATCGGCGGTCGGTCTGACGACACCATCATCCGCGGCGGCGAGAACATCGCCCCCGCCGAAATCGAGGACGTGCTCGTCGAGCATCCGCACGTCCACGACTGCGCCGTCGTCGGCGCCGAGGATCCGCAATGGGGACAGATCATCGTCGCCGTCGTGGTGCCCGCCGACGGCGCATCACCCGACGTCGAGGATCTGCGCGGCTTCGTGCGCGGCCAGCTGCGCGGATCCCGTACACCGGACAAGGTGGTTTTCCGCGATGAACTGCCCACTAACGCGACCGGCAAGGTGCTGCGCCGCGAACTCGTCAGCGAGCTGAACGCCAGTAAGGAGCCAGCATGATCAAGAACGGCACGCGCCTGCAGAGCCAGGTGTGCGACACCCAGGTCATCGTCGTGCGATCCGCCGACAGCCTCGACGATTTGCGCGCGGGCGGCGCCCCGATGGTGGCTCTGGACGCTGAGAAGTCGGCCGACCTCACCCTCGACGAGTCGTTGTCCGACGGGAACCTGATGGGCAAGCGCTACGTGGACGAGAACGGCGCCGAGGTGCTCGTGACCAAGGCGGGCAAAGGCACGCTGTCCGTGGGCACGACGCCGCTGACTGTCAAGGAAGCCAAGCCCCTTCCGGCCAGCGACTGACCGCGGTCGCGCAGGCCGCGGCACCACCCGGGTGTCGCCGCTGCGGAAGCTCGTTACGGCTTAGCCCACATCAGGCAGCGACTAGGTTTCCAGCAATCCGAGACGGCTGAAGGTGTCGCGAACCCCATCCTTCCAATGCACCGAACATTTCCCGATGAGTTGTTCACGGCGCGTGTTGTCCGAGGGGAAGGAGTCAAAGCTGATCGGGCTCTCAGCGAGGTTGACGGTGATGTTGGTCAGCTCAGCGACGAACTCCCCCATCTCACGGTCCGAAACGACGTCATCGCCACCCCAGTTTACGACTGTTGCTGGGACGGAGGCGATTTCGAGGAGCTTGTGCGCTTGCAACCCGATGTCAACACCACCGATCGGTGAGCCCAAGTTGTAGTAACCCATAGGCACCGGCCAAGGCTGCCCGGCTTTCATTGTGTGATACATCATGACTGGCAGCCCGCCATGGCCAGTCCAGCTGTATCCGACATTCATTCGCGCGATCGTGGTGGGAAGGTCGAGCATCCGGGCGGCGGCTCGAACTGCCCCCTCGGAAGTCAACTTGATTACGGGGTAGACCTCTGCATAACTCGCTAGGCCGCCAAGCGGATCGTTCTCGCTGTACAAGTGATTCGGGTGGTCGTCGTGCCGTTTGTAGACACAAGTGCTCGACACGTGAAGGAAAGCCTCGGCGTTCCTGCAGTGCTGCATCAGAAGTGCGGATGCCTCCGCATTGTGTGTGATCGACTCGTCGTATTCCGGGCTGACGTGGAGTGCCGAGTGCACCACGTGCGTGAAGTCATCGGGCAGCGCTGACATGTCACCGGAGTCCATATCCCACAGCAGCGTCTTCACGCCCAATGCCTCGAGTTCGTTTTTGCGGCCCGGATTGGAGAATCTTGCCGCGCACCACACTTCATTGTTCTCTGCGAAGTTCTCCGCGATCGGTCCCGCGATCTGACCGGTCGCTCCGGTGACGAGAATCTTTTGATCCGCGAGCATGGTCACTCCTTCGGCAGAAATGAAGTGCGTCGCCACCCGTCGCGACGGCGCATCCGTCTCCTGATCAACTTGGCGAACTCGACCGTCGATCTGCGGACAGATTCGAGTTCCAGCGACAACAGCAGCGTGTCCACCATCGCGAAGGGAAGTGTGGTGACCACAGCGCCCCTGCCGTACTCGATGTGCCAGGAGCCGGGATGGATGGTCAGTCCTCGGGCGCGACCCTTCTCGAGGCATGTGTGCTCACCCGGAAGGAGTGGCGGCAACGGCTCGAGGACATCGGATTCGAGGTCGTAGGAATCGATCCGTCCGGCGAGAAGGAATTTGTGAATCGCAACGTGCTTGTAGCGCCCTGAGAACCCCTGCGTCCCAGTGGGAGAACCGAAGATCACGACGTACTCACGTGGACTGAAGTAGAGAAACCGGACCTTCCCCAGAATTCCACCCGCCTTGCTGCCCACCCAGTCGCCGGAGTCGGCGTCGATAAGGTCGGGGTATTCGTCGGCGAGCGCCTCGACAGCGCGGGTTATCAGTGCGCCGCCCTCGACAGGTGCGCCAACGACCTGCTTGGCGACCTTGTGCAGGACTACGGGGTCGATCTTGTACATCAGCCGCGGTCCCCGGTGCTGTAGCTGCCCTGCTCTTTGTAGGTCCGGTTACTCGCATACGCCATCAAGCGCACCGCGGTGCGACGTCCCATCAAATGGCGAAATGCGAAGTGAGTGAACCGCAGCACACGTGCGGGAAACAGCGTGGGCTTCTTGCCAAGTGCGTCCAACGTCTCGCGAGCGACCTGCTCGGGTTCCTGGACCGGAACGTTGGCATCGTCGGGCTCGGACGCCACGTAGTTCGGTGTTCGTGTCGCTCCCGCGCAGCTGACCAGAACATCGACCCCGTCATCGCGGAGCTCGGCCCATAGACCTTCACCGAGCACGAGGTTGTATGCCTTGGTGGCGGAGTAGTTGGCCACCCGGACCATGCCTTGCAGCGCACCCATCGACGACATCAGGATGATCCCGCCGCGACCCCGTGCCCGGAACCGCTCGCCGAAGCCGTGCGCGAGGACGAGCGGCCCGCGCACGTTGACGTCGGTTTCCTTCAGATGCGTGTCGATGTCGAAGTTCCAGAATGGTCCGACGACGGAGAACGCGGCGTTGTAGATGAGCAGGCCTACATCGAAATCGGCCAACTCGGCGAGGATGCGCTCGAGGTCGTTCCGGACGGCGAGGTCTGCGCGTAACACGAGCGTCTGGACTCCGGTAGTGGCCGCGATCTCGTCGGCGAGCTGCTGTGCCATCTCGGCTCGCCGCGCGATGAGGACGACGTTGAGGCCGCGGTCGGCGCACCCTCGTGCGAGTGCCTCACCGAGCCCTTCGGATGCCCCGGCCACGACGGCCCACGGGCCGTAGCGATGTGCGAACGTCGCCATGTCAGATCTCACCCTCGGCTTTGACCGGTCGCGTGAATGGGTGTTCCCGCCACATCCGGATGAGCACCCACACGGGGATGATCAACCAGCCCGCATTGGTCGCGAAGACAAGCGCGAGATGATCGCTGGCGAATGGCCCGGCGATCTCCTCGCCGAGGATGACGGTCACCGTGGCGAGCATCACCGAGGCCCAGATGATCGACCAGTTGCGGATCCACTCCTTCCCCTTCCAAAACGCGTACAGCGCAGCGATATAGAACGGGCCGTAGACGATCTGGTCGATGACGACGATCGTGGTGTACCAGACGGGTCGCTCGTACAGCAGCGGGTCGTAGTTCGCGAAGTACCAGTGCAGGAAGTCGATCATGTAAGCAGGGGGCCAGACCGGGTAGGTGAAGTTGTCAGGGTCACGAATGACAAGCTGCTCGATGTCCGCCTGGTAGGTCACGAAGACGACGTTCACCAGAAAGAACGCCCACAAGACGATGTCTCCCTTCCGCTCGCGGAACGGGATGACCTCACGCGTCACGGCGGCGGGCGGCGCTTCGGACTTGTTGACCATCAGTCGAACTCCATCATCAGACTCGTGGGTCCACTAAGACCCAGCAGCGGTTTCCACGGCACAGTCCCCACCCGGCGTGGATTCGGCAGGCGCTGAGAAAGAATCTTCAGCGCCTCCGCGAGCTCCAGCCTGGCGAGGTTGGCACCTAGGCAGTAGTGCACCCCGCCCCCGAACGTCAGAATCGGCGGCGGGTCGTCGCGGGTGATGTCGAAATGGGTCGGGTTGTCATAGACTGCGGCGTCCCGGTTGGCGGCATAGGTGTTGACGATGATGAATGTGCCTGCAGGAAAGGTGTATCCGCCGACCTCAACGTTGCCTGCAACGCTGCGCACGGTGCTACACATCGACGGTGAATGGCGCATGGTCTCTTCAACCGCGCCCATAGCCAGATCGGGCTGGTCGCGAAGAAGCCCCCACTGGTCGGGGTGGTCGCACAGCACCTGCATGGACGCCGCCAGCTGGCTTCGCGTGGTATCTGTTCCGGCCACCAGAATGCTGAAAGCCAGCATTCGCAACTCGGCGGCGTCGAGGCGGTCACCGCCGTCTTCGGCTCGGATCAGCTCGGAGAGCAGATCGTCGGTCAAGCGTTGCCGGCGCTGGGCGATCATTCCGTCGATGTAGTCGTCGAACTCGTCCCAGGCATTGAGCACGCTCGCCTCCTCTTCGGCGAGGTTGCAGTCGAAGCTGACGATCTTGAAGATGTCTTCAGCCCATCGGGAGAACTGCTGCCAGTCTTCGCGAGGCGCACCGAACAGCGCACAGATCACCGGTATCGGGTAGGGGCGGGCGATGTCGGCTACGAATTCGCAGCGGCCCGAACCGATCACGCTGTCGATGAGTTCGTTGATGACAGCGTGAATGGTGTCGTGCATCCGGGCCGTCGCCCGCGGTGTGAACGCCCGCGACACCAGACTGCGCAACCGTCGATGTTCGTCGCCCTCCATGTTCAAGATGCTGCGAGTCACCCTGTCCCACAACGGTCCTGACGTGATTCCATGCGCGGACAGATGGATGCCGGTCGGAACCACAAAGCGCGGATCGCGAAGCACCGTGCGCGCCAGATCGTACGAGAGCACCTCGGGCCCGATTGGACCGAGCGCGATCGGCTTGACCTGCTGCGCTGCTCGAAACTGTGGATAGATGTCCTGCGGAGTGTCGGTGACGTCGTATTCGAGCACTGGAAGATCGGCCTCGAAGACGCTCGGTTTGACCGCATCCACAGTCATGGCATCTCCTTTGCGGCGTTACGCGCTCCGTACGTCATCTGCGGGCGGCCAACCGACGGATCGATCATGAGATGTTGGTGCCGAGCAGGGTCAGCGGTAAGCCGAATACCGACAGGTCTATTTCGTGAAGGTAGGACCCCTCACCGTCGAAGCTCTGCCGAAACCGGACGGTCGATCCGTAACGCTCGGCAACGGATTCGGCGTGCGCGGCTTCCGGCACTCGCAGCACAACGGTGTAGACGCCGTCGCCGTAGCGGTCGAGGAATTCGTTGACGGACGTGGCCACCGTAGCCGTGGAACCGATGATCGGGCTGATCAACTCGATGCCTCGATCCCAATCCAGTGCGACGGTGACGCCGAGCTCGGTCAATTCGGCTGTGTTGAATGTGAATCCGAGTTCGGTGAACATCTTCGCCACCGTCGCGTGCCGATCCGTTGCCACCGCGAAAACAACATGGTGCAGCTGCGAAGATTGTTGCTCCCCGGTCATGTGCGCACCAGCCCACGGGGTTGGACGAGACCGAGGTCGAAATGACTGATCCAGCCAGGAGGGCTGTCGCAGACATCCGGGATCGCATTGATCGCGCCCATGGCCGTCCAGTCGTATCCGGGGTGCGTCATTGTGCCGTCGGGCTTCTCGATCCCAGCAAGAGTGAGCTCCGTGGCGGGGTCGCCTTCGATCACAACGCGGTATTGCGTCTTGCCCCAGTCCCAGGCCGGGTCGACGCTTTCAGCGCCACAGGTGGTGTACATCGCGTGGAAGACGATCAGTGGGCGTCCGTCCACCCACGCCGTGAATTCGTGGTGCTGCGCGGCGACGGTTCCGCTTGCGATTGAGCCTAGTTCGTGCGGAATGTCATCGATCGCGGTGGCAACTCGCAGGTCCGAGGTCACCTCGTCGATCTGGACTCCGAGGCCCTCTGCAATCATGTACATGGACTGCGCGAAGAAAATCTTCCCCAATCCCAGAATGGTTGGCTCGGAAAGGAATTTCTCTTCCTCCTTGCCGAATCCCAGCCAGTCGATGTGATCGAGTGGGGCGTCGGTCATCATATTGACCACTTCGTATACCTGGATCTTGTCGATTCTGCTGGTCACCCGCGCCAGTGTCAGCGGCAGGATGTCGCCCGCATAGCCGGGGTGGATGCCGCCTGCATGGAAGGATGTGCCGCCCGCCACGCAGGCGGAGCGGATACGTTCGCCGTCTTCTCGGAAGTCCGGGGACGGATGGAAGAAGCCACTCGTCGTCACGACGTTCTTCCCGGACTGTAAAAGCCGACACACGGTGTCGACGTCCATGATGATCGGCGTGTAGAACACACAATCGGCATCCATCGCGACGATCGACTCGATGTCGTCGCTTGCGGTGATGCCGGTCGGCGGAATGCCGACGATCTCGCCCGCATCCTTGCCGACCTTGTGTTCGCTGTGTACAAGCAGGCCGACGAGTTCGAACACGGGGTTGCTTGCGAAGTGCCGTACCCCGACTTGTCCGACATCGCCTGTCATCCACTGAATGACCCGATAGGTCTGATTTCTGGATGGGGTGATGCGATAGGTCATACGGCTGACCTCCCGTTGGGCGTGAAGGCAACCGGGATTCGGCGGAAGCCCCGCGTGACGGAGTTACCGTGAAATACCGCTTCTGCGTTCTTCGCAAGCGCGAAGTCGGGCATCCTCGACAAGACTTGCTCGAGACCGACATTGAATTCAAGGCGCGCCAAATTGGATCCGAGGCAACGATGGACCCCTGCTCCGAATCCGAGGTGCCGGTTTTCGCGGCGATCGAGGATACAGCGATCCGGCTCAGAGAATTGGCGGGGATCCCGGTTGGCGGAGGCGTAATTGACCATCACCGACTCTCCCGGACAGAAGGACTGCCCGCTGAGTTCAACTTCCTTTGCGACGGTGCGGGGTATCCCGTGAATCGATCCAGCGAAGCGAATGAATTCTTCGACGGCTCGCGGCAGTATTTCGGGCTCGCGAATGAGTCGATCCCGTTCCGCTGAGTGAGTTGCCAGATAGTGGAACGCAAATGACATCGCGCTCGCCGTGGTCTCCAGACCGGCCTGCACCAGAAGCATCGCATTGGCCACAATGTCACCGAATGCCAGCTTCTCGCCGTCGATTTCGGCATGCAGGAGGACGTCGATCATATCGTCATGGCGCGGCTGGCCGGTGCGAGCCGTCACCGCATCGTGGATGTGCTGATCCAGGCCACCCCACGCGGCCATGCGCGATTCTGCGGAGTCGCCGTTGAGTGCGGTGTCCGTCAGCTCGATGCACAAGGGCACATCGTCGATGGGCATGCCGAGCAAGTATTTGAAGAAGACGATGCCGGGTTGCCGCCACGCGACCTCAGCGAGGTCGCCGGCGCCCTCTTCGATGAATACATCGATCAATTGATCTGTCTCGTATTGGATCTGGGGTCTCAGTGCCTTCATCCGCGCCGGCGAGAAGTACGGATTGAGCACCTTGCGGAAAGACTGTTGGCGCGGTGGGTCCAGAGTGATCACCAGGTCACCCGCTAGGTGCTCGGACGCCTCGGGTGTCGGGTTGCTCGAGAAGTGCTGCCAGTCCTGGAGGATCTGATAGCACTCGGCATACCGTGTTGCCACCCACGCGCCACCGGGCGTGGCACTGAGAAACGGCGCGTCGGTATGCGCGAACGGCGAGCTCTGCCGCATTTCCCTGTAGACGTCGTAGAGGAAGTCGTTGTCCTGGAAGTCCTCATGGCGAAGGTCCCAGTTGTGCGCGTGTTCCTCGAGCGATTTCGTCACGGCGCCGGAGCGCCTTGCTGTTCGGCGGCCTGACGCGCTTCGCGGGCGTCATGGATGCGCACCAGTTCGCGCCAACCGATTCTGTTGTACTTCGGGACCGGCTGGATACCCCATTGGTCTTGGGCGGTGTCCTTGCCCTCAGCTCCTTCGGGGGGCCCCAACGGCGGGTAGGGCACCTTGCATTCCAGGGTGTCATCCGAGTACCGAACCTTCAGCAGTTCGCTACAGATCTCGGTCAGGCTCAGCGTCGGGTAGCCGTAGTACACCGCCATGAACGGCAGCGTGAACGCGCCCTCGACCACGAGCGCGACAAGGCAGACCAGCACCGCTCGCTTTATCCATTTGTGCATGTTCGCGTAGAACGGGGTGGTGCCCGGGGGCAGGTCCGCGGTTTTCTGGTCTTCGGCGGATTCTGATGTCGTCGATGAACTCACAGCAAAACTCCTCGAATCAGTTCAGTCGGAGAATATTTCGCGATTGACCGTGTGCAGGTACGGGATCGCGAGGAACGGCGTGATGTAGAAGATGTCGTAGAGCCACCAGCCGATGACCGGGAAGACCACACCCGCATAGCGCACGTCGGCGTACATGGTCATGTTGAACACGTAAAGGCACCAGATGAGCACACCCATCCAGCAGGTGATGATCATCCACTGATGGCCCCAGCGCTTCATCTGCAGGAACCCGATCGCCGCGGCGCAGCGCATCGCGAAGACCGTGAGAATCATCCCGAACACCATGGACTTCTCGCCCGGCCCGGCGGCGCCGCCAATCCAGAATTCGTTGTAGTGCCAGAAATAACCGGCGTCGAACATCGCGCCCCAGCCGACCATCAGCACACGGTTGACCAATGTGTGGTTCGCGACGAGATCGAGCGCCCAACCCAGACTGTTGAGCATCCCGTCGATCAGCACGAGGTATCCGATCAGGGTGACGATCATCGGCCGCATAGACAGACCTGCGCGGGCAGCTTGCCGCTGTAGCCATACCCCGCGCAGAAATATGGGCAATCCGAATACTCCCGGGGCCCACATGCCCATCAAAGCGGCGCCGACGATCATCCACTTGTCCGCTCGGCGTTGCGCGAGGCGTGATTGCTCGTCGTGCTCTTCGAGGGTTACCGTGCCGCCCGCCCGTACGTCCAGGCTCACAGCTCCCACCACCCGCGGGCGAAGGACATGTAGAGCTGAATACCGAACATCGTCAGCAGGTAGCCGTAGACGACGATCTGCAGAACGATCAGTGCTCTCTTACGCTTCTGTTCCTTCTGATCCATGTCGTTACGACTCCTTCCGCTACGGTGTGGGGCTCGAGCTGTCGGCGGCGGCCAGGCTTGCCGCCGCCACTTCGCTCAAACCTTCTGAGATGGCGCCGTCGCTGGACAATGGCGCCAGGACGCAGGCCTGTGCGGCCTCGAATTCACTTGCGCCCGCGGCGATCAATTGCGCGGCGGTGACCAGCACACGCGTGGACGGGGGTTCGAAGTGGAACGCTTCGTCGGCGGTCCTGATGGCCGTTGCGCACTGCACGAGTCGCCGCGCCGACGCTATCGCGATTCCCGCCTCGGCCACGATGACCTCCGCTTCGCGCTCAGGCTCCAGGTAGCGCATCGGCAGCGTGACGAAGCGTTGCCGGAAGGACGGCTTGAGCTCCTTCAACGAACTGCGGTAGGCGGGGTTGTAGGAGCACACGAGCATAAAGGTGTCGGGTGCCGGCACGACTTCGCCCGGACGGTCCAAATAAAGGGCGCGACGGTGATCGGTCAGTGAATGCAGGATCGCCAGCGAGTCGTGCCGTGCTTCGACGACCTCGTCCAGGTAGCAGATGGCTCCCGCCTTGACCGCTCTGGTGAGCGGTCCGTCCGTCCACACCACGTCGCCGCCGGTGACCATGAACCGCCCGACGAGGTCAGAACTGGTCAAATCGTCATGACAGCTGATCGTCACCACAGGCCGGCTCAGGAGCAGGCCCATGTGCTCGACGAGTCGCGTCTTGCCGCAGCCGGTCGGGCCAGTCAGCATCACCGGGAGGTGTTGGCGGTAGGCCTGTTCGAACAGCTGAACCTCGTTGCCGTTGGAGTAATAGGTGTCTTTCATGCCGGATCCGCCTCCGGCACTGGCTCGGGTCACGCTGCCACCAACTCTCGATGCACATGGGCAAGTACGCGCGGGAGTTCCTCGATACGTCGAATCCGTTGGGAGCGGCGAGGTCCGAACACTTCGGGAAGGGGGTCGACCCTGGTCGGTCCGACGCCGACGTAGTACATGCTGACGCCGGCGTCGTTGGCTTCCTCGACGGCGTGTGCCGCATCTGCCCAGGCGTAGCGGCCCTCGTAGCCCTCATCGGAGATCAGACCGTCGCCGATCACGATGAGCAGTCGCCGTTCCGACGGTTCGGCAAGCAGCCGACTCGTCAAATGGCGCAGCGGTGCGCCGAGTCGGGTGTATCCACCGGCGGCCAGGCCGAGACCGCTCGGCGGCACAAACCTGCGGTCCTGAAAATCCTTGAGACAGGTCACCTCGACGCGGTGGCGGGTGTTGCCGGTGAACACAAAGATGCCGTGGCGTTCGCGGGCCAGCGTCATGGCTTGCGAAAGTGCGTCGGCGCAAGCCAGTTCGAGCTTGAAGATCCGGCCGCCGTGGACCCCGAGAGACGAGCTGCCGTCAAGTAGCAGAGCTGTCGTGACGTCGCGGCTGCTGGGCAGGAGGTCCCGGAAGATGCGCGGCTCGATCGCCTCGCCGGTCGTCAGGTCGATGTAATGGTTGACGTACTGCTCGACGTCGAGGTCGGAGCCATCCTCAAGTCGGCTTTTCATCGCCCGATGGGTGTGCTCTTCGAACCATTTTCGCAGATCCGCGGACACCGACACCGGCTGACGGTGCTGGATCGGATGCGTGCGCTCGAGCACCGCCACGTGGTCGGAAAGGAAGCTTTCGGTCCAAGCGTTCCACTCCGGGTAGGGGATGCCGGGCCGGTGCTCTGGAGTGATATCGAGATCGTTGTCCTGAGGCCTGCTCGGTGGCGGCAGATTCGGATTTCGCACGCCGCCGTCGCCACCTACGGGAACCGAGTACGGCCGCGGAAGTCGCTTCTTGTTTGTGGTCCAAGGCATCCGGCCTAAGGTTCGCCGCAGGTTGTCGGCCAGTCCCCGTGGATCGGTGTATGCCCTCGGTAAGGCGCCGAGCAGCGGATCGACGATCAAGGGTGTCGATGTACGCGCCAGAATGATGGCGCGGTTCAGCATCTCCGTGGCGTCCAAATCGCTGGGTGCCGGTTCGAGGTCAGGGAGAAGTCGCCGGACTTCAGCCACCAGACCGGGCCAGTTCTGCACGATCCAGCCAAGAGCCACGCCCGCCTCGACGAGGGTAAGCGCACTCAACTCTCGCGCTGATAATTCATTCAATCGGTAGTCGACGATTCGATCTTTCGATGGTGAACATTGAAGCGCTACACCGCATGTCAACGTCCTACGCGTCCAACTGCGTACCGGTGGCGGGTACGGAACGTGGACGTAGTCGAGGGTCGAGCTGAGACCGAAATCGCGTCGCTGCCCGCTCACCAGGCGAACGCCCTCGCGACGTTGCCCACTGAGGGCCACAGCCGTAACGGCACAGCTGCGCTCGACTACGAGCGCGTGGGAATCGGAGAGCTCAGACATAACGTGTGAAGACGCTTCAGAACGTGCCGATATTCGAAAACATCCAATACCAGAACCAGATGATCAAACCGGTTCCGCCCCAAGCCGCGACGTATCGCAGAATCTCCCATATCCAATCCACGTCAGGCCTCCTCGCTGATGGATGTACTCATCGAATCTCCAGACCGCGAACTGCGGTGTCGACCAACTTGGCCAGCATCGTGTCGCGGGTATCGGAGTTTCCCGTCGTGGTGAGCGTTCCGTAGACGCCGAGAAGGAAGAATGCGGCGCTATAGAACGCGTCGACCGCCGGATGAACTTCCCCGTCGACGCGTGCTCGTTCGATTTCGGCAACCAGCAGCACGATCATCGGATGGTCGGTCCACTCGTCCTTGGTCGGCCGGGTCGGCGAGAAGTGCAGAGCGAGGAGGTCTTTGAAAAGTGTCGGACCGAGTCGTTGCTCGAGGCCGCTCACCAACTGCACGGCCTCGTTCAGTGTGTCCACCAGTGGATGCGCAGCGCCATCGAGAAAGAGGGCGAAGTCGGCTGCCATGCGGGCTTCCTCGCGGCTCTCCAACTCGAGCAGCACGTGCTCCTTGCTGGGGAAGTGAAAGAAGAAGGTTCCGTGTGCCACGCCTGCGGCCGAGGCGATGGCGTTCACGTCCGCGCCGGACATGCCGGCCAGCTTGAACTCGGCGATGGCTGCGCCAAGTATCCGTTCCCGCGTCTGCAGCCGGCGCACTTCGCGCGCCGATTGCTTGACCTGAGGCGTCATGGTCCGCCCTTTGTAGCTTAGTTACTGACCAAAGTCAATGAGTTCAGTCATTGACTGCTAATCGGAGAAGATTTCGCGGTTGACCGAATGCAGATACGGGATCGCCAGGAACGGCGTGATGTAGAAGATGTCGTAGAGCCACCAGCCGACCACGGGGAGGACGACACCGGCGAAGCGTACGTCGGCGTACATGGTCATGTTGAACACGTACAGGCACCAGATGAGCACACCCATCCAGCAGGTGATGATCATCCACTGATGGCCCCAGCGCTTCATCTGCAGGAACCCGATGGCGGCGGCGATCCGCATAGTGAAGACGGTGAGGATCATTCCCACTTCCATAGCTTTCTCGCCTGGGCCCGCGGCGCCGCCCAGCCATAGCTCGTTGTAGTGCCAAAAGTAGCCGGCGTCAAACATTGCGCCCCAGCCGTTCAACAGGATTCGGGCGAGAATCGTGTGGTTGGCCACCAGGTCGAGCGCCCATCCCACGGTGTTGATTGCGGCGTCGATGATGACGAGGTAACCGATCAGGGTCACCAGCATCGGCCGGACGGTCAGTCCGTCGCGCTGCGCCTTGCGCAACAGCCACACGCCGCGGAGAAACAGCGGCAGGCCGAAGATGCCCAGCGCTGCGGTGCCGATAAGGATGCTGCCCGAGATCAACCACGTATCGGCACGCCGCTGCGCCGCCTGCGACGCCGCCATGTGCTCGTCCAGGCCGCTTCCCGATAGCTTCGGCTGCGGCGCAGACTTTCGATCACGGCCCAGGTTGAGCGTGGGCAGATTCATGACGACTGACTATAGTCAGCTATTTGGCCGAGTCAATCGTCTACTACTCCGGAGCGATGCTACGAAGTGTCCTCGCGACATAGTCCTTGATCATCGCAGCCTGGCCCGGCCAGTCGTGCGTCGTCGTCAACAATGCGTAAAGACCCAGCAGGAAGAAGACCGCACTGTTCAGCGGGATGACGCCGGCGTCCACCTCGCCGCGCATCTGTGCCCGTTCGATCACCCGTGCTACCTCAACGATCACCGGATGCTGCTTACTTTCGTCCGACGCGGGCCGTGTCTGCGAAAAGTGCAGCGCTAGAAAGTCTTTGAATAAAACAGCACCAAGTCGGCGTTCGAGTCCCATGACCAGTCGAACCGCCTCATCGAGGGTCGCGGCAAGGTCGTTGTTGGAAGCTGTCGCGCGCGCCAACTGCTTGGCGATCCGCTCCTCTTCGCGCTGCTCTAACTCGAGAAGCACGTGCTCCTTGGTGGGAAAGTGGAAGAAGAATGTTCCGTGAGCTACACCTGCGGCCGTGACGATTGCGCTGACGTCCGCCTCGGCCATGCCCGCTCGTTTGAACTCGGCGATCGCGGCTCCCATCAAACGCTCGCGCGTCTGCAGACGTTTGGTTTCTCGCGCGGACGGCCTGTCTACCACTGCCATACAGCGACTCTACCGTTACGAAGCCGACTGATGCCCGGCACTTTATTGACTTAAGTCAATTGAGGTCGTTGAATGATCAGCACTCGTCGGGCTTCGACTTGAAACAAGTCTCCGCTGCCCAACTACTGAGCAAGGACAACCCAGATATGCGCAGAGTAGTTCAGTTCTCCACTGGAAACGTCGGAGTTCACTCGCTAAAGGCGATCATCGGTCGTCCCGATCTCGAGTTGGTCGGTGTGCACGCCGCCAGTCGGAACAAGATCGGGCGCGACGCCGCCGAGCTGTGCGGGTTGACCGAGCCAACCGGCATCATCGCGACCGATGACATCGACGCACTCATTGCGCTGAAGCCGGACTGCGTGGTTTACACCGCGCAGGGTGAGACCCGGCCCATGGAAGTGATCGAGCAGATGTCCAAGTTTCTCACCGCGGGTATCAACATCGTGGCGACCTCGATGGTGTGGCTGGTCACTCCGCGGCAAGCGGACGATTGGTTACGCGTGCCTCTGGAACAAGCGTGCGAGACGGGCAACGCCTCGCTGTACGTCAACGGGATCGACCCCGGCTACTCCGGCGACACCGAGGTGCATTCAGCGTTGAGCCTGGTTGCTCGCGTGCGATCGATCACCGTGCAGGAGATTTTCGACTACGCCAACTATGACGACTTCGAGTTCACGGGTAAGTCAATGGGTTTCGGCGTCAGCGCCGATGAAGAGACACCAATGCTGTTCCTCCCAGGGGTCCTCACCGCGATGTGGGGCGGAGCCGTACGTAACCTCGCGGATCAGCTCGGGGTGGAACTGGACGAGGTTCGTCAACGCATCGAGCCCTGGTACACCGACAACAGGATCGTCTGCAAGATGGCGACGGTCGAGCCGGGACAGATGGCCGCGGTCAAATTCGCGGTCGAGGGAGTCCGCGACGGGGCTCCGGTCATCACCATGGAGCACATCACGCGATTGACCAATGCAACGGCGCCGGATTGGGCCTACCCACCCGATGGCCGCCCCGGCGTCCACCGCGTCGTGGTCGACGGAGATCCGCGCGTCGAACTCAACACTCACGTGTCCCACCCGGGGCTCGACGTGACCGAGGCGGGGTGTCTGTCAACCGCGGCGCGAGTGGTGAACGCCATCGACTGGGTCTGTCGCGCTCCTCGAGGACTGATCGCCGTGGAAGACATTCCGCAGGCAGAGATCATCCGTGGCTTGATGTGGTGAACGAGTCCGCGGCCGAGCGCGTCGCCGGCAAGCGTGTGCTGATCACCGGTGCCGCCCGAGGATTGGGCCGCAGTCACGCTGTGAGACTTGCCGAAGAGGGCGCGGATCTCGTTCTGATCGACGTATGCCGTCCCCTACCTGAGATCGAATACCCGTTGGCCACCGAGGACGACCTGGCCGAGACAGTGCAGATGGTCACCGACATCGGTCGCCGATGCATCAGCCGCGTCGTCGATGTTCGAGACGAGGCCGCGCTGCGCTCAGCTGTCGATGATGGCGCCGCCGAGCTGGGCGGATTGGATGGCGCGGTCGCCAATGCCGGTGTGCTGACGGGCGGACCGTGGCATCAGACGACGGCCGAACACTGGCGCACGGTGGTCGATGTCAATCTCATCGGGGTCTGGAACACCTGCGCAGCATCTATACCGCATCTACTCGAGCAGGGCGGCGGCAGCCTGGTGACCATCAGCTCCGCGGGCGCAATCGCAGGATTTCCGCTCCAGGCTCCTTACACGGCCGCCAAGCACGGCGTCATCGGACTGACGCTGTCATTGGCCAATGAACTTGCCGCACATAGCATTAGAGTCAACTCGGTTCACCCTACCGGGGTGCACACAGGGATGTTACCGACATCCCTCGGAGCCGCTCTTGGCGGTGAACGGTCTGATCTGGTGCCGCTTTTCATCAACGCCATGCCGACGCCATGCGTCGAACCAGTCGACGTCAGCAACGCGGTGCTGTTCCTGTTATCCGATGAGTCGCGCTTCGTGACCGGTTTACAGTTCAAGGTCGATGCCGGCGTGACGATAAACTAGAAGACTCCGCCCACGGGGGCTCAGCGCACCTTCACCAATCTTTATAAAGATAATAAGATAGCCACATGGATCGCGAGCAGCTCGTCGACCTGACCCGTCGCGCGCTCAAACTGGCCAGGGACAAGACCACCGACCTGGCTCCCGCCGAGTACACCGTCGAGGCTGATACCTATACGTCGGACGAGCGGCACGCCCGTGACCGCGCGATGGTCATGGCCAGCCCGCAACTGGTCGGCTACGTCTCCGAACTTCCCAGCCCAATTCGTACTGCACGAAAACCGTGATGGGCCGCTCGCTGCTGCTGACCCGCACGGCGGACGGTTCGATCAAGGCGTTCGACAACGTGTGCCTGCACAGGCAGTCGCAAATCGCCGACGGATGCGGTTCAGCGCGCCGCCTGGCGTGCCCGTACCACGCGTGGAACTACGACCTCAACGGCAACCTTGTCGGCGTACCCGGGAAGGAAGGTTTTCCCGAGAGTGCCACGGGCAGTGCGCGATTGACCGAACTCCCGGCGACCGAATGCGCCGGATTCCTCTGGGTCAGCCTCGACCCCGACGCCACGCTGGACATCCGCGGATTTCTGGGGCCGATGGCCGACGAGCTGGAGTCGTGGGGCATCGGACGATGGTCGCCGCTGGGCGAAAAGGTGCTGGACTCGGCAATCAACTGGAAGCTAGCGATCGACACCTTCGCAGAGAACTACCACTTCGCGACCGTGCACAAGACCACGTTCGCGACGATCGCCCGCAGCAACTGCACGGTATTCGACTCATTCGGACCGCATCACCGACTGGTCTTCCCGCTCAACGGCATTCTCGACCTCGACAACGTCGATGAGGACCAGTGGGATCCGTTGCAGGCCATGGTCGTCATCTATGCGCTGTTCCCCAACATCGTGCTCTCGGCGACCGTTGCCAACGGCGAGTTGTTCCGCGTCTACCCGGGCGAAGCGCCCGGCCGCTCGATCACCGTGCACCAGAACTCGACGCCGTTGGACACCTCCGATGAGTCGGTGGTCGCGGGGGCTCAGGCGGTGTTCGATTACGCCCACGGCACGGTGCGCGACGAGGATTACGCGTTGGTCGAAAAGCTGCAGGCCAATCTCGCCGCAGGGGTCCGGGGGCACCTGGTGTTCGGCCGCAACGAGCCGGGGCTGCAGCATCGCCATCAGGTGTGGGAGGACGCGATCAGCGCTGCGCCTCGATGAGCCGTGCGATCTCGTCGCGCTCATCGGGCCCGGCAGCCGCCAGCACGTCGGCCAGCTCCCAGTCTCTATATAACGCCATTGACCGTTCGTAGAATGCGAAGCCACTGACCGGCTCGCCACGATACGTGCCCTGGTATCGGTAGGGGCCCGCCATGTACTCCAAAGGCAGCAGATGCGCCGGCGCGGCTACCAGCGGCTCTGCCGTCAAGTCCAGGTCGAGCTTGTGTGAAGTCAACCGATGACGGTCAGGGAGGTATCGAGCCTTCGCGGGAGGCGGGACCAGTGTGCGGATCTCTTCGGGCCAGCGCACGTAACTGGTGATCGAGACCTCGATGTCGTCGGCGTATTCGGCAGCGGTGTCGGGCGAACTCACGGTTGCACCGGTAAACGGCTGCGGCGCATTGCGATTCGTACGATCGAACTGCCGCCAGATGCTGATGTCCACACCGTTGTCCAGGTTGATCGTGCGCCACTCGTGTCCGCGTGACCGGATGTCGCCCGTCGGGCCTCCGTCATTGGCGACCAGTGGAAACCACTGCCGATCCACATGGCCCGCGCTTCCCGTGACCGTTTCGCAGACCGAACCCCACGACAGCGTTCCGGTCATTGTCATGCGCGTCTGGAAGTACGAGTACGTGGTCGCCTGTCCGAAGCACTCGATGACCCCGTTGTACGCCGCCGCCCCCAGCGGCACGGGCGCCCGTGACGGTGTCACGTTCAGGTCCAGCTGCATCGCGTCACCGTGATGGTCGGTGCCGACGAGGCTGAAGACGTAGGTGTACGGCATTAATTCGCCCTGCTCCTCACGACATGTCCGCCAGACCGAAGTGCCAGCGCTGCACTCGTAGGACAGGTCCAAGTGGTCGTCGGCCACCGACAGTTTCGGGGACGTCGACCCCTGCTTGTTCGTACCCGGCATGTCGTAATCCGTGTAGGTGCCATAGGTGCCATTGTCGAGGTCGAACAGCGCGAGCGTGTAGAAGTCCGCCACCACGGCCTGACCCGGGCGATTCTTGTTGTAGATCGTGAAGAAGGCGAACCTGCGACCGGACTCCGCGGTGAGCTCGCCGGCGAGGTACCAGGTGTCCGACTCACACGTCGGATGATTCCCCTCGGCAGCGGGAAACACGAAATGCGGGTCGCCCGTTACCAGTTCGAACGGATACCGACGCCAGTCATCCCCCATGGGCACTCCTACAAATCGTTTGCGATTTCAATAGTCACTTCGGCCGGACAGCACAATTCGTCGCGTTGGTTGAAGATCGCGATCTGGAGCTCCACCAGGTGGCGCAGGGTGTCGCCGGCCTTCTCGCGCCGCTTGCCGACCACGTGCCCGCGACCGACCATCGAGTCGCCGGCGTAGATGGATCCGACGATCGACACCTTGCGGCGCACCACGCGGCTGTAGGGTCCCGCCCAGTCGGTCGCGATCCGGTCAATAAAGCCGGCGAGATGCATCGTGTTGACGAAGATCGTTGGATGACCGTGACTTTCGGCGTAGCGCGGATCGAAGTGACCGGGAAAGTAGTCCCATGTCGCACCAGGATTCATCACCACGCGCTGGTAGCTGATCTCGTCGACGACCTCGGCGAGTTCCGTCGGGACCGTGACATCGCTCCACGCCAGCCGGCGGTAGGTGCTCACTCCGACTCCGTCGGCGTGAAGCGGAACAACGTGTTCCGGTTGGTCGCGACAAGCGACCCATCGTCGCGGTAGTAGCGCTCACAGGTCTCGACAAAGTGACCGACACCGAGCTTGGTCCGCTTCTCCGGCGATACCGATACCACCTCTTCGACGACGTTGAGTCGGTCGCCCTCGAGAATCGGCGTCACGAGCTCAACGTCGTTGGAGGCGTTGATGAATGTGGTACCCGGAAGCGGTACGCGAATTGCGATCGAGGGCACGGGACGATGCCCGCCGGGCAGCCACGGCGTCGGAATCAGCCAGCCCATCAGCATCGCGGGCGGCGCGACCAAGCCGCCCCACACCTCGGTCGCGAACTCGGTGTCCCAGTACGCCGGGTTGCCGTCCTGCACCATCGACGCGAAGTGCTGGATACGTGCGGCGCTCACCGCCGTCCCGGCGAACCTCGGGTCGCTGCGCACGCCGACCATCCGCCGCGCATCCTCGTAGGTGCCGAACGCAAACTCGTAGCGGATGTCCGCGGTCACTGTGGGGTCACCGGCTCACCTGAGCAAGCGCGTCTCTGCTTGGGGCGACATCCCATTCGATCTCGCGTGACGCGAAGTACCAGCCGCCCCGCTCGTAAATGAGCCGGTCACGGAACACACCCGTCGACCGGAGTTCGGTGCCTAAAAACAACAGCGCGACACATGTCTGGGTGGCGTCGACACCGTCGACGGCGATGTCGTGATCGACAGTGACCAGCCGCTGCCCGTTACCACCGTTGAAGGCCGCGCCCAGGTCGGTGAACGTCTCTCCCGCGCTGATGTACGTGGCGCCGGCGTGGCGGAACGTCGCGATCCAACCCGCGACGTCGCCCGCCGAGAACAGCCGGTTGTGCCGCGCGTTCACGTTCAGAATGTCGGCGCGGCCGGCCACGCCGGCCAACACGAACTCCTGCTGATAGCTCATCGTCATAGGTCTTCTCCCATCTCAGCGAGTGAGGATGTAGCCGTTGGCTTCACGGTCCCAGGCATGTGCGGTGAGACCCCTCTGCCGCAGTTGGTCCTTGCGGATCCGCCCGATGACATTCTTGGGTAACTCGTCGAGCACTTCCAAATACCGCGGAACGCAGAAGTACGGCATGCGGGCGGAGCAGAAGTCCAACAGCTCGGCGTAATCGAGGTTCGCTCCGGGTCGCAGAGTGACGAGCACGAGGATGTCGTCCTCACCGAGATCGCTCGGTACCGCCACGGCGGCCGCCTCGAGCACCGCGGGGTGACCCAGCACTGTCGTCTCCACCTCGACCGAGGACACGTTCTCGCCTCGCCGCCGCAACGAATCCTTCACACGGTCGACGTAGGTCAGGTTGCCGTCCGCGTCGAGCGAGCCGAGATCGCCTGTGCGGAACCACTCTTCGTGCGGCTCGATGACCAGCGTGGGGCCGGGACCCGCAGCGACATACCCGGCGCTCATCACGTGCGGCGCCCTGGGTCTGCAGCAGATCTCACCCGCCTCGCCCGGTGGCAGTGACCGACCGCCGCCGTCGATGATGCGGACGTCGAATGCGGTATTCACTCGTCCGGACGTGCCAGGGACGCCGCCTTCGGAGACACTCTTGAACGCGATCGGAAAGGCCTCTGTCATGCCGTACATCGTCACGATCTTGACGTCGTAGCGCTGTTCGATTCGGCGGTACATCTCGGCCGAGATCGGTGCGGCCGAGATGAACTTCAGTGGTAGTCGCCGGTCACCCGAATCCGGCGGCTGGTTCCACAACATGGATACCATGGCGCCAGCGCCGGCGAAACCTGTTGCACCGCAGGCGCGCACCTCGTTCCAAACCTCGCCGGGGCGGAAGGTTGCCGCCAGCACGGTGGTAGCTCCGACGAGCATCGGCGCCAGCACCGACGGCGCGGCGCTCAGGTGGAACAGGGGCATGGCACTCCAGACGACGTCGCCGGCTTTGAGTTCCCATGCCGCCGCCACTCCCGCGGCGGCCGAAAAGAGGTAGTTCCACGTCGTCGCCACGGCCTTGGACGGACCGGTGGTGCCGGAGGTGAAGAACAGCGCGGCCAGTTCGTCCGGCTGGCTCGGGACGACCTGTGGCGGGCGCGTCGATGCCGTCGCCAGCAGGTCCGACAGCGAATTCTCGATGACGTGAACCGCTTTCACGGTCTCGACGTGCTCGATGACCTCACGCAGCCGCGGATGTCGTTCGGAGTCGGTGACGACCACCTTGGCGCGCGACAGCCGCAGCGCGTGGGTGAGGAATTCGCCTTTGTTGGCGGCGTTCACCGCGGCGGTCACCGCACCGATACGCGCCGCGCCCAGCCAGATGTACACCCAGTCGGGACACGTGGCGGTGAACAACGCCACTGTGTCACCCGCGCTGATCCCCATGTCGGTCAATGCATTCGCCGCCGTACACGAACGATCACGCATCTGTGCGAACGTCACGGGTGTTCCGGCGATTGACATCATCACCCGGTCGCCGAACTGCTCCGCACGCCGGTCGAGCACGTCGGCAACGGTGAACCGCTCGACGCCGAACCGCGCCGGGCCTATCGGCCCGTCAGTCCGACGCTCGTCACGCACCCGCCGCCGCCGGATCAGGTTCACCGGTGACGGTGTAGCCGAAATCGTCGGGTGAGGCCTGCTCGCCCGGATAAAAACGATGTGCCCAGCGCCGAAGGGCGGCGTAGTCGCGTGCTTCCTCGGGCGCGAGGTTGGGCTTCTCGAGGTACTTCATGTTCTCCCAGGTGAAGAAGTCCTGTTTGATCACTTCCTGCTGAAGCGCCAGGAACTTCGCGGCGCGGCCGGTTGGTGCATCGCCCGTGTCACCCTGCTCCCGGATCGATGCCTGGGTGTAGAAGTAGTCGGTGTAGTCCTCATCAACCGGCGTCTGACCGGTCACCTGCACTGTCGCCACGAGTTCCGACGGGAACCGAACGACGCCGAGGCCCAACGAGTAGTTGTCGTAGATGATCTTGGCGTCGACCGGGCCGTTGGGCGTCAACCACGTCTTGGCCCGTCCCCCACCGAAATTCGCGTTCACCGTCGCATGCAGGTGATAGCCGGACACCTCGAACGATGCGGTTGTTGCGGGATTGGCGGCCTTGTGCACGTACTGCACGTGGTATGGGTCGGCGGCGTTTTCGATGATCATCTGCGCATGCACCTTGACCCGGTTGACCATTCGGGTGTGGGGATGCAGCGGGTAGTACTCGTCGGTCTCCAATTCGGGCAGCACCGGTGGTTGCCAGTAGGGCGCGCGTCCGTGCCGTTCGTGCCACACCAGGATGAAGCCGTACCACTCCATCGACGGATACGTCTTGATGCGGACGTTCTGCTTGCAGCCGATCTTGCTGTACGGGATCTCGGCGTTGGTGCCGTCGCCGTTCCACCGCCATCCGTGCCACGGACAGACGATCCGCTCCCCTTCGACAGTCCCGCCGACCCCCATGTTCGCGCCGAGGTGCAGACAGTAGGCGTCCAGCACGCTGAGCCTGCCGGATTCCGTCCGGAAGATCACCAGTTCTTCGCCGAAGTAGTGCGCCCGTTTGACTTGTCCCGGTGCGAGATCGGAGGCGAAGCCGACGATGAACCACCCGGTCGGGAAGCGATACTTCGACAGGCCGATACCGCTCGAGCCGAATTCACGGTCCGACGGATCGATGGTGGGATCGTCGACCCTGTCCGTCATGCCCGTCTCCGTCCGCGCGATGTCTCGGCAGGTCAGACCCTGTCTTGCGTCTATTGTTACTATTTTAATCATTCTAGGTCAAGGACGGCCGAACCAGGAGAGCGCATGCCCACGACCACGCCGGTGGACCTCTCGGATTCCGCATTGTGGCGGAACGGTTTTCCCGACGACGTGTTCACCGACCTGCGACGTGAGCGGCCCCTCTTTCGGCACGCGTTGACCGAGGGGGTCGCCAGGACCGTCAAACGCGACTTCTGGATGGCGACCAAGCATCGGCATGCGCAGCGAATCCACCGCGACACCGAGTCGTTCACCGCGACCGATGGTCCACTCATCCAGGGCGTCGGCATCGTCGGATCGGCGCCGACCATCATCAACATGGACCCGCCCGAGCTGCTCAAGCGCAGACGGGTGATGTCGCACGCCTTCACGCCCAAAGCGATCGGCAAGCTCGAGGAAGGCATTCGCCGCCGCGCGGCTGCGATGGTGGACGGACTGCTAGATGCCGGCGGGGGCGACTGGATCGCCGACGTCGCTGACGTGCTGCCGATGTCGGTCATCGGCGACATCGTCGGCATCCCCGAAGCGGACCGGCCAGAAATCTTCGAGACCCTTGATCGCATCCTCAAGGTGGGATCGCCCGACGACGAGTTCGCCGGGCAGAATGCGCTGGAACTGTTCGGGAAGATCTTCAGCTATGCGCTCGAACTCACCGCCGAGAAGCGGCGCAATCCGACCGACGATATCTGGAGCACATTGACCTCCGCGGTGGTCACCGACGAGAACGGCGAGAAGCTCTCGATACCCGCCAACGAATTGGAGATCTTCTTCTTCGTGATCGCATTCGCCGGTAGCGACACCACCAAGAACGCGCTGGCCTCGGGGCTGCAGGCGTTCGTAGCCAACCCCGAGCAGATCGAGCGATATCGCGAGGACGAGTCGGTCCGGTCGAGCGCCGTCGAAGAGGTGCTGCGCTGGGCGTCGCCCGTCACATTTTGGACCCGCAGCACGAAGGTCGACGTCGAGATGGATGGGATCACGATTCCGAAAGGCGATCGGGTGGTGGCGATGTTGCGTTCGGCCAACCGCGACGAGGAGGTTTTCGCCGACCCGTTCGTCTTCGACGTCGGCCGCGCCGAGAATCCCCACGTGGCCTTCGGCGGCGGCGGGCCGCACCATTGTCTGGGCGCCATGCTGGCCCGAGCTGAAATCCGCGCGGTGCTCGACGAATTGCTTTGTCGTGCACGCGATATCCGCCTCGGCCTGCCGGAGGTCGCCTATCCGAACCTCACGAACAACATGACGATCTTCGACGCGTTGCCGGTCACGCTGAAGCCGATCAAGTAACGCCCAAACCCACATATGGGTGTGATTTTGGGTCTTTTTGATGCCCAAACTCACGTTTGGGCGCGCGGGTTAGGCGCCTTTGGGTCGCGTGCCGATGACACCGTCGGCGGCCAATCGCTTGAGGTCGGCCTCGGTCAGCCCGCAGCGCTGCGTCAGCACTTCCGTGTTGTGCTGTCCCAGCGTCGGTGGTGGGCGGTACAACCACCGCTCGGCGCCGTCGAGCCGTGCGAACGGCGGACACGGATAGAGACCCTCCCCGGTGCGCGGGTGGACGAGCCGCTCGAAGAATCCGCGGTGCACCAGTTGCGGGTTGTCGGTCACCAAGGACGGCGAAATCACGACGGCGGCCGGGATACCCACTGCAGCAAGCCTTTCCACGGCCACATGAGCGTTTTGTGTCGACAGCCACTCGCCGATGTCTGCCCCCGAGTCACCGATAACACCGGCCAACGCCGTGCGGTCGCGCTCATGTCGCACAGTCACCGCTACCCAGCTGTCCTCACCCGCGCAGCGGTAGATGTCTTGCTCCGCGTCGGTGTGGCCGCGGTTGCCCCGACGCTCCATGACCGTGCCGAAGACCTCGAATTCCATAGTCTGCACGGCAGTTACGTTGAGCACGATCTCGATCATCGGCACCTCGACGAGTTGCCCGCGGCCCGTTCTATCGGCGCACTCCAGCGCCGCGAGCGTCGCGAACGCCGCGTGTGCGCCTGCGAGCGGATCACACGCGCCCCGCGGCGCGACGGGAGGATCGTCGGGCAGGCCGGTCACCCAGGCTAGTCCGGCGATCTGCTCCATCGTCGGCGCGAAACCGACCCGGTCACGCCATGGCCCGGTCAACCCAAACGCGGGCATCCGCACCACAACGAGTTTCGGGTTGATCTCCAGCAGCGCAGCAGCATCGAGACCGAACTGCTCCATGACCCGCGGCGAGAAATTTTCGATCACCACATCGGCCTGGCGCACCAGATCCTTAACCAGTCGCAGTCCGTCGTCGGACTGGAGGTCGAGAGTCACCGAGAGCTTGTTGGTGTTCATCGCGTGAAACACCCAGCCGTACTCCCACCAGTCGTCGACGTCGGTGCGCATTCCCCCGGAATACCGGATACCGTCGGGCCGCTGGATCGACTCGATCTTGACGACGTCGGCACCGAACGCGGCCAACGAATGCGACGCTGACGGCCCCGCCCAGAACGCGGTGAAATCGACCACACGGACATCCGCGAGCGGCGCACCCGCAGGCTGCCTATGCGTCGCTGATTGCCGTGCCTGCCAAAGCGATACACCATCGGCCTCGCCGATTACGGGCGCGGGCCGCACCGGCGCCTGGACCACACTCGACATCAACCATGGTGCTCGGGGCTGCCGGAACCCCGCTGGGTTGTCGAGGTAGACGCCCCGCGCACGCAGGTGGTCCATGTCCGGGATGGTCGCGCCATTTCCCAACGGAGCCAGGGGTAACCGGAAGAGCTGTCCGAGCTCGACAATCTCGTCGACCGTCCGCTCGCGCATCCACGGGTCGATCCGTTCGCGAATCCAGTCGCGATAGTCCCATCGGCCGATTTGGAACTGAAGTTGCGGAATCTCGGTGAGCTCGGGGCAGTCGACCATCGCGGCGAAATCAAGCCACTGCTGTCCCGTGACCATGCTGATACCGACGTAGCCGTCCTTGGCCGGCTCGATCGACGGCACCTCCACCGAGCGCGTGACGGGTGCGCGCTGAAGCAGCTGCGAGTGCAGCCACTCGCTGCTCTGCATCAGTGTGATCGCCTCGAGCATCGACATGTCAAGGTGCCCGCCCGGCCCGCCACCGAGAACCCGACGGCGCAGCGCCATCACGCCGTAGGCGGCCCAGGCGCCGCCCATGTACTCGCCCAACTCGCCGCCCACCGAGATGGGCGGTCCGGCCGGGTCGCCGCGGAAACCCGTCAGCCCCGAGTGGGCCTGCAGGGTGAATTCCGTCGCCGGCCGCTCCGACCAGGGCCCGGTCCAGCCGAAGTCGGAGATGGAGACGACGATGCATTCCGGGCGGGATGCGAGCAGACGCACGGGATCGACGCCCCGCCCGGCCGCGGCGGCCCGGGCCGCGGTCACGATCACGATATCGGCGCCTGCCAGCAGATTCTCGGAAACCGTTGTGATGCTGCGCTTTCCAGCGGACAAGTAGCTGAACAGGGGTGAGTCGGCGCCTGGGGGCGGCACGCCGCCGGTGGCGGTGTACCGGCGCAATGCATCACCCTCAGCGGGTTCGACCTTCACGACCTCAGCGCCCGCGTCGACGAGCAGTTTGCCGCAGTAATTGCCCGCAATGCGGTCGCTGACCTCCACGACGCGCAGATCAGAGAGCGGAGTGGATGCTCCGTCACGCACGCGTACGACCTCCCTGCGGCGGTTTCTTTGTCATCTTAGTTACTTTTATCGGATAGCGGCCCGGTACGGCGCTGGTAGCGCGCCTATCGCTGTTAACATTGCCAGGCAATGACAACACTGGGAATCGGACCCGAGGCCCGCCGCAGGCTCGGCGCACGAAGGACGGCCGAAATCGTCGCCGATGAACTTCGTCGTCAGATCATCGACGGTGAGTTGTCCGATGGCGACCTCCTTCCGCGGCAGGAGATTCTGGTCGAGCAGTTCAATGTCAGCCTGGTGTCGTTGCGGGAAGCCTTGCGGATCCTCGAAACCGAGGGGCTGGTCTCGGTCCGCCGCGGCAACCGCGGCGGCGCCGTGGTGCATGCGCCTGCCAAAGCGAGCGCGGCCTACATGCTTGGTCTGCTGCTGCAGAGCGACACCGTGCCGCTGGCGGATCTCGGCACCGCCCTTCAGGAACTCGAACCGATGTGCGCGGCTCTTGCGGCCCGACGACCAGACCGCGGTAAGACGCTCATCCCGAAGCTCAAAGAGATCAACGACGCCATGGCCGAACACATCGAAGATGGCGCCCTTTTCACCGAGATCGGCGGTCAGTTCCACGACGAAGTCGTACGCGGCTGCGGCAATCACACGATGATCGCGGTGGTCGGCAGCCTGGAAACGCTGTGGACCGGCCACTTGAACATATGGGCCAAGGAGACCGCCGCTCGCGGCGAATACCCGTCGATGAGCAAGCGACGCATCGCGCTGACGGTGCACACCAAGTTGACCGACGCGATCGAAGCCGGCGATGGGGAGCGCGCCCGTAAGCTCGCTGCCCGTCATATAGCCGACACCCAGACCTACTTCAGCGCCGGCGATCCCGAACAGCGGATCGTCGCCCTCTCGCCGCAGGCGCTGGCCCGGCGCCAGGGCTGAAAGGTGCTGTGTGCGTACGGCGTTGATCACCGGCGGCAGTGGTGGCATCGGCAAGGAGTGCGGACGTAAGCTCGCCGGGCTCGGCTATGACGTCGTGCTCACCGCACGACGCGAGGCGCCACTGCGGGCGGCGGCCGAGGAGACGGGCGCGCGGTATGTCGTCGCCGACGCCAGCGATCCGGAGAAGTTCGCCCCTGCGGCCCAAGCAGCAGGAGACATCGACCTGCTCGTCCACGCGTCCGGCATTCTCGGCGGAACGTATGCCCGCAAGCAGACTTTCGAGCAGTGGCGGGCGACGATGTCTGCCAATCTCGACTCGTGTTTCGTCGTCACCTCCGCTGCGCTGCCACGGATGAGGCCGGGTTCGCGGTTCGTGTTCATCTCGTCGTCGGCCGCGCACGAACCCATGATGGCGAGGACGGCGTATTCGGCGTCCAAGGCGGGGGTGAACGCGTTCGCGGGTGCGCTGGCGCAAGAGGTTGATCGCGACGGCATCAACGTGCACGTCGTGACTCCCGGCCCGGTGGAAACCGAGATGCTTCAAGATGTTCCGTTCGAGATGTGGGCGATCCGGACCACCGATGTGGCCGACGCCGTTGCGTGGTTGGACACCCTGGATCCGTCGGTTGATCTGCCCGAGATCCGGCTCCACGCGATCACCAGGGGGCCGTCGGCGCGTGCCCCCATCGTGCCGCTGGAAGCCGAGCGGCGCACCACCCGTACCAAGTGATTTTGGCGTGCTGGGTTGCGCGCAGCGTAACCAGCCACACCGAAATCACTCCCCCGGGAGCGCCTTGACCGTTGTCGGCAGGCCGTAAAGGGCGGTCGCGTTGCCGCGCATGATCCGCTCGCGCTGATCAGCGGGGAATCGCCTGATCGCCCACTCCGGCGCATCGTAGCTCCAGTGCGGATAATCCGTTGAGAACATGAGGTTGTCGCCGAGATCCATCATCTCGATGTACTCCCGGTATTCGGCGACGTTGACCTCCTCGAGCGGCTGAGTGGTGAATCGCACGTGCTCACGGACGTAATCGGACGGCTTCCGGCGCACACGCGGCAGATCGGCCTTGCGATGTTCCCAGATCCGATCCATGCGCCACATCACGGGAATCGCCCACGTGAAGCCACCCTCCACGAACACCACCCGCAGGTCGGGATGTCGGTCGAACGCGCCGTCGAACACGAGGCTCATCAGATGCGAGACATAGAGCAGCGGCCACGACGCGAAGAAATCATGCCAGTGCGCAGGATTACCGACGGGATAGATCGGGATCAGCTCGAAGGGTGTCTGCCCCATGAGGTGGGTTGCGACCGGAAGGCCATTGCGGGTGGCGGCGTCGTATATCGGGTCGAAATACGGGCTGCCAAACGGTATTCCGCGGGTCTGCGGTGTCATCAACACCTCGGCCATGAAGGGGTGGCCCGCCCATCGCTCAATTTCTCGCGCGGCTTGGCCGGGATCCTGCGCCGTAACACTGATCGCGCCGCGCCACCGTCCGTGCCAGTTGTTCTCGCCGAGCCACGCGTCGGCCAGCCAATCGTTGTACGTGGCCTTGAGGACATGCTCGGCTTGCGGCAGTTGGGCGTCGCACATCGGTTCCAGCATCGCGATGCTCACGCCGGCGTCGACGAGCAGTTGTTTGGCGGCGAAGTCCGGATCGCTGCCCGCCGCACCTCCGGCCGGCGGGATGGCGTCCATGCGAAGCGAACTCGTCTTGTAGGCATCCGGCGTGTCATAGAAGTACGACAGGGGCGAGACGGCATTGCCGGTCGGCCACAATTGGTCCTTCCACTGCGCCGGCGCGTAGGACTTGAGCACCTCACCCGACACCGGCAGCGGGTGCACATCGGTGTCGACGATGGTGACCGCGATATCTCGGGCGACGTCGACTTCTACGCGTTGCACCGTCGTCATCGCACGCTCCCTTCCATTGCTGCCACCCCATAGAGACCACTTGCGTTGCGCCACAACACCTTGTCGCGCTGCTCATTGTTCAGGCCTGCGACGGCCGTTTCGGGAGAGATCGTCGACCAGTGCGGGTAGCCCGATCCGTACATGAGCAGATCTGCCTTGTCGGTGAAATCGAGCCACCGCTGCGCCTGGCTATCGTCCGTCGGCCCGTCCAGCGCCGACGTGCCGTAGCGCACATGATCGGCGAGGTATTCGCTCGGATACCGATCGACCCAGGGGGTCTGGTCACGCATCGACATCCAGAACGTGTCGAGCCGCCACATCAGGGGGGTGAGCACGTCGTAACCACCGTCTGCGAACACAAACTGCAGATCGGGATGTCGGCCGAAGATCCCCTCGATGATCAGCGTTGCAAGATGGACGAATGAGTTCAGCGGCATGAAGGCGGCATACCCGGGGTAGGTGAAGGCGTGGCCGGCGAATGTCGGCGCGTAGTCAACGCCGTTTCCGCCGTTGATATGTACCGCGACGGGCAGTCCGTGCGCGGCGGCGGCCTCCCAGATGGGCTCGAACATCGGCTTGCCGTAGGGCTCCCTCGACTGCAGCGGTACGCCCACTTGCACCATCTTCGGATGGTCTGCGAGGCGGTCGATTTCGGCGAGCGCGCCCCTGACGTCCTCCGGGTTCACCCGGATCGTGCCCAGATAGCGGCCGGTCTCATCGGGATCCAGCCAGCGCTCGACCAGCCAGTCGTTGACCGCTGCGCAGATGCGGCTGTTGAGCAGATAGTCGGCAATGTTGCCGCGCGTCAACGGGTTGAGGACCGCAAAGTCGACCCCGCCCTCGTCGAACAGGTGGCGCGCCACCGTCGCGGGATCCGAGCCCGGATACCCGTCGCCGTACAGATCCTCGCGGTAGTCGCCGCCCGGCGCCTGATACCACTGCTGTTCGACGTCGGGGATCGCGCGCAGCCTGTGCGCAGGCGGCAAGTAGCGCCGGATCTCCGCGTTGTAACAGAAATGCGGCTGCACGTTCGCGTCAACAATCATGCCGTCAGGTACACCTGCCCGTCGTACACATCGACCTCGTAGGTGCGGACCCGCTTGCTCGGATCGGCCAGGTTGACCCCGGTGGTGATGTCGAATTCCCAGTTATGCCATGGACAGCGCGCGATCTGGCCGTCTCGTACATACCGGATCTGGCCGGGCTCATCGGGCGCGAATTCGGTGGTGCCGCCGACATAGCCCGCGCACAGCGGCGCGCCCTCGTGCGAACAGTAGTTGGCGATCGCGTACAGCGAGCCGCCGACGTTGTAAACGCCCACGCCGAACTTGCCGGCCTGCACGAGCTTCATGCTCCCCGGCGGCAGGTCCTCGATCGCGCACACCGGATGGCGTTGCATGAACGTCCCTTCGCCGATCCTTGACCTAGGATACTAAAATAGTAAAGATAGAGCGACTGACCCGCTAGACGCTGCTGTCCGGGAGGCCCTGTGACGCTCGGTACCGAATCGCACGACAAACCCGATGCCCCAGACCTGGCGACCGACCCCTACGGGTTCTTCGAGTACATGCGTCGGTCCGAGCCGGTGTGGCGCGGCACGCTCATGACTTCTGAGATGATGCCGCCGGAGCTGGCATCCGCCGACGAGTGGACGCTCTTCGACTACGAAAGTGTCTTCTCCGCCTTTCGCGACGACGACGTGTACGGCTCCGAGATGTACAACAACACGATCGGCCTTGTCTTCGGCCCCACCATTCTGGGCATGCATGGCAAGCAGCATCACGACCACCGCAGTCTGGTCGCCAACGCGTTTCGGCAAAGCGCGCTCGCACAGTGGGAGCCCGAGGTCATCGACCCCATCTGTGACGAGCTGGTCGACGAGATCAAAAACGACGGCGAAGCCGACCTCATCAAGGCGATCACGTTCGAATTTCCTACCCGCGTCACCGCTAGCCTGCTCGGCCTGCCGCAGGAGGACCTGGAGCTGTTCCGACGGCTGTCGCTCGATCTCATCTCGATCACCGATGACATCGAGGCGGGTCTGAACGCGTCGGTCGAATTGGGCACCTACTTCCAGAACCAGGTCGACCAGCGCCGCGCCACGATGACCGACGACATCATCGGCGATCTCGTGTCAGCCGAGATCGACGGCGAAAAACTGACCGACGAGGCGATCATCTCGTTCCTGCGCCTGCTGTTGCCCGCCGGGTTGGAAACGACATACCGGTCGTCGAGCAACCTGCTGTACTTGCTGCTTACGCACCCCGAACAGCTTCGCGATCTGCAGCGCAACCGCGACCTCATCCCTGCCGCCATGGAGGAAGGCCTGCGCTACGAGACGCCGTTGGTCATGGTGCCGCGCAATACAAATCAGGATGTGGAGGTTCACGGCGTACCGATTTCGAAAGGCTCACAAGTCAATCTGTGTATCGGCTCGGCCAACCGCGACGAGAACCGATGGGCAGACGCCGACAAGTTCGACATCCGCCGGCCGCGGCGGGCCCACATCTCGTTCGCCGGCGGAATCCACAGTTGCCTCGGCATGCACCTCGCGCGGGTCGAGACCAAGGCCATGCTGAACAGCCTCTTCGACCGCGTGACCGACATCGAGTTGGTGCCCGATGACGACTGCGCGATCGTGGGCATGCCGTTCCGCTCACCGAAGCACCTGCCGGTGACGTTCCGTCCCGTCGAATGAAGAGCCGCGCGGCGATCCTGCATGACATGGGTCAGCAGTGGTCGGTCGAAGAATTCGAGCTCGACCCGCCACGGGCGGGCGAGGTGCTGGTCGAGATGGCCGCCGCGGGCCTGTGCCACTCCGATGAGCACATCCGCAACGGCGATATGTCGGCACCGAACGAGGTGATGGAGTCGTTCGGCCTGCCCTCGATGTTCCCGATGATCGGCGGGCACGAGGGCTCGGGCGTCGTGCTCGAAGTGGGCGAGGACGTGACCGATTTCGCGCCCGGCGACCACGTCGTGACGTCGTTCGTCGCCGTGTGCGGTCGCTGCCGGTGGTGCAATTCCGGTATGGAATACATCTGCGACATGGGCGCGCAGGTGATGATTCCGGGAATGCCGACCGACGGCACGTTCCGCCACCACACCGCGGACGGCCGAAACCTCGGCCATCTGTCGAAGGTCGGCGCATTCTCGAAACACACTGTGGTGTCAACGGATTCGGTGGTCAAGATCGATCCAGGTCTGCCCCTTCTGCCGATGGCGTTGTTGTCGTGCGGGATTCCCACCGGCTATGGCTCCGCGGAGAACCGTGCGAAGGTGAGATCCGGCGACACCGTCGTCGTCATCGGGGTCGGCGGCATCGGTACCGGCGCGGTCCAGGGTGCCCGCATCAACGGCGCGGCCCAGATAATCGCGGTCGATCCGGTGGAGTTCAAGCAGAAATCAGCCCTGAGTTTCGGTGCAACGCACAGCGTTTCAAGCACAGAGGAAGCCGCCGACCTGGTCCGTGACTTGACACAGGGTGTGATGGCCGACAGCGTCGTCGTATCGCCCTCGCTCATCACCCGAGGCGATGTCCAGGCAGCCTTGAGCCTGACCCGCAAAGGCGGCACCTGTGTGCTCACGGGCATGACGGCAACTACGACGAATTCCATCGCGATCAACCTGCAGGATTTCATCCTGTGGAACAAGAGCCTGGTGGGCACGGTGCTGGGGTCATGTAATCCGCGGGTAGACGTGGCGCGTTTCGCCCGGCTGTATGAGGCGGGACTGCTGCAGCTCGACGAGATGATCACCCGGCGCTACCGCCTCGACGACATCAACGAGGGCTATCGCGATCAACGGGCAGGCGAGATCATCCGCGGCGTCATCGATTTCGCGCTGTGATCTGGCTTCCGGACAGGCGAGCCATCCGACGCCGGCCACCGCGAAATCGAAATCGACGAAGTGGTGCGATCCACTCGCACTTTCCAACCCATGTGTTGGTTTGGGCGAACCCGTGGGAGGGTTGTCAGAGGATGCGGGACGGGCGGTCCTGCCAGTAGCGCTCGCGGATGCGCCTTTTGTAGAGCTTGCCGTTTGGATCGCGTGGCAGTTCGGCGTCGAACTCGATCGACCGCGGGCATTTGTATGAGGCGAGGTTGGCCCGGCAGTACGCGATTAGCTCGGCCTCCAGTTCCGGCCCGACCTGCACCCCTTCGACGGGTTGCACGACGGCCTTCACCTCCTCGCCGTACTCGTCGTTCGGCACGCCGAACACCGCCGCGTCCATGAGCTTGGGGTGCATGACGAGCACGTTCTCGGCTTCTTGCGGGTAGATGTTCACCCCACCCGAGACGATCATGAACGTGGAGCGGTCGGTGAGATACAGGTAGCCGTCCTCGTCGACGTAGCCCATGTCGCCCAGCGAGCGCCATCCGCGATCGTTGAACACCGACGCCGTCTTCGCGGGATCCTTGAAATACTCGAATTCCGGACCGCCCTCGAAGTACAACTCCCCCGCCTGACCGGCAGGGAGCTCAGCGCCGTCCTCGCCCACGACGTGCACCGCCTGCAACGGCTTGCCGACCGATCCGGGGTGAGAAAGCCACTCCTGCGGGCCGATGAGCGTGCCCGCGAAACCCTCTGTGCCCCCATAATATTCGTGGACAATCGGGCCGAACCACTCCATCATCCGGCGTTTGACGTCGACGGGGCACGGCGCGGCGGCGTGGATCACGCACTGCAGGCTGGAGATGTCGTACTTTTCGCGGACCTGCTGCGGCAGCTTGAGCATCCGCACGAACATGGTGGGTACGAACTGGGCATGGGTCACACGGTGTTTCTCGATCAGGCGCAGCACCGTCTCGGCGTCGAATCTCGGCATCAGGATCGAGGCCGCGCCGACCCGGTGCACCGCCATCGTGTAGTTGATACCCGCCGCGTGGTACAGCGGTGCAGGCGAGAGGTAGACGCTGGACGCGGACATGTTGTAGCGCTGGCGGAGCGAGTATTCCAGCACCTTCTGCGCCCACGACCCCTGACCGTCGTCGGGCAACGGACGGCGCACGGCCTTCGGCCGTCCGGTGGTGCCGGAGGAATAAAGCATCTCGGAGCCATCCGAAATCGGCGGCGCCTGACCGGATTCCGCTGCCTCGTCATAGGGTCGCCACCCGGGTAGCGACCCACCGACGCTGATGTGCACGACGACCTTGTCGTTGACCTCGAGGATCCGTTCGCCGAGTTCGGCCATCGAGGCGTCGATGAAGACGGCCGTGGCGTCGGAGTCGTCGATGACGTAGGCCACCTCGTGCGGGGTGAAGTGCGTGTTGACGGCACTGTAGTAGAGCCCGGAAAGCTGGCAGCCCCAGGTGATTTCGAAGAACTCGGGGCAATTCGGCAGAACGAGCGCGACGCCGTCGCCGCGTCGCAACCGCGCATCGTGCAGCAGGGCCGCGACACGCTGGCTCCGCTCGACCAGCTCGCCGTAGGTGACCGTCCTCCCCTCGGTGACGATCACTGCGGGCGAGTCGGGAGCGTGGTCGGTGATATTCACCGAGCGCCTATTTGGCCGCCGCGCCGTTGTCCGATGCCGCCGCCTGCCGCTTGGCCATTTCGGACGGCAGAATTTTGTCTTTGAACACCTTCTGGATGAGCTCCTGCACATCCTTGCTGATCGATGCCAGCGCAACCAAGTCGTTGGAACTCTGCCAGTGCACCCGCATACCCATCATCTCCCACGCCCGCTTGATGTTGGCCTTGGTGGCCAGCAGCGTGGTCAGCGGTGCCTGCGCAATTTGGCGGGCGATGGCGTCGACCCGCGCCTCGAGGTCCTCACGCTTGACCACCTCGTTGATCAGACCGTACTCCAACGCCTTGTGCGCGTCGACGACCTCGGCGGTGTACAGGTAGTAGGAGGCGCGGCGCCAGTTCATGAACACCCATGGCTCGATGGAACATTCGCCCGACGGCATCCCGAAGCCTTGCAGAGGTG
>LZSH01000210.1 GCA_001665255.1 Mycobacteriaceae bacterium 1482268.1 | reverse complement strand
TCTGCGCACTTGTGCTTGATCGCCTGGAACTGGCCGATCGTCCTGCCGAACTGCTCGCGGATCTTGGCGTAGGCCGCTGCGGTGTCGGTGGCCCATCGTGAGACACCGACCGCCTCCGCCGACAGCAGCGTCGACATCAGTGCGCGGGCCATGCCGCGGCTCAGGTTGGCGAGCACCCGGTCGTCACCGACCTCGACGGCGTTGGCGCGGACGTGCGCGAGCGGACGCAGCGGGTCGACGCAACGGATCGGCTCGATCTCGAGTTGGTCGGCGTCGAGTACCACCCACTCCTCGCCGCTGTCGATCGAGACCGGCAGCACGAGCACTCCCGCCTGCGCGGCGGCCGGGACCGCGCGCACCTCGCCGCGGATGACGAGCCCGTCGCCGTGCCGGGTCGCCGTCAACCCGGAGTCGATCGCATATGTGGCGATCACGGCGCCGGAGGCCATCTCGGAAAGGAGTGCAGCTTTGGGATCGTGGGCGGCGATCAGCGCGCTGGCGATGGCCGACGGCACGAACGGGCCGGGTACCGCGCCGTAACCGAACTCGGCGAGGACGATCGCGAGCTCGAGGATTCCGAACCCCTGTCCACCGACCGCTTCGGCCAGGTGGACGCCCTGCAGCCCCTGTTCCGCAGCGGCTTTCCAGTACGGCGGCGGGTTGGAGATCGGCGTCTCCAGGGCTTCATGCAGAACGTCGGATGGCGCCACCCGCTCTACAAAGGACCGGACCGAATCGGCCAGGTCGTTGTGCTCGGAATTCACTGCAATGGGCATGCGTACACCTCTTCGTGGAGCTTCCCTAATAACCGGTCGGTTGGGAACGAGATTACTCGGGCGAATTGACGACGTTTCGAAGGTCCCGTCCTTCGCGGAGCCGACGGCAGTTGTCGACGGCCTCGGCCAAGTAGCGGCGCATGGTGTCCACCGTGTACCAGGTGACATGCGGTGTCAGCACCACATTGTCGAGGCTCAGCAGCGGGTTGTCGGCGGTCACGGGTTCGACGGCGAAGACGTCGAGCCCCGCGGCCGCGAGCCGACCGTCGCGCAGCGCGTCGGCCAGTGCAGCCTCGTCGACGATGGGGCCGCGCGAGGTGTTGACGAGCACGGCGCTCGGCTTCATCGACGCGAGCGCCGACGCGTCCAGCAGGTTCGTCGTCGACGCCGTCAGCGGCAGGTGCAGCGACACGATGTCGCTGGCGGCCAGCAGGTCCGGCAACGAGCGCCAGCCGGGATGTCCGTCGTCTCCGGTGCTGGTGTGCAGCACGTCGGCGCCCATCGCGGTCACGATGGTCTCAACGCGTTTGGCGATGTTTCCGTAGCCGACCAGCCCGACGGTGCAGCCGCCGATGTCGCGCACGGTTTCGCCGAGGCTCGGGTCGGACGGCCAGCCGGCGCCGGCGCGGGTGGCGCGGTCGAGTTCGGGTAGCCGTCGCAGCGCGGCGAGCATCAGCAGCACAGTGCCTTCGGCGACTGAGGCGGCGTTGGCGCCAGGCATGTTGGCCACCGCAATCCCCAGGCGCGATGCGGCGTCGACGTCGATGGTGTTGACGCCCGCGCCCAGCTTGTGCACCAGCCTGCACCTTGGTGCCCGTTCGAGGTCGGAAGCCGACAACGGCCGCAGCACATGCCAGATCACCTCGGCGTTGGGCAGCTCGCGATAGAAGGTGTCGTCGTCGTCCTCGGCACAGAACTGAATATCGAGCCAATCAACAACTGGTGCAACGAAATCGAGAACCTTGTCACCGGCGACGAAATGGGCCAGTACCCTCACCGACGAGCGCTCGCGCGAGGCGTCAGCAGCTATCGCCACCGCTTCGCGATCCACCTGGCGATCGTATCGGCTTTCTCGCTACGTGCCCCCGGCGTGGTGAAGTAGTGGTCGGTGTCGATCGCGCTCTGCGTCTTGTCGCTGCTGGCGAGCGCGTCGTAGATGCGCTGGGCGTCGGAGGGATAGACGCCGGTGTCCTGTTCGGCGTTGATGACCAGCGCGGGACAGTCGATGCGCGCCAGGTGCGGTTCGGCCCGGGTTTGCGCGTGTCGCAGGCTCCACATGCCGAGCCAGCTGCGCAGCGTGGACGCGGCGGCGATGCCGTGCGCCGACCGATTCGCCTTGACCGGCTCACCGGCATAACACATATTGGGCGGTCTCTTGGTCGGCTCCAGTGTGGGATCGACCATTCGGGGATCTGCCCAGGTGCGCAGCACTGTGAACGGGCGATCGGAGAAGCCCGCGGCGCGAACGCGTTTGAGCTCGCGCTCTGCCCAGTCGGTGATCGCGTCGTTGCGGGCCAGCTGCGCCGAACGGTAGCGGGCGACGAAGTCCTCGCTGTAGGGCGGACCGTTCTTCTGGTTGTACAGGTCGAGGTCGGGATCGGTTGCGACGGGGTCGTTTTCGTCGATCACCGACGCATCCATCCATGCGGTCAGGACGTCGGGCCTGCCGGGGTGTGCCGCGCTGGCGATGTAGCCGTCAGCGGGTGGCAGTTCGGTCAGCCCCGCCGCCGGACGCATTCCCTCCATCGGCGTCACGTGGGGATCCACCGCCTGCGCCTGGTAGGCCGCCATCAGCGAGCCGCCACCGGAATTGCCCAGCAGAACAACGGTTTCCGCGCCCTGAACCTCGCGCAGCCAGCGGACGCCGACGCCGATGTCGACAAGCGCGTGGTCCAGCATGAAGCTGCTTTCGTAGCCGCGGAATCGGGTGTTCCAGCCCAGGAAGCCGACGCCGCGGGTCGCCATGTAGTCGGCGAGGTAGTGCTCAGAGAAGTCGATCTGATAATGGGCGGCAATCATGGCCACCTTGGGTTTGCGCCCCACGCCGCGGTGGTAGAGCCCTTGACACGGGTGCCCGCCCGAACCGGCCCGCCGCGCGGTCGGGGAGTCCAAGCCGACGAACTCGCGCGTCACTCCGGGACTGCCGGATGACGGTGTCTTGGTCATGTCCGTCCGGCCTCCTCGTGCCGGCGGTTCCCTTCGCGGGGCCTGCGCGGTCATTGCTCCCACCGGAACCCGATGTTAGATTCAGATCTCGCTGCTGACAGGCGTTTCGCGACAGTCGGCTCGAGGGGATGCGACATGATCAAGCCCGACAACCACAATCCAGAGTTCACGCTCGGCGGTATCAACCACGTCGCGCTGGTGTGCTCCGACATGCAGAAGACCGTCGATTTCTATTCAGGTGTGCTCGGCATGCCGCTGATCAAATCGCTCGACCTACCCGGTGGGATGGGTCAGCACTTCTTCTTCGACGCGGGCAATGGCGACTGCGTGGCGTTCTTCTGGTTCGCCGACGCCGCGGATCGGGTGCCCGGCATCTCCTCGCCCGCAGCGATTCCCGGCATCGGCGAGATCACCAGCTCGGTCAGCTCGATGAACCACCTGGCCTTTCACGTGCCCGCCGAGAAGTTCGACGAGTACCGGCAGCGACTGAAGGACAAAGGCGTGCGGGTAGGGCCGATCCTCAACCACGACGAGAGTGAGGCACAGGTCTCGGCGACCGTGCATCCCGGCGTCTATGTGAGATCTTTCTACTTCCATGACCCCGACGGCATCACCCTCGAATTCGCCTGCTGGGTAAAGGAATTCGACGAAACCGACACCCAGACCTTGCCGAAGACGGCAGCCGATCGCCGTCCGGCCGTGCCTGCGGGCTAGTCGAAGTAGAGTGCGGGATCGGATAGCGCGTCGAGGATCGACGTGAGCTGATCGATGAGTTGATCCTGGCTCAGGTCCACGTCGCCGGCCAGCCAGGCGCTCAGCGTCTGGCCCACGCCGCCCACGACGAAGTAAACGGCCGCGGTGCTCCTGCCCGTCCGATCGCGGCGCAAGGCCGTCTCGATGTGCTGACCCAGAAGCAACGCGAAGATTCCGCCGAGGTCGGCGCGCTTGCGCAGGATCACCGGGCTGGACAGCCGGACGTCGAACAGCACACGGCCGATGCGAGAGTCGGCGCCGATCGTGCGGACCAGGTTCGCGATGCCGGCGCGGCCCTGCTCGGC
>LZSH01000209.1 GCA_001665255.1 Mycobacteriaceae bacterium 1482268.1 | reverse complement strand
AACGGCGCGTCGAACCGCATCGTGGCGCCGACGATGTTGCCGACCGACCCCTTCCCCAGGACGGCGTAGTTCACCACCCCAGGGTCGGACGGGCGAGCGGCCGCGGGGCCGGCGGCCGCGATGCCGACGGCCAGCGCGGCGGCGCCGGCGAGGGCGGCCGAACGCACGCCTAGACCTTCGCCGACAGCTTGACGTCGATGTTGCCGCGGGTGGCCTTGGAATATGGGCAGACCTGGTGCGCCTTCTCCATCAGCTCTTCGGCGGCGCTCTGCTCGAGCCCGGGCAGGTAGCCGATCAGATGCGCATTGATGCCGAAGCCGCCCTCGGAATCCTTTCCGAAACCGACCTGGGCGGTGATGCCGGTCGCGTCGTCGAGGTCGATCTTTTCGTTGCGGGCGACGAGCCGCAGCGCGCCCAAAAAACACGCGGAGTAGCCGGCGGAGAAGAGCTCCTCGGGGTTGGTGCCCTCGCCGCTGCCGCCCATTTCCTTAGGCGGCCGGGTGTCCAGGTCGATCCGGTTGGTCGAGGACTTCACGTGACCGTCGCGGCCACCCCCCGTTGCGGTTGACTCAGCGGTGAAGACGACTTCGATGCTCATGGGCTCGATCATGCCAGCCCGGGATGGAACGGCAAGGCGCCGGCGCTTACGGGGCGGCCCCGTTGCCGTTGCCCCGCACCCCCTCCTCGACCTTTTTCCCGAGGTCGGCGTCGACATTGCGCCAATACTCGAAGACGCGCGACAGCACGGGCTCACGCACTCCCTTGGAAACGTGGCCGATGATGTTGTGCGCCAAGCGGTCCCGCGCGTCGTCGTCGAGCACCTCACGGACCAGAGTGCCCGGCTGGCCCCAGTCGTCGTCGTCTCGACGCAGTGCGTAGGCCGTGCGGACCATGTCGCCGTCGGCGGCCCAGTGCACCTCGGCCGCGCGGCGCGCGTCCACCTCAGGCCCACCCATCGAGTTCGGCGTGTACACCGGATCGCTGACGTTGCGGATCCGCATCGCACCGTCTTTGGAATAGGCGTTCACCTCGACATGCGGCTCATTGACGGGGATCTGCTTGTAATTCACCCCGAGCCGGGCGCGGTGTGCGTCGGAGTAGGAGAAACCGCGGGCCAGCAACATCTTGTCCGGGCTCAACCCGGTGCCGGGCACGACGTTGTTGGGCTCGAACGCGGCCTGCTCGATTTCCGCGTGATAGTCGGTGACGTTACGGTTCAGCGTCATCCTGCCGACCTCGTGGAGCGGATAATCGCCGTGCGGCCACACCTTCGTCAGGTCGAATGGGTTGAACCGGTAGGTCTTCGCTTCCTCGAACGGCATGATCTGCACGTGCAGCGTCCAGCTGGGGAAGTTGCCCTCCTGGATCGACGTGTAGAGGTCGCGCTGGTGGTAGTCGCCGTCCTCACCTGCGAGCCGGTCGGCGTCCTCCTGGGTCAGGAAGTCGACGCCCTGATCGGTCTTGAAATGGTATTTGACCCAGAACAATTCACCGTTGGCGTTCAGCCAGCTGTAGGTGTGGCTGGAGTATCCGTTCATGTGGCGCCACGTCTTCGGGATGCCCCGATCGCCCATCAGCCAGGTGACCTGATGCGCCGATTCCGGCGACAACGTCCAGAAGTCCCATTGCATGTGGTGGTCACGCAGGTTCGTGGCCTGCATCCGTTTCTGGCTCCGAATGAAGTTCTGAAACTTCAGCGGATCTCGCACGAAGAACACCGGTGTGTTGTTGCCCACCATGTCGAAGTTGCCTTCGCTGGTATAGAACTTCAGCGCGAAGCCGCGGGGGTCGCGCCAGGTGTCTGGACTGCCGCGCTCGCCCGCGACGGTGGAGAACCGGGCCACCATTTCGGTCTTGGCGCCGGGCTGCAGGAATGCTGCGCGCGTGAACCTGCTGACGTCCTGGGTCACTTCGAGCTGGCCGAACGCACCACCGCCCTTGGCGTGGGGCTGTCGCTCCGGAATGCGCTCTCGGTTGAAGTTGGCCATCTGCTCGATGAGGTAGTGATCCTGCAGCAGGATCGGACCGTCGGAACCGACGGTCAATGAGTGCTCGACGCTGGGCGCCGGTGCGCCGGAATCGGTCGTCGTGAACTTGTCAGTCATATGGGCTACGTACCCCGAATGGCTGATCGACAAAAGGGTCAACGCGCAGTCTTGTACGCAAATTTGGAGTCTGGACGTACAAGGCTGCGCGCTCGGCTGTTGCTAGGGGCGGGCGGGAGCCGTCGTCGTCGGCGCCGGAGACTGACCCGGAGACTGACTCGGTGGCTGAAGGCCGGGTTCACCGGGGCCGAAGCCGGGGCCTTGCCGGTCGAAGCCGGGGCCGCCAGGGCCGAAGCCGGGGCCTTGCCGGTCGAAGCCGCCGTGCAGTCCACCCGGGCCCATCGGGGGCCCGCCGCGATGGAAGCTCGCGATGTGGCCATCCCCTCCGCCGCGGTGTCCACCGTGGTGGCCACCGGCGTGCGCGCCGAGGATGAAGCCGCTGAAGAAGATGACAGCGATGATGAAGACGACGCCGGCCGTGATGCCGACCCACGCCGCGGCAGCGTTGAGCCTCGAACGGCGCGGCTCGCGTTCGACATAGGTCGATCCCGACGACGGTGCGGCCGTAGCCACAGGTGTCGTCTCCGGTTCTGGGGTTGAGGTTGTTTCGCTCATGAGTACGAGCATGCAAACGCTTGCCATGCGCCTGTCTTGATTTCCATATGAATTAGCTGTGAACGGAACGGCCGTGTAAAGATTGATCATGTCGCGCGGTCCGGTTGAGCAATGAGCCAGGACACCACCGTCGAGCAAGCCTTGACGGGCGGGGCTCCGCAGCAGTTCGGTTGGTACCGCTTCTACTTCACCGACGAGCGGTGGGAGTGGTCGCCGGAGGTGGCGTTGATTCACGGCTATCAGCCGGGGGAGGTCACGCCGACCACCCGGCTGGTGCTGTCACACAAACACCCGGATGACTACGCAGAGGTCGCGGCGACGCTCGACGACATCCGCCGGACGCATAAGCCGTTCAGCACGCGGCACCGGATCATCACCGTGCAGGGCGCGACGCGGGAAGTCGTCGTCATCGGGGAACGCATGCACGACAACACCGGCGACGTCCTCGGCACGCAAGGGTTCTACATCGACGTCACCCCGGCCGGTGACGTCAAGGACACGATCATCGGCGAGGCCGTCGCCGAGATCGCGGAGAACCGGGCGTCGATCGAACAGGCCAAGGGCATCTTGATGCTGATCTATCGCATTCAGGCCGACGCCGCGTTCCACTTGTTGAAGTGGCGCTCCCAGGAAACCAACGTCAAGGTCCGAGTGCTGGCCGAGCAGCTGATAGCCGACGTCCGCGCGCTGGACTATGACGAAACCATGCCGTCCCGTTCGACATTCGATCGGCTACTGCTCACAGTGCACCAGCGCGTTCGGGCGAAGGCTGCCGCGGGAAATGCCGGCCGCGAACGCAAAGGGGCGCGTTAGGCACTCGTGTGCCGGTGCGGCTCGGCGACCGGTTTGGACTCCGCTGAACCGCGCTGCCGCAGGAAGATCGACAGGCCGACGATCGCGGCGACGGCGATGAACTCGCTCTGCCAGTTCTGCATCGACTCGAACCAGAACTGTGAAGTGCTGACGTAGCGCCACACCGAGATGGCAGCTTCTCCGTGCTGCAGCTGCTCCTCGTTGAACGCCTTGGCACCGCCTGCGGCGTGTAGCGCGAACGATGCGAAGAACAACGCGAAAAACGCGATGGCCAAGGAGTGTTCGTAGATCGCCAGCACCCAGCCGGCCTTGCGCACTGGCCATGGACTCCGTGGATCCGTCTCGGCGTCCCGCGGATCAGCGTCCTGTGGCGCCGGCCCGTCAACGGGCTTCGATTCCGATGAGCCCTTCTGGTAGAGGAACGCGGTCAGCACCACATACATGCCCATCTGCAGGAACTCTGACTCCCAGTTCTCGAACGTCGCTTCGACGAAGTCGCCGGTTGTGAGGTATTGAATAACCGAAACCTGTTGAGCAGAGCCGTGTTCCTTCTGTTCCTCGTTGTAAGTCGCTGCGCCAGAAACCACCATGCCGAGAAAGAACACAGAGAACAGGGCCAAACACGCCAGCAGTAACCCGTTTTCGTGAATCAGCGTCCGTGCACGTCCTCGCGGCATGGCCGCCTCCTATCGATGTATCCGACACCTGACGATAGTCGGGGTGATCACTGGAGATAGGGCCTGCGGGGCGTGTCGTCACGCCTTGATCGACTTACTATCCGAGCGGCAGCGTCTCGCCGGGCTTGAAAGGGTTTACCGCGAACTGAATAACGCGGTATGGCGCCTGGGCCCGCGGCAGCGTGTTCCACTGGCTGATGAACACACGCAGCTCGTCGAGCGTGGACCCCGGCGAGATATAGCCGCCGTACGGCTGCGCCAGCTGGTTCACCTCGGGCGGCGGCAGATCCTCGGCGGGAGTGGGCCATTCGCCCGCGAATACGACCGTGGTGACCGGCGCGGTGCCGAGCGCCGTCGGATGGTCGGCGACGCGCACCTCCATGTTGCCGGTGCTGGCGTTGAAATAGGACAGCACGGTCTTGCCGTCGATCTGTCGCACGCTCATTTCACCGACCCTGTCCGGCCACAGCGGCGTCGGCGGCTTACCCCAGCCCCCCGGCGACCAACCCTGCCAGCTTCCGCGGTCGGTGAAGGTTTCGCGTTTGGCACGGTAGAGAACCGCGGGGCCGGAGCGGTCGAAATTGTTGGCCACGATGTACACCCAGCCGGTGGGCGAGTCGGCAGTTGGGATCGGGTCGTAGTACCCGGTGATCTGGCTCTGCCTGCCGCCTTCGAATCCCGCGTCGCGCTGCGAGCCGGGCAGCGTCGGCCAATTCCCCCGCGCGGGATCGGCTTTCACCAGTCGAGAAGCCTGCGGACGCAGGTCCTTGGCGGTGGTAACCATCATGTAGTTGTCGCGGTTGATCTGCACGACACCGGCGGGCAGCTGCGACTCCCCCGGCTTCGTCTGGTCTGCCAGCAGCGGCTTGTCCGTGCCGGTGACGCGGTCATAGCGGACCCCGTTGGGGTCGTCGATCGAGTCGGTTTCCACGTGCAACGCAATCGGCGAGTACCAGCCGCCGAAGCCGACGCCCTGTCCCGCGAAACTGTCGCCGCACACCTGCAAAATGCCGCTGGGGAACTCCATGAATTCACACAAGTCGGTGGCGCCGATGCCGTAATCCCTTGTCGGAGTTCCGGTTCCCGCGGTCGGCCCGATTCGCAACACCTGACCGGGTGCCAGTGGCGGCAAAATGGGGTCCGGTATCGGCGAGGGTGGATTGGCGTGGGCAACCGGCACGGCGAGCCCCGAAATCGACGTAATGGCGAGAACTACTCGAACTTTTTCGCCCAAACGTGCGTTTCGGCGAAGGGGGGTCACAACTCGGCGGCCAACAGCTCGGCGATCTGGATGGTGTTCAGCGCAGCGCCTTTTCGGAGGTTGTCGCCGGATACGAACAGCGCGAGACCACGGCCCTCAGGCACTCCGGGGTCCCTGCGGATCCGGCCGACGAGCGATTCGTCGACCCCCGCGGCGGCCAGCGGAGTCGGCACGTCGACGACCTTGACTCCTGCGGCGCCGTCCAGCAGTTCGCGGGCGCGCTCGGGTGAAAGTGGTTCGGAGAACTCGGCATTGATCGACAGCGAGTGGCCGGTGTACACCGGCACGCGCACACACGTCCCGCTGACCGCAAGCTCGGGGATGCCGAGGATCTTGCGACTCTCATTGCGCAGCTTCTGGTCTTCGTCGGTCTCGCCGGAGTCGTCATCGACGAGTGAACCCGCAAGCGGCACGACGTTGAACGCGATCGGTGCGACGTACTTGACCGGCGGCGGAAAGTTCAGCGCGTTTCCGTCGGCCACCAACTGCTTGCTGTCGCCCACCACAGCGGACGCCTGCGCGAAAAGCTCTTCCACACCGGCGATTCCGCTGCCGGACACGGCCTGGTACGTCGAGGCGATGATCCGGACCAGCCCGGCCTCGTCGTGCAGCGGCTTCAGCACGGGCATCGCGGCCATCGTGGTGCAGTTCGGATTGGCGATGATGCCCCGCTTGAGAGATCGAGCCCGATTTGCGACATCTCTGTCGTAGTTGACCTCGCTGACCACCAACGGCACGTCGGGGTCCTTGCGCCACGCAGACGAGTTGTCGATCACGACCGCGCCGGCTTCGGCGAACCGGGGGGCCTGAACACGCGACATCGATGCGCCCGCGGAGAACAGCGCGATATCCAACCCCGTCGGGTCGGCCGTCGCCGCGTCCTCG
>LZSH01000208.1 GCA_001665255.1 Mycobacteriaceae bacterium 1482268.1 | reverse complement strand
CCTCAACGTCGCGCTGCGCGACCTCGCCAAGGACCTCGGCGACGCGACCGTGTTGATGGCCGACACCTGCCTCGACGAGTTCACCGACCACGGCCACTGCGGGGTACTCGACGCCGCGGGCCGGGTCGACAATGACATGACCAACGCGCGCTACGTCGAAATGGCGGTGGCGCAAGCGAATTCCGGTGCCCACGTCGTCGCACCCAGCGGCATGATGGACGGGCAGGTCGCCGCAATCCGCGAAGGGCTGGATGCGGCCGGGCACACCGATGTGGTGATCCTGGCGTACGCGGCGAAGTTCGCGTCGGCGTTCTACGGCCCCTTCCGCGAGGCGGTCTCATCCAGCTTGAGCGGGGATCGCCGTACATACCAACAGAATCCGGCCAACGCGCGCGAGGCCGTGCACGAGATCGAACTCGATATCGCCGAGGGCGCCGACATCATCATGGTCAAGCCCGCGATGGGCTATCTCGACGTGGTGGCGGCAGCGGCCGACATCTCGCCAGTGCCGGTGGCCGCCTACCAGATCTCCGGTGAGTATTCGATGATCAGCGCCGCGGCGGCCAACGGCTGGATCGACGGACAGGCCGCCGCGCTGGAGTCGCTGACCAGTATCCGGCGCGCGGGCGCCGACATCGTGCTGACGTACTGGGCGGCCGACGTGGCCGACTGGCTGGCGTGAGTGAGAACGTTAGGCCGATCGACGTCGACACCGGATTCTGGCTGTGGCTGGCGGCGGTGCCGCTGATGGTCGTCGGGTACGTCATCGACCTAGTGCAGCCCGTGCATCCACGCCCGCCGGCGGTCGTCGTCGTCTCGGCCGTGTTCGTGGTCGTGCTGGCGGCCGTCGTGGTGACGTTCCTGTTCCTGATGCGGCTCGGCTACCGGTGGGCCCGCACGGTGCTTACAGGCGGCGGCGTCGCCTCGATGGTGTACGCCGGAACCAGCCTGTTCTCCGTGGACCGGCCGACCGCTGCGGCAGTGCTCTACGCGGTCAGCGCGATCGTCGGCTCGGTGCTGATCGCCGGGGGAGTGTTTCTGCTGCACCGCAAGGACGCCCACGCGTTCTTCGTTCGTTAGGCTTGCCGACCATGTCAGCACCGTCGCCGCGGCCGCGCACCGTCAACGCCGCGTTCTGGTGTTGGGTCGCGGCCGCTATGTCGCTGGTGCTTCTGGGGCTTCTCATGGCGCTCACGCGGGGGAATCTGCCCGCGGTCTTTCGTGGCGCCGGGGTAATTTTCGCGGTGGCGGGTTTGGCACTCGGTTATCTGGCCGGCCCGACGCGCGCGGGTAAGGCGCGGTTGCGGAGGGCAGGCGTCGGGCTTGCGCTCGCACTGGGCTTGCTGCTCGCCGTATTCACCCTCATGACGGGCGGGGTGTTGTGGCTGATCCCAATGATCCTGACGATCGTTGGCGCGGTGCTGATTATGCGACCGTCTGCCCAAGATTGGTTCCATGCCCAGGAGAAGACACCGTGACGCAGGGGAGCGAGCCGGAAGACGTCTTGTTCTACGAGCAGGGCGCGAGCTGGTGGTGGGTGGCGACCGGGCCCGCGTCGGGCATCGCGATGCTGCTGATTCAGCTGTCGGCGGGGTTGGGCGTGCAGTGGGTGGTGCCGATCGTGTTTTTCGTGTTGGTGTCCGGCTTCATTGCCATCCAGGTCAAGGCCGCGCGCATTCACACGTCGGTGGAGCTGACACCAACGACGCTGCGCGAGGGCACAGAGCGCACCTCGATCGACGACATCGTGCGGATCTACCCGGCGCCGACGGGCAACGAGGAGCACATGTGGATGTCGGCGCGTGCGCTCGGCGAGCTCACCGGCGTGCCGAAGGGCCGGACCGGGATCGGCCTCAAGCTGAGCAACGATCGCACTGCGCAGGCCTGGGCGCGTAAGCATCAGCAGCTGCGGGCGCAGTTGGTGCACCTGGTCGACGAACGCATTCCACCGGAGCCCAAGCCATGACCGCGCGCGGCCCCGCCGTCGTCGAGCTGGCACTGGCCGTGGCGGCTTTGGCTGGTGCTGTCTGGAGCTGGTTCGGCGCGCAGTCGCTCGTCACGGTCGCGCCAATCCTGTCCGGAGAGCCACAGACCACGTCGGTGGCCTACAGCCCGCCGCTGCTGGTGCTCATGCTGGTGCTGGCGACGACCGCGGGCATCCTGGCCGTCGACGGCGTCGCCCGTCTGCGTAGAAATCCGCGTCGTTAATTCGACTGGCTTTCCAGTGCTGCGCCGTAGCCACGCAGCAAATCGTATCCGTGAGGCCGCTCACAGACTCTTGGTACAAAGTTCAAAATTTGTAACACTGTTGCACATGACGGAGTTGGCAGAGTCCCCGCAGCAGCTCGACGCGCTGCCCCTTGGCCCCGAGTCGCTGGTCTGGCGCTATTTCGGCGACAACCGGATGTACTTGATCGGCCCGCGTCCCGCCGTGCTGCAGAACATGCTCGCCGAGCTCGGCCAGGGCGTGCTGGACCACTCAGTGTTCTTCGACGACACCGCGGCGCGGGTGAAACGGTCGCTGCCACCGATCTTCATGACCGTGTACGGCAGTGACGAGGACAACCCGGGCCAGCAGGTGCGGGATTTCCACACGGAGATCAAGGGCACGATGCCCGACGGAGGGCGCTACCATGCGCTCGATCCGGAGACGTACTTCTGGGCGCACGCGACGTTCGTCGAGCAGGTGCTGTACTTCGCGGACACCTTCGTCAAGCGGCTCAGCCGCGAAGAGAAGGAGCAGATCTATCTCGAGTCGAAGACCTGGTATCGCCGTTACGGGGTCAGCGACCGGGTGTTGCCCGCCGACTACGCGGCGTTCGAGCGGTACTGGGACCGGATGATCGACGAGATCATTGTCGCGCACCCCACTGCCAAGTACGGCGTCGGCTATGTCACCAAGGGCTTTCCGTGCCCGAAAGGTGTGCCCGCGCCGCTGTGGCGGGTGATCTCTAAGGTGTTCAACCCCGCCGCGGCGTTCCTGACCACTGGAGGCATGCCGCCGCGCACGCGCGAGATGCTCGGGTTGCCGTGGAGTGAGCGGCAGGAGCGCCGCTATCAGCGCTTCGCGGCTATGTGGCGGTCGCGTCCGGTCAACTGGCTGTGGGATCATCTGCCGATGCGGCTGCGCTACAACAAGTTCGCCCAGGCCGGGTATGCCCGTTCGAGACCCGTTGCCTGACCCGGCGACCGAAGCCATCCTCGACGCCGCGGTCGTCGAGTTCGAACGGCACGGCCTGCGCCGGGTTGCGCTCGAAGACGTCGCCCGCCGCGCGGGCGTCAGCCGCACGACGATCTACCGGCGCTTCGCCAACAAAGACGACCTGGCGGCCGCCGTCGTCGAACGCGAGAACGTCGCTTTGTTCGCCGATATCGCCGCTGAGCTGAAAATCGCGGGGCCGCAATCGAATTACTATGTCGAGGCGTTCACGCTGTCGATCCTGCGATTCCGCAGGCATCGGGTGCTGAACCGGATGATGAGCGACGAGCCGGCGCTCGTGCTCGAGTTGGCGCGCACCCATTACGGCGCGGCGATAGAGCGGATGGCAGACGCGTTGCGCGAGATCTTCCCCGAGGGGTTCGCCGATCGCATCGGCGCAGAGGCCGTCAACGACCTGGCCGACACGATCCTGCGCTACGCCGCGATGGCGCTGCTGCTACCCGGCGCGCAACCGCTGGAGACCGCCGAGGACATCCGTGCGTTTGCGGCCAAGCATTTCCTGCCCAGCCTCCCGGCGGCCTTGCGGGCGGTCCCGGCTTAAGCTATCCAGCGATGACACCGTTGGACCAGACCGCGCCGGCAGCCGTCAGCGCACTGCCGCTGGCCCCGAAGAATCCGCTGTCGATACGGCAATTGCTCAGGGCGGTAAGGAATCTCGATGTTGGACAGGAAGTGCTGCGTGACGCCGGCGGTCCCGTCACCCGAATCCAGATCGGCCCGAAATGGCTGTTTCCACCGGTGGTCGCCGTCTTCGCGCCCGACGGAATCCGCGACGTCCTCGGCCGCAACGACGCCTTCGCCGAGCGGTGCATTGTGCACGAGGAAGTGCAGCACCTGGCCGGTGACAGCCTGTTCGTCCTGCCGAACGAGCCGTGGTTGCCCCGCAGGCGCGCGCTGCAGCCGGTCTTCACCAAGCCGAATGTCCGCGCCTTCGGCGGCCACATGTCGCGCGCCGCGCAGGCGCTGTGCGAAAGCTGGCCGGAGGATGGAGAAGTCGACCTCGACGTGGACTGCCGTCGGGTGACCATGCGGTCGCTCGGACGATCGGTCCTTGGACTCGACCTGAACGACTGCGAAGACGTGATCGCCAAGCACATGCACGTCGCGTCGTCGTACACCGCCGACCGAGCCTTGCGCCCGGTGCGTGCGCCGCGTTGGCTGCCGACGCCCGCTCGCGCCAGGGCACGGGCGGCGGTGGCGGCGTTGCGCAAGGTCACCGATGACATGCTGCAGGCGTGCCGGGCCGATCCGAGCCTCGATGCGCCGCTCGTGCACGCCTTGATCGGGGCCACTGATACCGAGACCGGGCGGTCGCTCCCCGACGACGACATCATCAATGACCTGTTGATCTTCATGCTCGCCGGCCACGACACGACGGCGACGGCGCTCACCTACGCGCTGTGGGTGATCGGGCATCACCGCGACGTGCAGGACCGCGTCGCCGACGAGGTCCGCCAGCTCGGCGATCGCGAGATCACGCCCGGCGATGTGCCCCGCCTCGGCTACACCGTGCAGGTGCTGCACGAAGCCTTGCGGCTGTGTCCACCCGCCGCGGGCGTCGGCCGGATGGCCGTGCGTGACATGGCGGTCGACGGGTACCGCGTCGAGGCAGGCACCCTCGTCCTGGTGGGAATCTATGCGCTGCACCGGGATCCGTCCGTGTGGCCCGACCCGCTGGTGTTCGACCCTGACCGGTTCAGTCCCGACGCCACCAGGACGCGCGACCGCTGGCACTTCATTCCGTTCGCGGGCGGCTCGCGCTCGTGTATCGGGGAGCACTTCGCACGGCTGGAGACGACGCTGGCGCTGGCCACCATCATCAGGTCGAAGGAGATCCGGTCGCTCGACGACGACTTCCCCGTCGAGGTGCCCTTCACCACGGTCGCCAAAGGCCCGATCCGCGCACACGTGAAGGCGCGGGCTTAAGCGGCTTCTTCGGCGCGTCGAGCCATTGCGAGAGCCGCGCACCGCGGCCACACTCGTCCTATGGCCTACCTCAAGCCCCCGTGGTTCGTCCGCAAGGTCTTCAACAGGGTCGCGATGGCGACGGGCGTCGGCAACAGCCAGACCCTGACGGTGACCAAGCGCGTGAGCAAGCAACCGCAGCACATTCCGGTGGTGGTACCTGAGGTCGGCGGCGTGAAGTACCTGGTGTCCACCCGCGGCGAGGCGGAATGGGTGAAAAACATTCGCGCCGACCCCAACGTCAAGCTCGGCGACACGAAGTACGTGGCCACCGAGGTTCCCGTCGACGAGCGCGCCCCGGTCATCGCCGCCTACCGTCCGCTGGCAGGCAAGGTCGTCGAGGGCTATTGGAAAGAGCTGCCCTCTGACGCCGACCACCCCACCTTCGCGCTGAGGCCGGGCTGATAACGCCGAAACTCACTTTTGGGCGGAAAAGTGCGAGTAGATCGCGCCATTTCGTCGATCTCGGCGACGACCACTACACCCTGTAGTTGACGCTTTCGGCCCAGCTGGGACACTGGTGGCCATGTCCGGCACTGACGTCTCCGCGAAGCTGTTCGCCGACGCGTGCGCCCTCATCCCCGGCGGCGTGAACTCGCCGGTGCGCGCCTTCTCCGCGGTCGGCGGCACCCCGCGATTCATCACCTCGGCCGAGGGTTACTGGCTGACCGACGCCGACGACAACCGCTACGTCGACCTGGTGTGCTCGTGGGGGCCGATGATCCTCGGCCACGCCCACCCGGCTGTTGTAGAGGCTGTGCAAAAGACCGCGGCAGGCGGCCTGTCCTTCGGCGCACCCACCCCGGCCGAGAGCGAGCTCGCCGCCGAGATCATCGGCCGGGTCGCGCCCGTCGAGCTGCTGCGGTTCGTCAACTCCGGCACCGAGTCGACGATGAGCGCCATCCGGCTGGCCCGCGGCTTCACCGGACGCGCGAAGATCGTCAAGTTCTCCGGCTGCTATCACGGCCACAGCGATGCGCTGCTCGCCGATGCCGGGTCAGGCGTCGCGACGCTCGGCCTGCCCGCCTCGCCCGGTGTCACCGGCGCCGCGACCGCAGACACCATCGTGCTGCCCTACAACAACGTCGCGGCGGTCGAGGACGCCTTCGGCCGCTTCGGCGACGAGATCGCCGCCGTCATCACCGAGGCCAGCGCGGGCAACATGGGCACCGTCCCGCCGCTGCCCGGCTTCAACGCCGAACTTCGCCGCATCACCGCCGAGCACGGCGCGCTGCTCATCATGGACGAGGTGATGACCGGCTTCCGGGTGAGCCGATCCGGTTGGTACGGCATCGATCCCGTCGAAGCGGACCTGTTCACCTTCGGCAAGGTGATGAGCGGTGGCCTGCCCGCGGCGGCCTTCGGCGGTCGCGCCGAAGTGATGGAGCGGCTGGCCCCGCTCGGGCCGGTGTACCAGGCGGGCACATTGTCGGGTAACCCGGTCGCGATGGCCGCCGGCCTTGCGACGCTGCGCGCGGCCGATGACAGTGTGTACGCGAAGCTGGACGAGAACGCCGATCGGCTGACCGATATGTTGTCGCGCGCACTGGCTGATGCCGGTGTGGCTCACGGTATTTCGCGGGCAGGCAACATGTTCAGCATGTTCTTCACCGACGCCCCGGTCACCGACTTCGCCTCTGCAAAGGCCACCGAGACCTGGCGTTATCCCGCCTTCTTCCATGCGTTGCTCGACGCGGGAATCTACCCGCCGTGCAGTGCATTCGAGACCTGGTTCGTCTCGGCCGCGCTCGACGACGCGGCGTTCGAGCGGATCGCCGCAGCGTTGCCCGGCGCAGCGCGTGCAGCAGCGGAGGCCCGACACCCGTGACAGAAAAAACTGTCGTGCACGTGATGCGGCACGGCGAGGTGCACAACCCGGACAAAATCCTTTACGGTCGCCTGCCCGACTACCACCTGTCCGAGCGGGGAAGGGACCAGGCGCGCGCCGTCGCAGACTGGTTGGCCGATCGCGACATCGTCTACGTCGTCGCCTCGCCGCTGGAGCGCGCGCAGGAGACCGCGACCCCGATCGCCGGACGGTGCGGGCTGCCGATCGACACCGACGATGACCTGATCGAATCGACCAACATCTTTCAGGGCCAGAAGGTTTCACCCGGCGACGGCGCACTCCGCGATCCCCGCAACTGGTGGCATCTGCGCAACCCGCGCACCCCGTCGTGGGGTGAGCCCTACAAGGAGATCGCCGCGCGGATGACCGCCGCGCTGCACCGCGCGCGGATCAAGGCCGCGGGCCACGAAGCGGTATGCGTCAGCCATCAACTCCCCGTCGAGACATTGCGGCGGGCAGTGACGGGGAAGCAGTTGCACCACTTCCCGACTCGTCGGCTGTGCAACCTTGCCTCGCTGACCTCGTTCTACTTCCACGGAGACTCCTACGTCGGCTGGGGCTATTCGGAGCTGGCCGGGCAGTGAGGTGGTGGGCAGTCATCGCGAGTGCGGCGCTGGTCGCACTCGCCGGCTGCTCCACCGGTGACGATGCAGTCGCCCAAGGCGGCACCTTCGAGTTCGTGGCCCCCGGCGGCAAGACCGACATTTTCTACGACCCTCCCGAAAGCCGAGGCCGCCCAGGCAAGTTGGCCGGACCGAGCCTGGCCGACCCGGCCAAGACCGTCTCGCTCGACGACTTCGCCGGCAAGGTCGTCGTCGTCAACGTCTGGGGCCAGTGGTGCGGCCCGTGCCGCTCAGAGATCGGCCAGCTTCAGGAGGTGTACGACGCCACCAAGGCCGACGGCGCCGCGTTCCTCGGCATCGACGTGCGCGACAACAACCGGGATGCCGCCCGCGACTTCGTGACCGACCGCAACGTCACCTACCCGTCCATCTACGACCCGTCCATGCGCACGATGCTCGCCTTCGGTGGCAAATATCCGACCACAGTCATCCCGTCGACAGTCGTGCTGGACCGCCAGCATCGGGTGGCGGCGGTGTTCCTGCGCGAATTGCTGGCTGCCGATTTGCAACCGGTCGTGCAGCGGCTGGCCGCCGAACCGGCCCCGCAGACATGAGCGGGTTCGGCGAAATCGCGACCGCCGGACCACTTCTGGCGGCGCTCGGTGTCTCGTTGCTCGCCGGGCTGGTGTCATTCGCGTCGCCGTGCGTGGTGCCGCTGGTACCCGGCTACCTGTCGTATCTCGCCGCGGTCGTCGGCGTCGAGGAGGATCCCGCTCTGATTCGCCCAAACTCACAAATGGGCGAAAAAGTGCGAGAGGAACCCGCCGAAACGTCGATCTCGACGAGGACGGCGCGGCTTCGCGTCGCGGGGGCCGCCATGCTCTTCGTGGCCGGTTTCACCGCGGTGTTCCTGCTGGGCACGGTCGCAGTGCTCGGAATGACGGGCGCGCTCATCACCAATCAGCTGCTGCTGCAACGCATCGGCGGAGTCGTCACCATTCTGATGGGCCTGGTATTCGTCGGCTTCATCCCGTTGCTGCAACGTGACACCCGCTTCGCGCCGCGCCAACTCTCGACGATCGGCGGCGCGCCGCTGCTGGGCGCGGTGTTCGCGCTGGGCTGGACGCCGTGTCTGGGCCCGACGCTGACCGGGGTGATCGCGGTCGCGTCGGCCACCGACGGCGCCAACGTCGCCCGGGGCGTGCTGCTGGTCATTGCGTACTGCCTCGGGCTGGGAATTCCGTTCGTGCTGTTGGCCTTTGGCTCAGCACGGGCCGTACAAGGCCTGGGCTGGCTGCGGCGGCACACCCGCCAGATCCAGATCTTCGGGGGCGTGCTATTGATCCTGGTCGGCACCGCGTTGGTCACCGGGGCGTGGAACGACTTCGTGTCGTGGGTGCGCGACGCGTTCGTCAGCGACGTGAGGCTGCCGATATGAGGCGCATCCTCGCGTTGGTGCGTAACACGTGGCGGACCCTGACGTCCATGGGCACCGCACTCGTGCTGCTGTTTCTGCTGGCGCTGGCTGCGATACCGGGCGCCCTACTGCCGCAGCGCAGCCTCAACGAAGCCAAGGTGGGCCAATACATCGCCGATCACCCGACGGTCGGGCCGTGGCTGGATCGCCTGCAAGCCTTCGAGGTCTTCTCCAGCTTCTGGTTCACCGCGATCTACGCGCTGCTGTTCGTCTCGCTCGTCGGCTGCCTCACTCCCAGGCTTGCCGAACACATCAAGAGCCTGCGGGCCACACCCGTCGCGGCCCCACGCAACCTCAGTCGGCTGCCCAAGCACTACGCCGCCGAGATGCCGGGCGAACCCGACAAAATTGCCGAGGCGCTGTCGCACAGGCTAACCGGATGGCGTCGCGTCACCCGAACCGAGGGCGACACCACCGAAATCTCTGCCGAGAAAGGCTATTTGCGCGAATTCGGCAACATCGTCTTCCACTTTGCGCTGCTTGGCCTGCTCATCGCGGTGGCCGTCGGCAAGTTGTTCGGCTACGAGGGCAACGTTATCGTCGTCGCCGACGGCGGTCCCGGCTTCTGTTCGGCGTCCCCCGCCGCCTTCGACTCCTTCCGCGCCGGGAACACCGTCGACGGCACCTCGCTGAGCCCGATCTGCCTGCGCGTCAACGACTTCGAGGCGCATTACCTGCCGTCGGGCCAGGCGCTGTCCTTCGCAGCGAACATCGACTACCAGGCCGGCGCCGACCTCGACAGCGACACCTGGCGGCCCTATCACCTCAAGGTCAACGAGCCCCTGCGGATCGGCGGCGACAGGGTGTATCTGCAGGGCCACGGTTACGCGCCGACGTTCACCGTCACCTTCCCCGACGGGCAGACCCGCACCCAGACTCAGCAGTGGCGGCCCGACGATCCGGTCACGCTGCTGTCGTCGGGGGTGATGCGGTTCGATCCGCCCGGCGGTACGTATCCCGACGCCGACGAACGCCGCAAGCACCAGATCGCGATCCAGGGATTGTTCGCGCCGACGGAGTTCCTGCACGGCAAGCTGCTGTCGTCGAGCTTCCCGGCATTGAACGATCCCGCGGTGGCGATCGACATCTATCGCGGCGACGCCGGGCTGGACACTGGGCGCCCGCAATCGCTGTTCGACCTCGACCCGCGGCTGATCGGCCAGAAACGGCTCAACAAGGTGGCGCGGGTGAACCTGCGGTCCGGCGAGCAGACCCGGCTCGACGACGGCACGCAGGTGCGATTCGACGGGGCGGTGCCGTTCATCAACGTGCAGGTCTCCCACGATCCGGCGCAGGTATGGGTGCTGGTGTCCGCGCTGACGATGATGGCGGGCCTGCTGGTGTCACTGATCGTGCGGCGGCGACGGGTCTGGGTTCGAATCAGGCCAGGTGATACCGGTACCGTAAGCGTCGAGCTGGGCGGACTCGCACGCACCGACAATTCCGGTTGGGGTGACGAGTTCGAGCGGTTGACGCACCGGCTGTTCGACGGGCTCGATACCGCGCAGCCGTCCAAGGAGAAGGTCTAGAAGGCATGAACACCGAGCACATCGACATCGGGCTGGCCCGCTATTCCGACTGGGCTTTCACGTCGTCAGTCGTCGTGCTGGTGATCGCGCTGCTGTTCCTGGCCGTCGAGTTGGCGTATGCCCGCAGTAGGAAGGTCGTCGAGCGCGAGCTCGTCGCCGCGGGAACCGTGAGCGCCGACAGCGCCACGCCCGGCGTCATCGACGAGGCCCCGCGGCGCCCGATTGACGAGCGCATCGGGCGGTCCGGGCTGATCCTGGTCTACGCCGGCATCGCGCTGCTTTTCGGCTGCATCGTGCTGCGCGGCCTGGCGACCGAGCGGGTGCCCTGGGGCAACATGTATGAGTTCATCAACCTGACGTGCTTCTCGGGTCTGGTCGCGGGCGCCGTCGTACTGCGCCGGCCGCAGTACCGCACGCTGTGGGTGTTCGTGTTGGTGCCAGTGCTGATTCTGCTGACGGTGTCGGGTCGCTGGCTGTACACCAACGCCGCCCCCGTGATGCCCGCGCTGCAGTCCTACTGGCTGCCCATCCACGTGTCGGTGGTCAGCCTCGGTTCGGGAGTATTCCTGGTCGCGGGCGTGGCGAGCATCCTGTTCCTGGTCAAGATGTCCCCGCTGAGCGCCCCGGACGCCGACGGGTCCGTCGCCCGCATCGTGGCCCGGCTGCCCGACGCTCAGAACCTCGACCAGATCGCCTATCGCACAACGATTTTCGCTTTTCCGGTGTTCGGTTTCGGTGTCATCTTCGGAGCGATCTGGGCCGAAGAGGCCTGGGGCCGCTACTGGGGGTGGGATCCCAAGGAGACGGTGTCGTTCGTCGCATGGGTCATCTATGCCGCCTATCTGCACGCCCGGTCGACGGCGGGGTGGCGCGACAAGAAGGCCGCGTGGATCAACGTCGCGGGGTTCGTCGCGATGGTGTTCAACCTGTTCTTCATCAACCTCGTCACCGTCGGCCTGCACTCATATGCAGGCGTCGGCTGAGAAGCGTTCGTCACCATGAGAAGGGGCTAGCCGTTGTCTGACCATTCATCGCCAGGCTTCCGCTCGCAACAGCGGTTCACCGATCCGGCGACCGATGAGGCACCGCCCAAGGAGTGGACCGACCCGACGCCCCCGACTGGGATCCCGGTCAGCCGACCGGAGGTCGCGCACCAACCGTATCCAGAGCTGTCGACGGCCGCATTGCTCCGCCAGAACAAGCGACCACCGTCAGCGGGCTGGCGGCGGTGGCTCTACCTGGCGTCCGGAAAGACGATCAACCTGGGCGACGGCCCGAAAGCCGTCCATCACAACAGCCTGGTCGCCCAGGTGAACCGTCCGCTGCAGGGCTGCTACCGGATCGCGCTGCTGTCGCTGAAAGGCGGTGTCGGCAAGACCACGATCACCGCGACTCTCGGCGCGACGTTCGCCACCATCCGCGGCGATCGCGTTATCGCCGTCGACGCCAACCCCGATCGAGGGACATTGAGCCAGAAGGTGCCGCTGGAGACGCCGGCCACTGTGCGCCACCTGCTGCGGGACGCCGAAGGCATCGAGCGGTACAGCGACATCCGCAAGTACACGTCGCAGGGGCCGAGCCGGCTGGAGGTATTGGCCTCCGAGAGCGATCCGGCGGTGTCCGAGGCGTTCAGCGCCGACGACTACGCCAGGGCGCTCGAGGTGCTGGAGCGCTTTTACAGCCTGGTGCTCACCGATTGCGGCACGGGTTTGATGCACTCGGCGATGTCGTCGGTGTTGGCCAAGGCTGACGTGCTGATCGTCATCAGCTCCGGTTCGGTCGACGGCGCCCGCAGCGCCTCGGCGACGCTGGACTGGCTCGACGCGCACGGCCACGAGGACATGGTCAAGAACTCGATCGCGGTGATCAATGCCGTGCGCCCACGGTCGGGCAAGGTCGACATGGGAAAGGTCGTCGACCACTTCACTCGCCGGTGTCGGGCCGTGCGGCTGGTGCCGTTCGATCCGCATCTGGAAGAGGGCGCCGAGATCAGCCTGGAACGCCTGCGGCGTGACACTCGCGAGGCGCTCATCGAGCTGGCAGCGGTGGTCGCCGACGGATTTCCGAGCACGCAGCGGCCGAACGACCCGTTCTAGCGTCGGGCGCGGTTACTTGGGGCGGGGATTGTCACCGTGCCCGAGCCGGCGCAGGAACTCGGGGTCGTCATCGGGGCCGATCGTGCGCGTCCGCGGCCGGCTGACCGCCGACCGCGTCAGCCGCCAGGCCACGTAGATCAGAACGGCCAAGACGAGAACGAGGAGCAGATAAGCCAACGCAGAAAAACCTCCTTTATCTGAATATACGCGCCGTCGGTAGGCTCGGGCCGTGTCTGAGTCTCGTCCCGGATCCCGCCTTGTGCTCGATGTGCTGGCCTACACGCTGGCCCGAATTCTGCTCGTTGCCGTACTGACCGCGGTGATTTTCGGGGGCGCGCATCTGCTGGGCTTGCGTGAATTTCCACTCGTCGTCGCTTTGCTTTTCGCAATCGTGATCGCGCTGCCCGTGGGCATCTGGCTTTTCGCTCCGCTGCGCAAGCGGGCAACGGCGAGCATCGCGGCCGTCGACGAGCGACGGCGTCAGGATCGCGAGCAGCTGCAGGCCAGGCTGCGCGGCGACGAGCCGCCGAAGAAGTGACGCCCAAGACGTGACCGTGCGCAACGCGTTCGGTGCCGATTTCGTTGGGGCCGAAGGCTTTTTGAACTCGCCGACATACGGTTTGCCGCCGCTGTTCGTGACTGACGCGCTGCAGGACTGTCTGCGGCACTGGCAGGCGGGCACACTGGATGTGCCGTCATTCGACCGATACGTCGACGCGGGCCGTGCCGGTTACGCGGAGTTGGTCGGCGTGCCTGCCGGTTCGGTGGCGATGGCGGGCACCGTGTCGTCGGCGCTAGGACTGGTTGCAGCCGCGACGCCGGACGGCAGCCGAGTGGCCACATTGTCGGGCGAATTCACCAGTACGACTTTTCCGTTCGCCGCCCAGGCCGGCCGGGGAGTGACGATCACCGAGCTCGATCACGACGAATTGGTGACGTCCGCCCGCGATTACGACGTGGTGACGGTAAGCCTTGTGCAGTCCGCCACCGGTGCCGTGCTCGATGTCGATGCATTACGAGACAATGTGGCCGGGTCCGGCACGGTGACTGTCGTCGACGTCACCCAGGCGCTCGGCTGGAAGAACGTCGACCTGTCGTGGGCCGACGTCACCGTGGCGGCGGTGTACAAGTGGCTGCTGGCGCCCCGCGGAACGGCATGGATGTCAGTGAGCGACCGGGTCGCGCAGCTGATGATTCCGCACGCCGCGAACTGGTATGCGGGGCAGCAGCCATGGTCGTCGATCTACGGGCTGCCGCTGCGGTTGGCTGACGATGCGCGACGGTTCGATGTGTCGCCGACGTGGTTCAGCGCACTTGGCGCCGGATTGACTCTGCCGTGGCTGGCGTCGCTGGACCGTGCGGCGGTGCAATCGCACGCGCTGGGACTTGCGGCTCGGCTTCGCGCAGAACTGCAACTCCCGCAGCAGCATTCGGCGATCGTATCGCTGCCCACAGCCGATGCGGCGGAAAGACTCAACCAGGCCGGAATCCGCGCGGCTGTGCGGGCGGGCGCCGTGCGAGTCGGGTTCCACCTCTACAACGACGAGAACGATTTGGACCGATTGGTCGATGGGCTGTCGCGTTGATGGATGCTCGCCGCAACCGCAGACTCCCGCTGGCGGGTAGTGCAATTGCCTGGTGACGGTGACGACATCGCGCTCGCCATGCGCGATGTTTAGTGGCGTCGAACCCGCCACTCAAGGAAGCAGTCATCTCATGACACACCGGAAACGCTCCACCGCGATGCTGTTGACCGCAGCCGTGACCGCGCTCACCATCACGCCCACGCCGACCGCCGGGGCCGCCCCAACGGGTCCGGCCTGCGTTGAGGTGGCTCAACGAACGACCCAGTGCCAGACCAAGGGGAGTGCCCAGATCAGCGCCGCCCCACCGCACGCCGAAAATCCGTTCTTCGGGCCTTACGCTCTCTTGCTTCATCACAGCCGTCCTCGTTGAGATGTCTTGCCGCACGGTGGCGGTGCCAGCAGACAGCGCGCGGCACCGGGACTACGCCGTTCCGACTCCCGCGCAGCCGAGGGGAATGCTGGCCGTCACCGTCGTGCCCGATCCGAACGGACTGATGACGTCGAGCCGTCCCGTGAGGGCTTCGACGCGGTCCTTGAGCCCGATCAGTCCAGAACCGCCGCCGACGGCGGCTCCGCCGACCCCGTCATCGCCGATCACCAGGTGCAGATTTCCGCTTCGGGTACTGGCATGGACTTTCACCTCGGACGCCCCGGCGTGTTTCGCTGCATTGGTCAGCGCTTCGGCCACCACGTAATAGGCGGCCACCTCGACAGGTTCGGGCATTCTTTCGTGGACGCTCAGGTCGACAGTTACCGGCACAGGACAACGTCGAGCCAGTGCATGAATGGCCGGACACAGGCCACCCCTCGACAAAATGGCGGGGTGAATCCCTCGCGAGATCTCCCGAAGGTCAGCCGCAATGGCCGCGAGCCCGGAGACGGCGTTCGAGATCTGATCTCGCAGTTCCGGGAGGTCGGGTGGCACCGCCTCCTCGACGCCACGAAGTTGGAGTCCCAAAGACACGACCCGCTGTTGAGCCCCGTCGTGAAGGTCGCGTTCGAAACGACGCCGTGCCTGGTCGCCCGCCGCGACGATCCGAGCGCGCGATGCGGTGAGTTCGGCACGCGTTTCGGCGTTGGCGATGGCTGTGGACACTAGGTCGGCGAAGTCTCCAATGCGTTCCTCGGTGCCCGGGGGCAGTGGTTGACGACCGGCGGAGCCGACGATCAAGGCACCCCAGATTTTCTCCTCGACGATGACGGGTGCGCCGACGGCGGACCGGAGGCCCACCTGCCGGATGCGTGCAGCAGTCGTGCCGTCAACACCCTCGAAACTGTCGAGTCGCGCGGGCTTGCCTTGACGAAGGATCTTGCTGGCGACGGTGTCACCGTCAAGCGACAGCCGTTCGCCTTTCGCCATGATCGGGTCACCTCGCTCGTCGCGAGCACCGACAACGACGTAGGCACCATCAGATGCGTAACGCAGCAGGGCGACGTTCTCGACCCCGAGGGAATCGGACAGTTCCATCACCGCTGCCCAAAAGACTTGGGCCGGAGGCAGTCCCCGCGCCACCAGAGTGGCGACGCGGCGCAGGGCAGTCTGTTGCTCGGCCAGTGTGCGGGCGACCGATGCCGCGACAACAGCCTCGCGTCGGCGTTGCTCGGATTCGATGGCGCGCAACCGCCCCTGTCTGCCAAGGATGTTCGCCGCCAGCGCAACGGGGAGGAACACCAGCAGAGCCACGAAGTCACGAACATCGGTGACCACGATTGAACCGCTGTGCTCCAGGTGGAAGTAGAAGTAAACCAGGGCGCTCAACAGCGAGGTGACGACGGACAACCCGAAGCCCCAGCCGGCGGAGATCACCAGCACGCCGAGCAGAAACAGTGCGCCGTAGGCGTTCTCCGGGGCGACCTGTTTGAGCCGGTACACCAGGAGCGTCTCTCCGACGATGAACGCTGCTGCCACGGCGATACCGAGGCCGAGCGGTGCGGGTGTAGAGCGCAGCACTTTGGCCAGCGGTCCGCGTGGTGACGTCGACGCTGGATCCAGTTGGTCAGGCGCTCCTGCCTCCCGTGCCCTTACCATCAGCTGAAATTCGTAACCGTGATCGGGGGCGCATAATTCCGGTCAGCCGGAATGCGCGGCAGTGGAACGTTCGGGATGCTGGTGCCATGAGGTGTCAGGCCGTGCGCTGCCTCATCGTCGACGACAGTGCCGGCTTCCGTGACGCCGCGCGAACCATGCTGCTGCGCGCGGGAGTTGCCGTGGTCGACGCCGTCGCCAACGGTGCAGAGGCGTTAAAGTGTTTCGCGAATCTGCAGCCCGACGTCACGCTTGTGGATATCGACCTGGGCGCCGAGAGCGGCTTCGATCTGGTCGAGCGACTGTGCCGAATCGGCAGGCCGACACCGTCTGCGGTGATTCTGATATCAAGTCATGCCGAGCAGGATTTTCTGGAGCTGATTGATTCCAGCCCGGCAGTCGGGTTTCTGTCGAAGTTCGACCTGACCCCCGGCTCGATCGCTGCACTGCTGTGTGCCAGCAGAGGGTGTCCGGATGCGTCAACGAGCCTCTAGATACGTGATCACGGCCTGCACCCGCCGGTGATCGTCAGGCGTCTCGGGTAGCCCCAACTTGGCCAGGATGCTGCGAACATGCTTTTCGACGGTGCCTTCGGTGACCCACAGGCGGCGGGCGATACCGGCATTCGACCGTCCCTGGGCCATGTGTGTCAGCACCTCCAGTTCGCGTTCACTGAGAACGGCCAGCGGATCGTCGCGGCGACGAGCCGACAGCAGTTCTTGAACCACAGCCGGATCGACTACCGACGCCCCTCTGGCAATCCGCTGCAATGTGTCGAGGAAATCACCGACGTCGGTGACGCGGCTCTTGAGCAGATACCCAATGGCGTGCTCACCGGCGAGCAACTCCATCGCGTGCTCCACTTCGACATGCGCCGACAACACCAGGATTCCGGTGCTCGGTGATTCGGTGCGGATCACCTGGGCCGCATCCAGTCCTTCCGTCGTGTGAGTTGGCGGCATGCGGATGTCGACAATCACCAGATCTGGATGATGTTGACGCACCAACGCCAGAAGTTCGACGCTGTCGCCGGCCACTCCGACCACGTCGAAGTCCGAACGGTCGAGCAGACTCGCCAACCCCTCACGCAACAGCACATCGTCGTCGGCGATGATGACCCGCGCCTCTGTCATCAGGAAATCTTGTAACGGCACGGCACCGAGCACAGCCGGTTCACAGAACTCCGGCAACCCAGCTAGCCGGTATTCGTGATTGGCGTGAGCCGGTAGCGAGGATGGCCGCCAGCCATGGCGACGAAGGGTGCCTCGAACCGCCAATGTACTCAACCATGAACTTTTCCCTTTCGCACCCCGGCGGGGAATCCGTCGACGCGGCGGGCGCGAGCGTGGCAACGACCACCGCCGTCGAGGCAATCGGCACCTTCGTCCTGGTGGCGACCGCCGGCGTGGCGGTCCTGAGCGCCTACCCCCTGGTGTCTGTCGGCCTCGCCGTGGCCTTGATGGTGGTCATCTACGCTGCCGGACATCTTGCCGGTGGACAGTTCAACGCCGCCGTCACGTTGGCAATGGTCATGCGGGGCAGGATCGGCCTGCGCGCAGCGACCATGCATTGGCTGGCGCAGGTCGGCGGTGGGTTGCTCGCCGCGATCGTGGTGCGGGTGATCGTCGACCCGGACCGCATGTCGGTCGTTGACCTCTTGCTGGCAGATCGCGCGCTGATAGGGGGATTCGTCACGGAGTTGGTGTCGGCCTTCCTGCTGAGCTACGCCGTGCTCGGCTTGACCACAACCGCTGTGCCGAAACCGTCCTCCGCCTACGATCTCGCGGCCGGTGTTGGCGCCATCGTCGGGGCGCTGAGCGTAGCGGCAATGTCGACCGGCGCGTTGAGCGCCGCGACGGTGATGCATCAGCTGGCGGCGGGTTTGTTCTCGTGGGTGACGGTGTGGGTCTATCTGGTCGGACAGATCGTCGCCGGCCTGTTAGCGGGTGTCACTTTCCTGACGTTCGGGTCATTGGCCCACCTCGAGAGCTGATGCGGTCACTGCGAACCACCAGGTCATCGAAAAAGGAAGGAATGCCCGTGTCACACGCCAATGGCTATGACTACATCATTGTTGGAGCAGGGACAGCGGGATGTGTTCTCGCGGAGCGTCTTTCGGCCGACAACCGCGTACGGGTCCTGGTGCTGGAAGCCGGGAGCCGCGAACTACCTGACAACGTCATGGACCCGCCCGCCTGGCCCGCCCTGGTTCGGAGCGGGTTGGATTGGGGCGACGTGACCGCCGTGCAGCGGGCGACGGGAAGGTCCGCCCCCGTGGCGCGGGGCCGCGGGTTAGGCGGATCCTCGTCGATCAACGCCATGGTCTTCGCCCGCGGCCACCGTGACAGCTTCGCATCTTGGCCGGCGGGCTGGCACTTCGACGATCTGCTGCCCTATTTCAAGCGCAGCGAGACGGTACCGAACGGCGATCCCGCACTGCGCGGAACCAATGGCCCCCTTGTCGTGGCGCCGGCTGACCCGCCTAACCCGGTGCTCGCCGCCTGCCTCTGCGCGGCGATCCAGTGCGGGTACGGACATGCCGTCGACGTAAGCGGCGGACTGGAAACCGGTTTCGGCTTCGCCGACCTCAATATCGTCCGCGGGAGACGCCAGAGCGCCGCCGACGCCTATCTCGTGCCCGCTCTGAAACGGCGAAACGTCGATCTGTGCACCGACGTCACGGTCGAACGGTTGTGCATCAGCGGCGGTCGTTGCCGCGGAGTGGAATACACCGTCGGTTCAGGTGCACCGAGATGCGTAATGGGCGGCGAGGTCATTCTTGCGGCGGGAGCGATCGGATCGCCGCAGCTGCTGATGACGTCGGGCATCGGACCGCAGGCGCATCTTCGCGAGGTTGGTGTCGACGTCGTGCTCGACCTACCCGGAGTCGGTGGCAATCTGCACGATCACCCGTTGACACCGGTCGTCTACCGATCGGCGCGGCCGGTTCCACCTGGCCGGAACAACCACGGTGAGCTGGTCGGACTGATTCGCAGCCGGGGCGGATGCGGTGCGCCCGACATACAGGTATTCGGTGTCGACTCGGCGGACGTGCCCGGACTCGGCGGATCCAGCGGCTATGTGCTCGCGGTCTCGGTTCTGCAGCCACGTAGCCGCGGCGCCGTCCGGCTATCCGGTCCCACAATGGGTTTCGCTCCGATCGTCGACCCGAATTACTTCGGTGACGACGTCGACATGAAGACGATGATCGAGGGTCTTCGCATCGCCCGCGAGATCGGGTCTGCGCCAGCGCTCAGCGCATGGCGCGACGCCGAGATCGCACCGGGCCCGTCGGTGACGGACGAGGAACAACTTCGCGAATTCGTGCGGGACACGTTCGCGTCCTACTTCCATCCCGTCGGCACCTGCGCAATGGGTGGAAAGCCAGACTCCGTGGTGGACAGCCGGTTACGCGTACATGGCATCGACGGCCTCCGTGTGGTCGATGCGGCCGTGATGCCCTCGATTCCGTCGAACAACACGGTGGCAACCGTCTACGCGATCGCGGAACGTGCCGCGGACCTGATCCGCAGCGAATGAGCCGACATAGCACTCAGCCCGCAGCGTCCTCGACATCGTCGCCAATGCGCCCGACGGCTGCTTCGAGAACAACTCCGATCCGGACCTCGAGCGGCGGGCGGTCCGAAACGACACGGCCGCGCGGTTGGAGGCGGGGGGGGGGGGGGGGGGGGGGGCGGCGCGTTGTCGAGGC
>LZSH01000207.1 GCA_001665255.1 Mycobacteriaceae bacterium 1482268.1 | reverse complement strand
CGAGTGCTACCGCTCGGCGTCATGCGCTACGTGCCGGTGGCCAGTGCCGCCTACGCCGACACCAACCTGCCCGCCGGCTTCACCGCAGATGCGGCGGCTTCCGCACCATCGCTGGCGTGGAACCGCGACGACGCACTGCAGGACATGTTGGTACGCAAGGTATTCCGGCGCGCCATCACCCGGCCGGTCCACTACATTCCCACCGCAGAGGGGTTCGGAGCCGCGGTGGCAGCGGGCCTGGGATGGGGAATGTTCCCGACGAGCCTCGCCGCTTCACAGATTGCGGACGGGAGCTTCGTCCAGATCTCCGACGCGTATCTCGACGTTCCGCTGTTCTGGCAGTGCTGGAAGCTCGACAGCCCGCTGGTCGACACCATCACGGCCGCGGTGCGTTCAGCCGCCGCCACCCTGCGCCCGGCGGGCATTGCTTAAACAGCTGCCGTAAATTAGGTTCGCGTAGTAGGAGAACTTCATTTACGCGGAGGAACAATGGCTGGACGGCTTGAGGGCAAGGTCGCTTTCATTACCGGCGGAGCCCGTGGTCAGGGACGTGCGCACGCGCTCGCGATGGCCAAAGAGGGCGCCGACATCATCGTGATCGACATCTGCCGGAACATCGATTCGAACCCCTACCCGCTCGCCACACCCGACGACCTCTCCGAGGTCGAGCGGTCGATCAAGGAGCTGGGGCGGCGCGTCTTCGCCAGGATCGCCGATGTCCGCGAGCGTCACGAGCTGCGTGACGCACTCGAGGCCGGCGTCGCCGACCTCGGCAAGCTCGACATCGTGGTGGCCAACGCGGGCATCCTGCCGATGGCATACGGCAAGGAGTTCGACCCGATGCACTTCGTCGACGCCACCGACGTCGACCTGCTGGGTGTGATGAATACCGTAGCGGTCTCGCTTCCTCACCTGCCCAACGGCGCTTCGGTCATCATCACGGGTTCGACCGCGGGAATGATCAAGGGCACCAGCGACAACCCCATGATGGGCCCCGGCGGCGCGGGCTACGGCTGGAGCAAGCGGGTGCTGATCGAGTACGTCGACACCTTGTGTCTGCAGGTGGCGCCGAAGATGATGCGCGTCAACGCGATTCACCCCACCAACGTCAACACCCATCTGCTGCAGAACGACGGCATCTACAGCGTCTTCCGCCCCGACATGACCGCCGAGGGCAAGAAGCCGACCCGCGAGGACGCCGAGCCGGCCTTCACCTACTTCAACGCCATGCCGATTCCGTACGTGGAGCCCGAGGACATCGCCAACCTCGGCGTGTTCCTCGCCAGCGAGGAGAGCCGTTACGTCACCGGGCAGCACATCCGCGTGGATGCGGGTTCAATGCTCAAATGGCCAAACGGCCCGGGCGCATAGGGGCCTAGCTGGTCGCGGGGCCCGACACTGACGAGCCCTGCAATTTGCCGAGCAGATCGTGGCACCGGCGAGCGCGCTCAGCGTCCTGGGACATCACCGTTTCGAAGAACTCGGCGGCGTCGTCGAGGCCGGCGTTCTTGGCGTCGCGCACGTACTGGCCGTAATCGTGGCCCGCCTTGAGCGAGTGATATTGAACCGAGATCAGGTCGAACGTCACGTCGTCGAATCCTGTTTCACCAGCAGGCATGTCGACTCCTCACATAGATGAGCGTGGGTAGCCGTCGGGCTACCCAGCCGGTGCGGAGATAAACACTGTAACGCCGGATTTTTCTGCAATCAGGCCACGCTGGTGGCGATGTCCTTCGACAGCGGCGCGATCGCTGCCAGGATCTGCTCCGTGGTCTCCTCCGGGACACCTGCCGCGCCGAGGCTGGCCGCGAGATGTCCGGCCACCAGATCGAAATGGTGCATGGTGATGCCGCGGCCCTGATGCACCTGGCGCATGGATGCGCCGGTGTAGGGCTGCGGTCCGCCGAGCGCGGCAGCGAAGAACTCGACCTGCTTGCCCTGGAGGCGGGCCATGTTGGTACCGGTGAAGAACCCGGCGAGGTCGACGTCAGCGAGCACACGCTTGTAGAAGTCGGCGACGACGACCTCAAGGGCCTCGTGACCGCCGATCTGGTCGTAGATGCAAGGCATGCGCTTCAGTGAATGCATGCGCCGTTGCGTGGCTGTTTTCCGCAGGTTGCGTTGGCGCAAAAGAGCACTCACAACACGTGCGTCACCCGTCGGAGCGGCTGCCCGGCACGAGTTCCTGAAACTTGGTCTTCGCGCCCTGATACATCAGGTGCCAGGCGGCGGGGTCGCCGCCGAGCACGGCGGAGGTCAACTCCTTGACCTGTTCATAGGTGGCGTGCGGCGGAATGGGCGGCACCTCCGGATCACAGGTGACATCGAGAACGACCGGCTCGTCGTAGGACAGCGCCTCGTCCCATGCTCCTGCCACGGCGTCGTCGGAGTCGACCGCGATGGCCCGCAGCCCCATGGTTCGGGCTACCTCGGCGTACGAGACCTCTGGAAGCGATTGTGACTCTTCGAATTTCGGCGCCCCGCCCATCGCGCGCAGCTCCCAGGTGACCTGGTTGAGGTCGTTGTTGTGGAAGACGCAGATCACCAGTCGCTGGTCTGCCCACTGCTCGCGATACCGGCGGATGGTCAGCAGCTCGGCGAGGCCGTTCATCTGCATGGCGCCGTCGCCGACGAGTGCGATCACCGGGCGCGCCGGGTGCGCGAACTTCGCGCCGATCGCGTATGGCACCGCGCAACCCATGGTCGCCAGCGTGCCCGACACCGAGGCGCGCATCCCGGCCCGCAGCTTGACGCAGCGCGCGAACCAGTTCGTGGAAGAACCGGAGTCGGCGGTCACGATCGCGCCGTCGGGCAGGCGCTCGGACAGCTCCCAGGCCACCCGCATCGGGTTGACGGGCTTGGCGGTCAACATGCTCTGCCGTTCCAGGACCTCCCACCAGCGGGCGACGTTGCGCTCGACCCCAGCCCGCCACGAGCTGTCGGCTTTCGGCCGCAGGTGCGGGATCAGAGCGGCCAGAGCGGCTTTCGCGTCGGCGACGATGTTGAGCTCGGTGGGATAGCGCATGCCGATCCCGCTGCCGTCGACGTCGATCTGCACGGCTCGCGCTGCCCCGTAGTCGGGAAGAAACTGGCTGTAGGGGAAATTCGATCCGACGATGAGCAGCGTGTCGCAGTCGCGCATCATCTCGTAGCTGGGCCGGGTGCCGAGCAGACCGATTGACCCGGTCACATACGGAAGGTCGTCGGGCAGCACGTCCTTGCCCAGCAACGCTTTTGCCACGCCGGCGCCGGTCAGCTCCGCGACGGCGACGACTTCGTCGGCCGCCCCGCGGGCGCCCTGGCCGATGAGAATGGCGACCTTCTCACCGGCGTTGAGGATGTCGGCGGCCGCGCGGGCCTGCTCGTCGGTAGGGGTGAGCAGACCGACGTCGTCGCCCGGGGCGCTGGAGGGCACCTGCTTGAACACGTGGGCCGGCGGGCTGTACTTCTCTTCTTGGAGGTCGGACGGAATGATGACCGCCGTCGGTGAGCGCCTGGCGCACGCGGTACGGATCGCCCGGTCGATCGCCAAGGGCAACTGCTCCGGCACGTTGACCTCGACGAGGTAGTCGCTGGCCACATCGCGGAACAGCGCCTGCAAATCGACCTCTTGCTGATAACTGCCGCCCATCGCGCTGCGTTCGGTCTGACCGACGATGGCGACCACGGGGACGTGGTCCAGCTTCGCGTCGTAGAGGCCGTTGAGCAGATGAATCGCGCCGGGCCCGGAGGTGGCCATGCAGACGCCGACCTCGCCAGAGAACTTTGCGTAGCCCGTTGCCGAGAATGCGGCCATCTCCTCGTGGCGGGCTTGAACGAATTGCGGCTGGTTGTCGGCGCGTCCGAACGCGGCGACCAACCCGTTGATGCCGTCGCCCGGATAGGCGAACACTTGACGGACACCCCACTGCCGTAACCGGTCGAGGACGAAGTCGGCTACCTGTTGACCCATAGATGACCCGTACCCAACACGGCCGGGACTAAAGCGCGACAGCTGGTCCCGCCGGTCAAGGCTGCGTGAAGTAATGCCCCGCATCGAGGTCGTCGAGAAGCTTCTCGTGCGTCGGCTGCCATCCCAGAAGCTGTCGCGTGCGCTTGCTGGAGGCGGGTGCGTCGAGAGCGAACAGGGGGCCGATCCAGCCGAAGTGAGAGTAGGCATCTTCCACAGGCACCGATGTCACCCGCACCTGGAGATGCGTGCCGATGATCTGAGCGATGTCGCGGGCAGGCACGCCCTCATCGTCGACGGCTTGGATCACCGAGCCGGCGGGCGCCGTCTCAAGGGCGAGCCGGAAAGCGCGCGCCGCGTCGAGGCGGTGCACGGCGGGCCAGCGGTTGGCACCGTCGCCGACGTACGCCGCGGCGCCCTTCTCGCGAGCGACCCGTATCAAGGTAGGCACGAACCCTTTGTCACCCTCGCCGTGCACGCTCGGCGGCAGCCGGACGACCGACGTGCGCACCCCGCGCCCGGTGAACCCGAGCACCGCGGCTTCGGAGAATCGCGGTGCCTCTGGCGGCGCAGGCTGGTCCTCGGTCAGGGTCTTGCCGGGGGCCAGGCCGACGATCCCGCCGGCGACTACCAGTGGTCGGCCCGACCCGACGAGCGCGTCCCCGAGTGTTTCGATGGCGCGCCGGTCCAGCTGCGCGCTGCTGCCGAAATCGTCGAAGTCGTGTCGAAACGCCAGGTGGATCACGCCGTCTGCGCTGTCAGCGGCTTGGCGCAGCACGTCCAGGTCATCCAGCCCACCGCGCTGCACTTCGGCTCCTGCTCCCGTGATCGACCGCGCCGACGCGTCCGACCGCGCCAGCCCCACCACGTGGTGTCCGGCTGCGAGGAGGTCGGCGACCACTGCCGAGCCAATGAACCCGGAAGCACCGGTGACGAAGATCTTCATATCTACCTCCAACTGATGTCAGTTCCTGTCATCAAAGTAACGCGATGACAGTCACTGTCATTCCCGTACGATCCGGACATGGCCAGATGGGAGCCCGACGCGCGCGGCCGGCTGGCGGCGTCGGCGTTGGACCTCTACACCGAACGTGGCTTCGACCAGACGACCGTGGCCGAGATCGCCGAGCGTGCCGGCCTCACCGAGCGCACGTTCTTTCGCCACTTCGCCGACAAGCGGGAGGTGCTGTTCGGCGGACAGGATGCGCTGCTCGAGGTCATCATCACGGGAATCGCCGACGCCCCGCCCTCGACATCGGCGCTCGATGCCGTCGGCGCAGCCCTCGAGGCGACGGGGTCGATCTTCGCCGACCGCCAGGACCACGCCAGGCAGCGCCAGGCCGTGATCGCCGCCAATCCCAGCCTGCAGGAGCGTGAACTCATCAAGCTCGCCGCGATCGCATCGGCGATGGCGGGGGCGCTTCGCCGTCGCGACGTCGGCGAAGCAGTTGCCACGCTGACCGCCGAGGTCGGCGTCGCGGTGTTCAAGGTCGCGTTCGACCGCTGGCTCAACGACGGCAGCCACGACGAATTGCCGCCCTTCATCCGGGAAGTCATGGACGAGCTCAAAGCGGTCTCGACCGGCTAACAATTTCCGGCGTGCCCCGCGTTGCTGCTTCCCGACCCCCCGCCGCGGTGGTCTGGTGGACGCGTGATGCGCATGGCTTTGGTGGCCGGTCTGGCTGCCCTGGTTGTCGGCGCAATGCCGTCGGCGACCGCGGCGCCGACAGCCGACGACGGCGGCTACGTGAATTCCGCCGCGCGGTGCACCGCGCCCAACTCGGTGGTGGTGTTCGGTGCCACGGATGGCTCCCGCGTCGCCATCTGCAAGACGCCGGGAGGCGCCTACGAGTACCGCGGTGTGCGGCTGAGCGACGGGGCGAAGCTGATCGTCGCCGCCGAACCGTCGGGGGACGGCAACTTCTTCGCGGAGAACAACGGCATCGGTTACATGGTGACCGCGAAGTCACTCGTCATCAGCGCGGGCAACAAGCTGATCCGCGACGAGCCGATGGTGGACTTCCACGGCGAGCAGACTCCGGCAGCGGCCACGCCGACATCGACGACGCCGTTGCCGCCACCGCTGGCGGCCGAGAAAGGTGGCGGCGCGCGCTGATTCGCGCGTTGAATGGGGCTATGACAGCAGCAGCCCGTGAACGCGCCGCACTGGTGGACACCATGCGATCCGCCGGCCCCGATGCCGCGACGTTGTGCGGTGAGTGGACCACCCGCGACCTCGCAGCACATCTCGTGGTGCGGGAACGACGCCCGGACGCCGCCGCCGGAATCATGGTGCCGAAGCTGGCCCACTACACAGCGCGCAAGCAGCAGCAGCTCGCGGACGGCACGGAATGGGTAGACCTGCTGGAAATGGTCGCATCGGGGCCGCCATGGTATTCGCCGTTCAAGCTGCTCGATCCGCTGGTCAACACCACCGAGATGTTCATCCACCA
>LZSH01000206.1 GCA_001665255.1 Mycobacteriaceae bacterium 1482268.1 | reverse complement strand
CGGACCCGGTGTCGACGGTGATGAGGGCAAGATCGGCTACGACTGTTCGGGGTTCACGCGGTACATGTTCGCCGGCGTCGGTGTGCAGATCCCGAAGTATTCGGGCGACCAGTACAAGACGGGGCGCCAGGTACCGGTGGCTCAGGCCAAGCGCGGCGATCTGATCTTCTGGGGGCCGGGCGGCAGCCAGCACGTCGCGATGTACCTCGGCAACGGGCGGATGCTCGAGGCATCGGGCAGCGCGGGCAAGGTGACGGTCAGCCCGGTGCGGACCGCGGGATTGCAGCCGCACGCCGCGCGGATTATCGAATCCTGAGACAGGCCATCCTGAGATAGGCCTGAGTGGACACTGAACAGTCCCGGGCAACGTCGACGGATTTCGTAGTGCCTGGAATAGTTGACGGCGGGCACCCGGCCCGCGGCGCACGACCTGCGTCTTTACTTCAGAACTACGTAAGAGGATCGTCGATGACGTCAGCAGGTGGGCCGCAGGGCCCGGCGCAGGGTTATCCCCCTAACACTCACGCTGCTCCGCCACCGCCCGCGAACTCCGGTGGCCTGCAAGCCGAGGTGCACACGCTGGAACGCGCCATCTTCGAGGTCAAGCGCATCATTGTCGGCCAGGACCAACTGGTGGAGCGCATGCTCGTCGGCCTGCTGGCCAAGGGACACGTGCTGCTGGAAGGTGTGCCGGGCGTGGCCAAGACGTTGGCGGTGGAGACCTTCGCCAAGGTGGTCGGCGGGACGTTCGCCCGCATCCAGTTCACCCCCGACCTGGTGCCCACCGACATCATCGGCACCCGGATTTACCGGCAGGGCAAGGAGGAGTTCGACATCGAGCTCGGCCCGGTCGTGGTCAACTTCCTGCTCGCCGACGAGATCAACCGTGCTCCGGCCAAGGTGCAGTCGGCGCTCCTGGAGGTCATGGCCGAGCGGAAGATCTCCATCGGTGGTAAGACCTTCCCGCTGCCTGCGCCGTTCCTGGTGATGGCGACCCAGAACCCGATCGAACAAGAAGGCGTCTACGCGCTCCCGGAAGCTCAGCGCGACCGCTTTCTGTTCAAGCTCAACATCGACTACCCGTCGCCGGAGGAAGAGCGCGAGATCATCTATCGGATGGGCGTCAAGCCGCCCGAGCCCAAGCAGGTGCTCGCACCCGGCGACTTGCTTCGCCTTCAGGACGTCGCGGCCAACACGTTCGTGCACCACGCACTCGTGGACTACGTGGTCCGGGTCGTCACCGCGACCCGCACCCCGGAGAAGTTCGGCATGCCAGACGCGAAGGCGTGGATCGCCTACGGCGCCTCGCCCCGCGCCTCGCTCGGCATCATCGCGGCCGCGCGCGCACTGGCCTTGGTGCGGGGGCGCGACTACGTCGTCCCGCAGGACGTCGTCGAGGTGATCCCCGACGTGCTGCGGCACCGCCTGGTGCTGACCTACGACGCGTTGGCTGACGAGATCTCCGCGGAGACGGTGATCAACCGCATCCTGCAGACCGTGGCACTGCCGCAAGTGAATGCCATTCCGCAGCAAGGTCATTCGGTGCCGCCTGTCGTGCCCGCCGCAGCGGGGGCGGCCAGCGGTCGGTGACCACATCAGGACGCAATGTCGATCTGCCGTCGCTGAAGCGGGGGGAGATCCGTGACCCTGCGCTGACGGCGGCGCTGCGCAAGCTGGAACTGACCGTGCGACGCAAGCTCGACGGCGTGCTGCACGGTGACCACCTCGGCTTGCTCCCCGGCCCAGGATCCGAGCCGGGGGAGTCGCGGCTCTACCAGCCGGGCGACGACGTGCGCCGGATGGACTGGTCGGTCACCGCGCGCACCACGCATCCGCACGTGCGCCAGATGATCGCCGACCGGGAGCTGGAGACCTGGCTGGTGGTCGACATGTCGGCCAGCCTCGACTTCGGCACCACCGGCTGCGAGAAGCGCGACCTCGCGGGCGCGGCGGCCGCGGCCATCACGTTCCTCAACAGCGGTGGTGGCAACCGGATCGGCGCGATCATCGCCAACGGCGACTCCGTGCGACGGGTGCCTGCACTGTCGGGCCGCATGCACGAGCAGGAGATGCTGCGCACCATCGCGACCATGCCCAAGGCGCCCACCGGCGTGCGGGGCAACCTGGCGGCCGCGATCGATGCGCTGCGGCGGCCGGAGCGGCGCCGGGGGATGGCGGTGATCATCAGCGACTTCCTCGGCCCGATCAATTGGATGCGCCCGTTGCGCGCCATCGCCGGCCGGCATGAGGTGCTCGGCATCGAGATCATCGATCCGCGCGACGTCGAACTGCCGCCCGTCGGAGACGTGATCCTGCAGGACACCGAATCCGGTCTCACGCGCGAGTTCACCATCGACGAGCAACTGCGTTCCGACTTCGAGAGGGCCGCGGCTGCACATCGCGAAGAGGTGGCCCGCACCCTGCGCCGGTGTGATGCGCCACTGCTGACGCTTCGTACCGACCGGGACTGGATCGCCGATGTGGTCCGGTTCGTCGCCCAACGCCGCCGCGGAGCACTGGCGGGGCGGGCATAGACCATCGAAATGACGATTGGCACATGACATTACCGTTGCTCGGGCCGATGACCTTGTCGGGATTCGAACACGCGTGGTTCTTCCTCTTCCTCTTCGTCGTCGCCGCCATCGCTGTGCTCTACGTCCTGGTGCAGTTGGCCCGGCAACGACGGATGCTGCGCTTCGCCAACATGGAGTTGCTGGAAAGCGTTGCGCCGAAACGACCTACGCACTGGCGGCACCTGCCCGCGATCCTGCTGATTGCCTCGTTGCTGTTGTTCACCGTTGCGATGGCTGGACCGACACACGATGTGCGGATCCCGCGCAACCGTGCGGTCGTGATGCTGGTGATCGATGTATCGCAGTCGATGCGCGCCACCGACGTATCGCCCAACCGGCTGGCGGCCGCGCAGGAGGCCTCCAAGCAGTTCGCCGACGAGCTCACGCCGGGCATCAACCTCGGCTTGATCGCCTACGCCGGCACGGCCACGGTGCTCGTGTCGCCGACCACCAACCGCGAGGCCACCAAGAACGCGATCGACAAACTGCAGCTGGCTGACCGCACCGCGACGGGCGAGGGCATATTCACTGCGCTGCAGGCCATCGCGACCGTCGGTGCGGTTATCGGTGGCGGCGACGAGCCGCCGCCGGCCCGCGTCGTGTTGTTCTCCGACGGCAAAGAAACGGTGCCGTCCAATCCGGACAATCCGAAGGGCGCGTTCACCGCGGCGCGCACCGCCAAGGATCAGGGCGTGCCGATCTCGACCATCTCGTTCGGTACCCCGTACGGCTATGTCGAGATCAACGACCAGCGTCAGCCGGTACCCGTCGACGACGACATGCTGCGCAAGATCGCCGAGCTGTCCGGCGGCGAGGCCTACACCGCGTCGAGCCTGGATCAGCTGCGCGAGGTCTATGCGAACCTGCAGCAGCAGATCGGTTACGAGACGATCAAGGGTGACGCCAGCGCAGGCTGGCTGCGGCTCGGCGCTCTCATCCTGGCGCTGGCGGCGCTCGCGGCCATGCTGCTCAACCGCCGGCTACCCAACTAGCAATGGAAATGGTAAGCAGCACATGACGTTACCGGTGCTCGGACCGATGACACTGACGGGCTTCGACCACGCCTGGGCCTTCCTGTTCCTTTTCGTCGTGCTGGGACTGGTCGGGCTCTACATCGCCATACAGGCAGCCCGGCGCAAGCGGCTGCTGCGGTTCGCCAACACGGAGTTGCTGGAAAGCGTTGCGCCGAAACGGCCGTCGCGGTGGCGACATCTGGCGACGGTCCTTCTCATGCTGTCGCTGGTACTGTTCACGATCGCGATGGCCGGACCCACCCATGACGTCCGTATTCCACGTAACCGCGCGGTGGTGATGCTGGTGATCGACGTATCGCAGTCGATGCGGGCCACCGACGTGGCCCCCAACCGGCTCGCGGCTTCGCAGGAGGCCGCCAAGGCGTTCGTCGATCAGATGACGCCGGGCGTGAACCTGGGGCTGATTTCCTACGCGGGGGCCGCGACCGTACTGGTCTCGCCGACGACCAACCGCGATGCATCCAAGAACGCGATCGACAAGCTGCAAGTGGCCGATCGCACCGCGACCGGGGAGGCCATCTTCACCGCGTTGCAGGCAATCTCCACCGTCGGTGCGGTGATCGGTGGCGGTGACACGCCCCCGCCGGCCCGAATCGTGCTGATGTCCGACGGCAAGGAGACCGTGCCGCAGAACCCGGACAACCCCAAGGGCGCCTTCACCGCGGCGCGCACCGCCAAGGACCAGGGGGTGCCGATTTCGACGGTATCGTTCGGCACCCCGAACGGCACGGTCGACATGAACGGTCAGCGGACGCCGGTGCCCGTCGACGACGAGATGCTCAAGAAAGTCGCCCAGCTGTCCGGTGGACAGTCCTACAGCGCATCGAGCGTGGACCAACTGAAGGAAGTCTTCACCAACCTGCAGGAGCAGATCGGCTACGAGACACAAAAGGGTGAGGCCAGCACGGGCTGGCTGCGGCTCGGTGCCCTGGTGCTGGCGCTCGCGTCCATTGCGGCGCTGCTGATCAACCGGCGCCTACCCAACTAGAACAATCCCCAGTCGTCCCCTGCCTACTGCGTGGGCCCATCGCTCCTACCCTCCGTAAGGCGATTTCTTAAGAACAGTCGACACACGTTAAGTTGGCGGTCATGACCCACACGACTGAAGGCGAGACTGTCGACCAAAAAAGCGGCGTTCGTCCGCCTTTCGTCTCCCGTTCGGTGCTGGTGACCGGCGGAAACCGGGGTATCGGCCTCGCCATCGCCCAGCGGCTCGCGCAAGACGGTCACCGGGTGGCTGCCACGCACCGCGGGTCGGGAGTCCCCGACGGGCTGTTCGGCGTCGAGTGCGATATCACCGACACCGAAGCAGTCGATCGCGCCTTCACCGCCGTCGAGGAGCATCAGGGTCCCGTCGAGGTGGTGGTGGCCAACGCCGGCGTCGCCGCCGACGCGTTCCTCATGCGGATGACCGTGGAGAAGTTCGAGAAGGTCATCGACGCGAACCTCACCGGGGCGTTCCGGGTGGCGCAGCGCGCGTCGCGCAGCATGCAGCGAAAGCGGTTCGGCCGGCTGATCTTCGTGGGCTCGGTGTCCGGCATGTGGGGTGTCGGCAACCAGGCCAACTACGCAGCGTCCAAAGCCGGCCTGATCGGGATGGCCCGCTCGATCGCCCGTGAGCTGACGAAGGCCGGGGTCACCGCAAACGTGGTGGCCCCTGGCTACATCGACACCGATATGACCCGCGCTCTGGACGAGAGGATCCAGGAGGGGGCCTTGGGGTTCGTACCGGCCAAAAGGGTCGGCACCGCCGCCGAGGTCGCCGGGGTGGTCAGCTTTCTGGCGTCCGAGGACGCCAGCTACATATCCGGTGCCGTGATCCCGGTCGACGGCGGCATGGGCATGGGTCACTGATTCCTCAAGAGAGATAAGGACTTTCACATGGCAGGACTGCTCGAAGGCAAACGGATCCTCGTCACGGGGATCATCACCGACTCATCGATCGCGTTCCACATCGCCAAGGTCGCCCAGGAGTCCGGAGCCGAACTGGTGCTCACGGGTTTCGACCGGATGAAGCTGATCCAGCGCATCGCCGACCGGCTGCCGGAGAAGGCGCCGCTGCTCGAACTCGATGTGCAGAACGAAGAACATCTGTCCTCGCTGGCCGACCGCATCACCGAGGTCATCGGTGAGGGAAACAAGCTCGACGGTGTGGTGCACTCGATCGGTTACATGCCGCAGACGGGAATGGGCATCAACCCGTTCTTCGACGCGCCCTACGAAGACGTCTCCAAGGGCATCCATATCTCGGCGTTCTCGTACGCGTCGCTGGCCAAGGCCACACTGCCGATCATGAACAACGGCGGCTCGATCGTCGGTATGGACTTCGACCCGACCAGGGCCATGCCCGCCTACAACTGGATGACCGTTGCCAAGAGCGCACTGGAGTCGGTGAACCGCTTCGTGGCGCGCGAGGCCGGCCCGCTCGGCGTGCGGTCGAATCTCGTTGCCGCGGGCCCGATCCGCACGCTGGCGATGAGCGCGATCGTCGGCGGTGCGCTCGGCGCCGAGGCCGGTGACCAGATGCGGCTGCTTGAGGAGGGCTGGGACCAGCGTGCGCCCATCGGCTGGGACATGAAGGATCCGACGCCGGTCGCCAAGACGGTGTGCGCCCTGCTCTCCGACTGGCTGCCCGCGACCACAGGAACGGTCATCTACGCCGACGGCGGCGCACACACCCAGCTGCTCTAAATGGAATTCGATGCCGTGCTGCTGCTGTCGTTCGGCGGCCCGGAGGCTCCCGAGCAGGTAATGCCCTTCCTGGAGAACGTGACTCGGGGCCGCGGCATCCCCAAGCAGCGGCTCTCCGCGGTCGCCGAGCACTATCTCCATTTCGGCGGGATGTCACCGCTCAACCGCATCAACCGTGCACTGATCGAACAGCTTGCCGCCGAACTGGCCGACCGCGGGC
>LZSH01000205.1 GCA_001665255.1 Mycobacteriaceae bacterium 1482268.1 | reverse complement strand
CTCATCCCGCCGATCACCTGGCCCAGCGGATGCAACCGCACACGCATCGAGGTGACCACGCCGAAGTTGCCGCCACCACCGCGCAGTGCCCAGAACAGCTCCGGCTCGTGGGTCGCGTCGGCTGTGACAATTCTTCCATCCGCTAGCGCAACCTCGGCGCCGAGCAGGTTGTCCAAGGCAAGGCCGAACTGTCCGTTTAGCGGACCGTAGCCCCCACCGAGTGTCAGGCCCGCCATGCCAACAGCACCGCAGTTGCCGGTGGCGGCAACGAGCCCGTACGGCGCGACCGCTTCGATCAAGTCAGTCGCTATGACGCCCCCGCCCACCGTTGCGACGCGCGCTGTGGTACCGACGACGACGCTTCGCATCCCGGACATGTCGATCACCAAACCGCCGTCGCACACAGAGCGACCCGCCCAGTCATGGCCGCCACCGAGCACCGAGAGCCGCATACCGCGTTCACGCGCCACACGGATGGCTTCCTGTACGTCCCGCGATGAGTCGGCCCGCACGATCAATGCCGGGCGATGTTGCACCTCCGCATTCCAGATCGACGGCGCACCGTCGCAAATCAGCACCTGGCTGGGGTTTATCCGGCTCACCAGCTCGTTAGCGGCCGCGGTGACCAAATCTGTTGTACTCATTTATCTTTCACGGGTTGATGACGACGCCGAGGCTATCGGAGTAGTACTTGACGAGATTCCGGGCTTGGGATGCTTCATGTCATTCCCGGGCCGCGCAATGGCCTCGCATACTGGCGCCATCACAGCGATGGGAGACGCGAAAATGCAGTCCGCGCACTGAGATTCGAGCTGATTCAGCAACACTTCGGCGCCACTCTTGGCTGCATTTGCTCCCGTCACACTTGTGACATTAAGAAGCGGCGGGGCCAACCGCTAGCCTGCGCCCACTGGGTGGGCTTCTCGCCGGTCACCCTTTCAGCCCAGCGATGATGAGCGCGTAGAACATTCACACCGAGGCAGTGCCACTATGGTCGCCGAACCCCGTGCAGAGGCATCGACCTGCAACGCAATAGTCGCCCTTAAGCCGGGGTCAACGCGATGACCGGAATGGGCCGCGACGTTCGACTCTGGTAACCGGTGTATCGGTTCGCGTTGTTCTTGTTGACGATCTCCCACAGCCGCGCGTAGTCGGCGTGATCAGGTGTGGTTCTGCGTGCTCTCACCGTGAATCGCCTTGGCCCGACGTTGATTTCGCAGTCCGCCCGGTTGCGGAGGTTGTGGTACCACCCAGGGTGCTTATCGTTACCGCCGAAGGAGGCGACGACCAGGTACGAGTCGCCGTCCTTCGCGTAGGTCAGTGCATTGCTGCGCTGCCGACCGGTCTTCGCGCCGGTCGTGTGTAACAGCAAACAGGGCGGCATCCCCGGCATCTGGTGGCCGAGCCGCCCATTGGTTTTCCGATAGACCATGCCGTGAAGGCGTAGCAGCGGTAGGAGCACCAGCTGCTCAAAGTTAGTCATATTGTTCATGAGCTGTCTTACTGGTTCGCGTCGGTCCGTGCCAGGGCGTCGTGCAGGATCTGCCCGGTGGCTACCGGTGGGGTTCCTGATGCAGCAACATCCCGTTAGCCAGGGACACTTTGTCGCCCTGAGATACGAACGGCTCCAGCAGAACTGCCGCGCCCATACTTCGCCGAATCTGTGTCCGTCACACCGGTGACCCTAAGAATCAACCTCGCCCAGCGGCAATCCAGCGCTCACTCAGTGAGCTTTTCTCGGGCGAACACCGTGTCAGGTGTACGAATGCGCGTGGCGATACGGGCGCCGGTGGCCCTTGTCGCGGCCAGCAGTCCGAGCGGTGGGCGGCGTTCCCCGACAAGCGCCGACACGGCCGCCACCGCACCGTTTCCCAGTGGAATCGCCACCGCGACACAGCTTAGATCCGCCAGCACCTCGCCGGCGTCCACAATCGGTGCGGCGCGGACCAATTCACTGTAGGCACGCGCAGCCGCCGTGCCTGGCGGTACCCGAGCTCCGGGTTCAGCTATGAATCCCAGCGGAATCCGAGGCTCCACCGCGTCCAAAAATACTGCTTCGCCACCAATCACCGCAGACAACTGAACCGCGGCGCCAGTGGCAATTGCGAGTTCGGCGATCGGCCGCCGGGCGGCCACCCGCAATCCACGCTCCGGGCTCACCCGCGCGCCCAGCCCCAGCAAGCTAGCGCCGAGCCGATACCGGCTACCTTCGCGACTGATCGCTCCCACTGCGATCAATTGCTGCAACAGTCGACGAACCGTCTCCCGCGGTATCCCGGTCGCATTCGCCAAGTCGAGCAGCCGAACCGGTTCCAACGCACCGACGTGGTCCAACAGCTCAAACGCGCTCTCGATCACCCCGCGACCGTCATTCCGACGAGAGCCGCGCGCCACAATGGCAGCCATATCATCGGTCACGCCGGCCAACTCTCACCACCAATCCGATCAGCTTGTGCTTTGTGCATCCGACGCCAACATCGCAACGCTGCGCTGTAGAACGCGCGAACACGTGCCGATCATTCCGCACGATGGCAGTTGAACGGATTGGGCTAGCGGCGAAAATTCGATGTGCTGCCGCCGAGGATGACGGGTTGACGAACTGTTGGAATTCGTCGATGAAGTTCTTTGCGATGTCGTCGGTAGCCAGCCCAGCGCCGGAATCCAGAAGGGTGACACGCTCGTCTTCGCGATCAAGATCCTGAGCGCCTCGAACTGAGCCGCGTCCGCCGCCTCAGTTAATGGCAGCGAGTGCATGCCGAGCGTATGCCCGGACATCGGCGTCGCCGTCGTCGAGCGCGCCGGCCAGTGCCTCGCGGGCAGTGACCTCCGAATCAGCCCACCGAGTGAGGCTCAGGACCGCGGCCTTGCGCACGTCGAGGTGGGGGTCGGCCAACGCCCGCGACAGCGGTGGCACGGCGGCTGACGGAGACGGCGCCCCCGCCAGTGCCCGTGCGGCGCCTTGCCGTATCTGCCAGGCCGACGCCGCCAGCGCCTTCTCGACCGTCGAGACATCGGCATCGTCCCAGCCGATCAGCCCGAGGGCGGCCAACGCAGCGGCGCGCACCAACGGGTCGTGATCGACCATGAGCGCCCGGACGGTCTCCCCACCCGCGCGCAACGTGCCGAGTCCGTTGGCGACGGCGATGCGCACCTCGCGGTTGGCGTCCCTGTGGGCTGCGGCGACCCCGTCGGTGTCATCGACGGAGACCAGCGCGCGCACC
>LZSH01000204.1 GCA_001665255.1 Mycobacteriaceae bacterium 1482268.1 | reverse complement strand
CGCGCAGCGCCGACTGCGTCGCGTCTTCGTCCACACCCATCGCCCACTCGGTGTGGTAGCCGTCGCCGCCCCGGATGAAGGTCGCCGTTTCGCCGTTGGCGGGTAGCTGGTGAAACGACGTCATCTCGATGGTGATGCCGTGGTCATGGAGCATTGCGGTGAGTGCGGCGACCGGACCTGACGCCGACGCCGTCGCTGTGGAGATCCGGTCGCCGATTCCGAGCGTGGCTTGGTAATTGCGGGGTTGCGGGCCCAGCCTCGTCGACGGGCACTCCTTGTCGGTGCAGGCCCACTGTCCCAGCCGCAGCGGACCTGTCGTCGGCGCATACGTGGTTTCGAAGGTATTCCAGTCCATCGCACCTGCCTCACTGCGCAGGCCGCGCGGCAGCGGTGCGGACAAACAGTCCGCGACTGTGGCCGCTGACGACGACGCTGCGCTGGTTGCGGATTGTGGTGGAGATGTCATGTGCCGGTCTTTTCTCGGTGGAAAAAGCGACCGACGGTGTAGCAACGACCCACAGCGAGGGGTCGGTCAGGATCAGACCCCGCTGGGGATTGCTACTACGAGTCGTCTCGGCACGTCACGAATGCTAGCCGCTGTTCCGCGAACCCGCCAACTTCGTTTTTGGGACTGATGCGTCGTCGATTGTTCGCTGGGCGCACTGTCTGCATGGCCCCAAAGTGGGATCCTCTCCCTACTTGTCCGCAGGTAGGCACCGGTGGGGTGGGTGCGTTGAAAAATTGCAGCGCCGACAGAGACGAAACAATCGCGATTAGCCCGAACGAGATCGCCAACGATAAGGCCGTCGATGCAGCGATCGCCGACTTCACGAGGCATCGATCGCAAATCGAACAGGCGAAAGGCGTGTTGATGGCCGTGTACGGCATCTCCGCCGAGCATGCGTTCGACATCATGGTCTGGCGTTCGCAAGAGACAAACACCAAGCTACGCAAGCTGGTCGGGCAGATCATCGAGGACTTCACCAGCCAGCTGAACATCCCGGCCGGCGTCCGCGCGCGGGCCGACCACCTGTTGCTCACCGCACACGAACGGGTCAGCAGCTAGCTGAAGCGCTCGGGGCGGGCACGGCGTCGACCGTGCGGACAGGCACGATATCGATTAATGAATTGGTGGGATGCGGCCTTCCTCGCCGCCGCCGGCTCGGGATCGACGCCTACCGCTAATCCAGCTGAAACGGGCTGTCGCCCTTGGCAACTCGGGTCCCCATATGGATCAGGTTCTGGGCGTTGGCATGGAGGGCTTCGCCTGCCTCTCGGCTCGCCTTGCCCATCAAATAGCGCGACCAGGTGCCCTCGATCACCACGCCGAGCTTGAAGCAGGCCATCGCGACGTACCAATCCAGCCGCGGCGTCTCGCGTCCGCCCGCGGCCCAGTAAGCCTCCAACAATTCCCGACGGGTCGCCAGACCGCCGAGGGCCCCCAGCTGAGCGCCTGCGGTTATCGCGTTGGTGTCCAGCGGCCAGCAGATCAGCATCCAGCCGAGGTCCAGGAGCGGGTCGCCGACGGTGCACATCTCCCAGTCGACGAACGCCGCCAACTCTGGCTTGTCGCGGCGTAACAGCACATTGCTCAGATGCGGGTCGCCGTGCATGATCCCCGGTTCGCTGTCGGGCGGGACATTGACCTGCAACCATTCCGCGAGGTCGGCGACGGCAAGTGATTCAGGGTCGTAGCGGTCGTGCCGGTAGCTTTCGAGCAACCGCAGAAACTGGGGAACCTGGCGCGCCACAAAGGATCCCGGCCGTCTCAGCTCAGCGAGGGGCTTGCCCTCCCAAGCGGCGTTGCCCAGTTGCGCGAGGCTCGCCGCGTAGGACAGGCCCACATCGTGTCGCATCCGCTCGTCGCGAACGTATGCCTCGGACATGTCGCTGCCCGGGTTGAAGCCGTCGATCTCCTCCATCAGATAGAACACGACGCCAAGCACGTCGAGGTCTTCACAGCCGGCGATGAAACCGGGGTGCGGGACATTGGTGCCCGCGAGGGTGCGCAGCGCCGCGATCTCCCGCAGCATCGTCTTGTCACTGGTGGGCCGAGGATGCAGCGGAGGTCGCCGCAGCACCATCGGCCTGCCGTCGACATGTACTCGCACCACGATGTTCTGGGTACCGCCGGTCAGCGGCTCGACGTCGGTAATGGTCGAGCCGATTCCCTGTTGTCTCACCCACCGCTGCAGTGCGGACTGGTCGGTGTCACTGAGCGTCGGCAGCGACTGCGCATCATCGGGCATGGGTGACATCGTGTCAGGCAGCAGCTCACGCTCTGCGATTTCGGCGTGGTCAGTTGCGCTCAGCGCAACCGACCACGCCCAATCTGCCGTTTACTTGGGTGCGAAGCGCTGGCCGCCGTCCAGTCGCAGGCACTGCCCGTTGAGCATCGCGTTTTCCACGATGGCGACCGCCAGCTTCGCGTACTCCTCCGGCTTGCCGAGCCGCTTCGGGAACGCCGCGTCCTTGGTCAGCACCTGGGCGAACTCGTCGGGGATGCCCTCGGTCAATCCGGTGGCGAACAGGCTCGGCGCGATAGCCAGCACCCGGATGCCGAGGCTGCCGAGATCGCGCGCCATGGTCAGGCACATCCCGGCGATGGCGGCCTTGGATGCCGTGTAGGCGACCTGCCCGATCTGCCCCTCGAACGCCGCGATCGACGCGGTGTTGATGATGACGCCGCGTTCTTCGGCCTCGTCGTCGACCGGATCGTTCTTGCTCATCGCCCAGGCAGCCAACCGGCTTACGTTGAAGGTGCCGATGAGGTTGAGGTCGATGCCCTTGCGGAAGGAGTCCAGGCTGTGCGGGCCCTCCTTGCTGATGGTGCGCTCGCCCTTGCCGCCACCCGCAGTGGTCACGGCGATGTGCAGGCCGCCGAGCGCGTCGATGGCCTCGTTCAGGACCTTCTCGGTGCCCTCGAAATCGGTGACGTCCACCTCGTGGAAGGCGCCGCCGATCGCGTCGGCGACCTCTTTGCCCTTCGACTGCGGCCGGTCCAGGATCGCTACGCTGGCTCCGCGCTGGGCCAGCGCCTCGGCTGTCGCCTTGCCGAATCCGGACGCCCCGCCGACGATGACGGCCTTCTTCCCCGCGATCTCCATCTGGCTCCCTTTCCAAAAAGTGCTCGATTCGTAAAGCAACCTACCGACGTCGCTTTCCGGTAAACCTTTCGGGTGGCCGGATCGGTACCTTGGCCAGCATGGCGTCGAGCGGTATCCGGGCAACGGCCGGCATCGCCGCGGCTGCGGTCGCTCTTGGCGTCACCCAACTGCTCGCCGCCTTCGTCGGCCCGCAGTCCGACTCGCGCACCGCGGTCGGGTCGACCGTCATCGATTTGACGCCCGGCCCGGTGAAGGAATGGGCGATCACGACGTTCGGCACGGCCGACAAGCTCGCATTGTCGATTCTGGTGCTGGCCGTGATCGCGATCGTCGCCGCGGTCGCCGGCGCGCTGGAGAGGCGCCGCTTCCCGATCGGCAGCGCGGCGATCGTCGTCGCCGGTGTAGCTGGCTGCGCGGCGGTGCTGTCCCGCGCGGGCGCGTCGATCGCTGACATTGTGCCGACGGTGATCGGCACCGTGTGTGGTGTCGCAGTCCTGCGCCTGTTGACCTCGGGCCGGCTCACCGATGAACCTTCCGATCCCGACGACGGCGGCCCCGATCGCGGCCGACGGCTGTCGCTGGTGACACTGGGACTGCTCGCCGGGGGCGCGCTGACCGGTGTCATCGGCGTCGTGGTCTCCAGAGCGAGGACATCGGTAGCCGGCGACCGCGAGGCGTTCTCGCTGCCCGCTGCCGATGTCGGTGCGCCGCCCATTCCGCCGACGGTGCAGCCGAAAGGTGTTGCGCTGCCGTCATTTGTCACCAGCAACGCCGATTTCTACCGCATCGACACCGCGCTGTCCGTGCCGCAGCTCAGCCGCGCCGACTGGCAGCTCAAAATTCACGGCATGGTCGACCGCGAGGTCACCTACCGCTTCGAAGATCTCGAGCGGTTCGAAGTCGTCGAGAAGGTCGTGACGCTAACCTGTGTATCCAATCCCGTTGGCGGAGAGCTCATCTCGAACGCGAGCTGGACGGGCTACCGAGTGCGCGACCTGTTGGCCGAGGCGGGCGTCCGGCCCGACGCCGACATGGTGCTGTCGACCTCCAGCGACGGGTTCACCGCCGGAACGCCGGTAGAGGCGCTGACCGACGGACGCGATGCACTGCTCGCGATCGCCATGAACGGCCAGCCGCTGCCCACCGAACACGGTTATCCCGCGCGCCTTGTGGTGCCGGGCCTCTATGGGTACGTATCGGCGACGAAGTGGGTCGTCGACCTCGAACTCACCCGGTTCGATACCGCCCAGGCGTACTGGACGAAGCTCGGCTGGTCACCGCGCGGGCCGATCAAGACGGAATCGCGCATCGATGTGCCGCGCAGCGGCGACGACGTCGCCCGCGGGCCGGTGACCTTCGGCGGAGTGGCGTGGGCGCAGAACCGTGGCGTCAAGACGGTCGAGGTGCGTATCGATGACGGTCCGTGGCGGCCAGCGCAATTGGGAGCGGCTTACTCGAACGACACGTGGCGCCTGTGGAGCTTCCCGTGGCAGGCCGATACCCTTGGCTCGCACACGATCACGGTGCGCGCCACCGACAACACCGGCGCAGCGCAGACCGAACAACGGGCCGATCCCGTGCCCGATGGTGCCACCGGCTGGCACTCGGTGACCTTCGCCGTCACATAACTCGCCGCGATGTCGGCACCCCGTGACAGGGTGGGGACATGCTGCTGGTCGACGTCGCTACCGCATCGGCGGAGGTGGGCGCGTCATCGGCACGGTTGGCGAAGATCGCGCGGATCGCCGACCTGCTGGCCGCGGCCGCGAAACGCGGCGACGCAAGGCTGGTCGCGGTCGTCGTCTCGTGGTTGTCGGGTGACCTGCCGCAGCGCCAGATCGGCGTCGGGTGGGCTGCACTCCGGTCGCTGCCGGCGCCGGTGCATCAACCGACGCTGACGGTCACCGCCGTCGATGCGGCGTTCACCGAGATTGGGGCGGTCGCGGGCAAGGGTTCGCAGGCGCGCCGAGCCGAACTCGTCGCCGACCTGTTCGCCGCGGCGACCGAGGTCGAGCAGACGTTCCTGCGCCGCCTCCTCAGCGGCGAGTTGCGCCAGGGCGCGCTGGCGGGCGTCATGACAGACGCCGTCGCGAAGGCCGCCGGAGTGTCGGCTCCTGCCGTCCGGCGGGCCGCGATGTTGGGTGGCGACCTGCCCGCGGTCGCGGCGGCCGCACTCTCCGGCGGCGAGACGGCGCTGTCGGAATTCACTCTCCGCGTGGGTCAGCCAGTCGGCCCGATGCTGGCGCAGACCGCAACCGGGGTCGGCGAAGCTCTCGAACGCCTCGGCGGCGAGGCCGTTTTCGAGGCCAAGCTCGACGGGGCACGTGTGCAGATCCACCGGTCGGGCGACGAGGTGTCGATCTACACGCGGAGCCTCGACGATGTCACCGCACGCCTCCCCGAGGTCGTCGAGGCGACACTCGCGCTTCCCGTGACGGATCTGATCGCCGATGGCGAGGCAATCGCCCTGCGTTCCGACGGACGGCCGCACCGATTTCAGGTCACGGCGTCGCGGTTTGGTCGTGGCGGCGGCCGCGGTGCGAAAGACCGCACCGTCGACATCGCCGCCGCCCGTGCGGCGCAGCCGCTATCGGTGTTCTTCTTCGACGTCTTGCACATCGACGGCGCAGATGTGATCGACGAACCGACCCGCGAGCGGTTGTCCACGCTCGACGCCATCGTGCCGCCGCTTCAGCGCGTCGATCGTCTGCTCACCACCGATCCGGTTGCAGCCCAACGCTTCTTGGACACGACGCTGGCCGCCGGACACGAAGGTGTGATGGCCAAGTCTTTAGGCGCACCCTACGAGGCGGGGCGACGTGGCGCCGGCTGGCTGAAGGTGAAACCGGTCCACACCCTCGACCTTGTCGTGCTGGCCGTCGAATGGGGTTCGGGCCGCCGCACCGGCAAGCTGTCCAACATCCACCTCGGCGCCCGCGATCCCGCGACGGGCGGGTTCGTCATGTTGGGCAAGACGTTCAAAGGCATGACCGACGCAATGCTCGACTGGCAGACAGCCCGGTTCACCGAACTGGCAGACGGACCGACCGACGGCTGGGTGGTCACGGTCCGTCCCGAACAGGTCGTGGAGATCGCATTCGACGGCGTGCAGACGTCATCGCGCTATCCCGGCGGAATGGCGCTTCGGTTTGCGCGCGTGCTGCGCTACCGGGACGACAAGAGCCCCGCCGAGGCCGACACGATCGACACGGTCCGAGCTTTCTACGAGCGCGGATAGCACGATTTCGCCCGTGTTCACCCAATCCTCTTCAGCCCCGACACGGCTTTGACAGGATCACCGTAGACACCCAGACTCCACCGTGATCGAGGGAGGGAACTGTGGCTTCACCCACCGCCGCGTCGACCGAACGCTTCGAGGAGACCGACGGCGACGTCACCTATATCCGTACCGACAAAGGTCTGCCGCCGGTCGCCATCATCGATCGGTCGCCGATCACGCTGCGGCACAGGATCATCTTCGGAATCATCGCGATTCTCGGCGCGATCGCGTGGGCGGTTATCGCCTTCTACAGCGGGGAAACCGTCAACGCGGTGTGGTTTGTCATCGCCGCGATCTGCACCTACGTCATCGGTTTCCGGTTCTACGCCCGGCTTATCGAGATGAAGATCGTCCGCCCGCGTGATGACAACGCCACGCCCGCAGAGCTTTTCGAGAACGCCACCGACTACATGCCGACCGACCGCCGGGTGCTGTTCGGGCATCACTTCGCAGCGATCGCAGGAGCGGGCCCGCTGGTCGGGCCGGTCCTGGCGATGCAGATGGGGTATCTGCCCGGCACTATATGGATCATCATCGGCGCGGTGCTGGCCGGGTGCGTTCAGGACTATCTGGTGTTGGCCATCTCCACCCGCAGGCGCGGTCGAACCCTCGGACAGATGGCGCGCGACGAGTTAGGGGCCATCGGCGGCGCCGCCGCCATCGTCGGTGTGCTCGTCATCATGGTCATTCTGCTTGCGGTGCTGGCACTCGTCGTTGTCGGTGCGCTCGACGAAAGTCCGTGGGGTGTCTTCTCGATCGCGATGACAATTCCCATCGCCATCTTCATGGGGATATACCTGAGGTTTCTACGCCCCGGTCGGGTGTCAGAGGTATCGCTGATCGGGGTCGCGCTGCTCCTGCTGGCCGTCGTCGCGGGCGGCTGGGTGGCCGATACTGCTTGGGGCAGTGAGTGGTTCAACCTGACGAAGGTGGCCTTGTCGTGGGCCATCATCATCTACGGCTTTGCGGCCTCGGTCCTTCCGGTGTGGTTGTTGCTGGCACCGCGCGACTACCTGTCCACGTTCATGAAGGTCGGCACCATCGCCCTGCTGGCGATCGGCATCTTGTTGGCCCGCCCCGTCATGGAGGCACCGGCGATCTCCAGCTTCGCCGGCAAGGGCACCGGGCCCGTGTTCGCCGGCTCGCTGTTCCCGTTCCTGTTCATCACGATCGCGTGTGGCGCACTGTCGGGGTTCCACGCGTTGATCTCCTCGGGCACCACCCCCAAGCTGCTCGAGAAGGAAAGCCAGATGCGGCTGATCGGCTACGGCGGAATGCTCACCGAGTCGTTCGTCGGCATCATGGCGTTGATCACCGCGGCGATCCTCAACCAGCACCTGTACTTTGCCATCAACGCGCCTGCGGCTCAGACCGGAACCACCGCGGCGTCCGCTGCCCAATACGTCAACGGCCTCGGCCTTTCTGGCGCCCCGACGACACCCGAGCAACTCACCCAGGCTGCCAGAGACATCGGCGAGAAATCGATCATCTCGCGCACCGGAGGTGCCCCGACGCTGGCGATCGGCATCTCAGAGGTGCTGCACCAGGTGTTCGGCGGTACGGCACTGAAGGCGTTCTGGTATCACTTCGCGATCATGTTCGAGGCGTTGTTCATCCTGACCACCGTCGACGCCGGCACTCGGGTGGCGCGTTTCATGCTCTCCGACGGGCTGAGCAACCTCGGCGGCCCGCTTCGCAAGCTCAAGGACCCGAGTTGGCGTGCGGGCGCGTGGATCTGCAGCATCATCGTCGTCGCGGCATGGGGCGGCATCCTGCTGATGGGTGTCACCGATCCACTGGGCGGTATCAACACTCTGTTCCCGCTGTTCGGCATCGCCAACCAGTTGCTGGCCGCTATCGCGCTGACGGTGGTGACCGTCGTCGTCATCAAACGAGGACTGCTGAAATGGGCTTGGATTCCGGCCCTTCCGTTGTTCTGGGATCTCACGGTGACGATGACGGCGTCGTGGCAGAAGATCTTCTCGGCCGATCCGAAGCTCGGTTACTGGAAACAGCACAGCATTTGTCAGGCTGCGAAGCAGGCCGGCACGATGTGCCTGACAGCCAAGTCGCCGGCCGACGTGGACAAGATCGTGCGCAACACCTTCATCCAAGGGTCGCTGTCGATTCTGTTCGCCGTGCTGGTGCTCATCGTGTTCGTTGCAGGAGTGGTCGTTGCGCTGCGCGCCATTCGGGGCACGGGGAGCCCGCTGACCGAAGATGAGCCCGTGCCGTCACGACTGTTTGCTCCATCCGGGCTCATCCCGACAAAGCCGGAGCGGGAGGTGCAGAAGCAATGGGACGCGCTGTCGAAATCGCACGCCAAATCCGTTGGTACTGGGGCTCATTGATGGGTGATAACCATTACCGCCGCTACGTGGAACACCGCAGGAGTACGCACCCCGGCGAAGCTGTCTTGTCGGAACGCGAGTATTGGCGTATGCGCCACGACGCGACGGAGAGCAACCCCAACCCCCGCTGCTGCTGAACAGGCCTGTTCTGCCTTCTAACAGATTCAAAGCGGCGACATAGCCCGTTCTTACGGTGCCTTCCTAGCCTCGGCTGCGGGTTGGGGACGTCAATCGACGTGAAAGGCCTCGAATGAAACTGAGTCAAGTCGTCGCGGGTGCGGCGATTACGTGCGCAATCAGCGTCACCGGCATCGGGCTGACCGCGGGCATTGCGAATGCTGCGCCGCCGTGCCCACCTGGTGCGCAGTGCGGTCCCGGCGGGGGGCCGGGCGGTGGCGGAGACCGTGGCGGCCCAGGCGGTCCTCCCGGCAACGCCCGCGGACCCGGCGACGCCCGCGGACCCGGCGGACCACGCGGCCCAGGCGCGCCGCCCGGCGATTTCAACCGCCCCGGTGACCACGATTGGCGGCCGCCGTGGAACCCCCAGGACAACGATTGGCGCGGGCGGTTCCGCGGAGCGCCGTGGGGTGACGGGCTGCCGCCGTGGGGCTTCGGTGCGCCGCCGCCACCGGTGTTTGACGGACCACTGCCGCCCGCATGGGGTCCCCCGCCCCCGCCCATCAACTACTTCGGTTTCCAAGAGCAACCGATCTGGGATCCCGGCTACAACCAATGGGGCTTCTGGTTCTTCGGAATCTGGATTCCGCTGCCGATCTGAGACGCAACCCAGCGAGACGGCCGCCTCGGTTGGTTCCCGGGGCGGCCGTCGACGCTTCAGCTAAGCGAGTATCGGATAGGCAAGTGCTTGAGCCCGCCGACGAACGTCGTGGCCACGTGCTGCGGTTGTCCGGCTAATTCCACCGATTCGAGTCGGGGCAACAGCTCGGTGAAGAAGCTATTCACCTCCATCCGAGCAAGCGCCGCGCCGAGGCAGAAGTGGACGCCATAGCCAAAGGCGATGTGCTTGTTCGGATCTCGCGTCACGTCGAAGCGGAACGGTTCGTCGAAGACGTCCTCGTCACGGTTGCCCGAGACATAGGACAACAACACCGACTCCCCTGCAGCGATCGGCACTCCACGAACGACCGTGTCCGTAACCGCCGTCCGCATGAACGCCTTGACCGGCGTGACCCAGCGGATCATCTCCTCGGTTGCCAGCGGCATCAGCCCGAGGTCGGCCTGAAGACGCGCCTGCTCGAAGGGGTTCTCAATGAGCGCGAGCATGCCGCCGGAGATGGTCGCGCTCGTCGTGTCATGTCCTGCCGCGGCGATGATCGCGTAGTAGGAGATGGTGTCGATGTCGGACAGCGGCTCGCCGTCGATGGTGGCGTTGGCGATCGCGGAAGCCAAGTCCTCCGTTGGGTTTTCCCGCCGCTGAGCGGTCAACGCGGTGAAATACTCGAACATCTCCAGCAGCGCGGACATCTGATCGGCCCCGTCGGCGCCGCGCTTGAACTCGTCGTCGTCGCTGCCGAACAGTTCCTGGGTGAGCCTGAGCATCAACGGGAAGTCCGCCTCCGGCACACCCAGCAGTGACATGATCATGTATAGCGGGTAATTCACCGCGACCTGCTGGGCGAAGTCACATTCGGGTCCGATCGCCGCCATCTTGTCGACATAGACCTTGGCGAGTTCGTCGGCACGATTCTTCAAGGCCCGCATGGCCTTCGGGCGGAACCAGTCGGCGCCGATGGCCCGAACAACCCGGTGCTGCGGATCGTCCATGTGGATGAGCGTGCGGACACCGATGGCGGCCTGTCGCTCGTCGTCCTCGGCCCTGACAAGTACCGGTCGAGGGTAGTTCGTGAACAGCTGGTTGGCGCGCTCGACATCCATGATGTCGGCGTGTTTTGTGATCGCCCAAAACGGTTGGTAGGACGGAACCTCGACCCAGGACACCGGGGCGTCGGCGCGCAGATGCGTCAGCGCTGAATGAAGCGCCGTCTCATCGGTGTACGCCTTCGGTGTCGCGAACACCCTTGCGGCCTCGTCCATGATGGGCGTACTCACGCTCAGCTCCTCATCTCTTGCAGCACAGCGGTAACGGTGGCTTCCTCGACCGAGGCCGGAAAACCCACCAGCACCCGGTCGATCACGCCGTCACACCGGTCGCGGACCGCCTTGGCGACGTCGGCGACAGGCGCGACAACGGCGAACTCGTTGAGCATCGCGTCCTCGATCAGCGAACCCATCGCATCCCATTCGCCGGCATGGGACAGCCGATGCAGCTCCGGCTGCAGTTCTCCCCAACCGTGCAGCTCCAGCACCTTGCGATAGGCGGGTGTGGACGCGTAGAACGCGATCTGCTTGCGCGTGCCAACGGCATTGGCGGCGACTTCGTCGTCGTCGTTGCCCGTCACCACGAACAACGGACAGGACACCTGGAAATCACTGCGGTCGCGGCCGGATCGTTTCATGCCACGCAACAGGGCGGGCGTCGTCACCTCTTCGAAGTAGCGTTTGGTCGTGAAGGCGTGCGCGAGTAGACCGTCGCCGACCTCGCCGCACATCTCGGTCATCGCTTCACCGACCGCCGCGATGAACACCTTGGGAACGCTGTGGGCCAACGGTTCCGGGGTGAACATCGGCGTCATCAATTTGTGGGTGTAGAAGTCGCCTTCGAACGAAAGCTTCGTCCCCGTCTGCCAACACGACCAGATCTCGCGCATCGCGACCACGAACTCGCGCATGCGGTGTACGGGCTTGCTCCACGGCATGCTGAAGCGGTTCTCGATGTGGCGCTGGATCTGCGAGCCCAGACCGAGGATGAAGCGCCCGTTCGAATAGGCCTGCAGATCCCATCCGATGTTGGCGACGGTCATCGGGTTGCGTGCAAACGCGACCGCGATGCTGGTGCCCAGTTCGATGGTCTCCGTGTGTTCGGCAGCCAACACGAGCGGCAGGAACGGATCATGGCTGATCTCGGCTGTCCAGCAGCAGTCATATCCGCGACGCTCCAGCCGGGTTGCCGCTTCGGTGACGCCGTGCAATTGGCTGGAGACGGCCCCGTCCACCTTGAGACCGTCGCGGTCACCCATACGCGTGGACGCTACAGTAAGCAATTCAGTATGGTCAACGTGATCACGCCGGTGCGACGATCGCCTGTGGACGATGGGATTTGCACATGACAAACGAGCAGGGCTGGCAGGAGACACTCGAAGACCTCGATCTTCGGCGTCAGCGCTCGCGTGCCATGGGCGGCGACGAGCGGCTGGCCAAGCACCGCGGCAAGGGCAAGCTCGACGCTCGCGCGCGACTCGATCACCTGCTCGACAAGGGCACGTTCCGCGAGTTCGGCACGCTTGTCGGCGGCGACATAGCGGCCGACGGAATCGTGGCCGGCTCCGGAATGATCGGCGGCACACCAGTGATGGTCGGCGCGGAGGACTTCACCACACTGGCGGGCAGCATCGGCCCCGGCGGCAATGCCAAGCGCTACCGGCTGGCCGAGTTGGCTTTGCGCGACAAGATTCCGCTCGTGATGCTTCTCGAGGGCGCAGGTTTCCGGCCCAGCGGAGAGCATTACGGCCGCACCCCCACCGACCTGCTGGCACAGGCGCAGTGTTCCGGCAAGGTGCCGACTGTGGCCGGGCTGCTCGGACCGTCGGCCGGACACGGTGCACTGGTGGCACCGGTATGTGACTTCACGATCATGAGCCGCCAGGGCGCGATCTTCACCGCGGGTCCGCCCGTGGTGAAAGAGTCGACGGGCGAGGAGATTTCGAAGGAGGATCTCGGCGGTCCCGGGGTCGCGCTAGCAAGCGGCGTGATCCACAATCTCGCCGAGGACGACGAGGCGGTGCTCGACGACATCCGCCGCTACCTGTCGTACTTCCCCTCGAGCGCATGGTCATACCCGGCGCAGCTGCCCGCCGACGAAGCCACCGAGCCGCGACCGACACCCGAGCTGCTCGACATTGTGCCCCGCGGCAACCGGCGCGTGTACGACATGCGCGCGGTGCTCGACGTGGTCTTCGACACTCCGGACTGGTTTGAGGTGCAGCCGAAGTTCGGGCCCGCGATCATTTGCGCGCTGGCGCATCTCGGCGGTCATCCAGTTGCCGTGGTTGCCAACCAGCCGAAGGTTCTCGCGGGTTCCATCGATGCTGACGCCGCCGATAAGGCCGCGCATTTCATCACGGTGGCCGACTCGTTCCACCTGCCGCTCGTCTTCCTCGCCGATAACCCCGGCATGCTGCCCGGCAGCCGGTCGGAGAAGAGCGGCGTGCTACGCAGCGGCGCGCGGATGTTCGCCGCGCAGACGGCCGCGACGACGATCAAGCTGCACGTGACGTTGCGCAAGGCCTACGGTTTCGGCTCGATGGTGATGTCGCTGTTGGGTTTCGACAATCAGAGCGCGACGTTCGCCTATCCCGGCGCGACCATGGGGGCGATGAGCGCCGCTGCGCTGAGTCGCGCGTCGCACGCCGCCGAGGACATCGAAGCCAAGCTACGCAAGGCCGAGGTGGAGGCGTCCTTCCGGTCAGCGGGCCATCTCGGATTCGATGACCTGATCCATCCCGAGGAAACCCGCGACGCCCTGCTGGCGGCGCTGCAGCGCGCGATCTACAGCAGGCAGTCGGCAGCAGAGCCGGTGAGCCGCACCGTGATCACACCCTGATTCCCCGCGATTTCGGCGTGGCTGGTTTCGCGCAGCGCAACTCAGCACGCCGAAATCACACGGACGTGCGGTAGGTGTCGACTATCGGCGCGAGCTCGTCGGGCGTCGCGCCGTGCATGATCAAGGCGTCGGCGCCGTAGTCGAACTCCTTGCGGATGCGCTCGACGCACTGCTGCGCCGAGCCGGTGGCCGCGGGCTCCAGCCATTCGTCGGGGATAAGCGTTGCGATGTGCTCGATCTGCTCGGCGGTGGCCTTGTGGTCGATGCCCCCCGGTATCGACTGCACGACCTTGTCATCGCGGAAGCGTTGCAGCACAGCGGGATCCCAGCCATTAGTGGCGACCAGGAGGTCGCCGTAGCCCTGCAGATAGGTGGCCAGGCGGGCGACGGTCTTCTTCAGCCGCAGCTCTTCGGGAAGGTGATCGCCGACGGTCGCGAAACAGGACCACACGCGCACGCCGTCCGGATCGCGGCCAGCCTTCTCCGCAGCGTCCTTCACGGTTTTCACGCACCGCTGCAGGGTCTCCGACGTGAAGTACGTATGGAGAATCACATCGTCGAAAACACGGCCCCCCAGCGCAAGCGTGTTGGGACCGAAGGCGACGAGCGCAAGCCTGATGTCCTCCTTGAAGTCCGGGTCCAGGAACAGCACCTGGTACTTGCCGATCGGTCCGTCGTGATTGAAGATCACCTCGCCGTTCCACAGCCGCCGCATGACCTGCGCGAAGTCCTCCATCTGCGCGGTGGTGACCGACGGGATGCCGAACGCCGCGTACATCGCTGCCACTCCGCGGCCCAGGCCAAGCGTGAACCGGCCGCCCGAAAGACGGTGCATGGTGGTCGCCCACGAGCCGGTGATCAACGGGTGTCGGGTGTTGTGATTCGTTGCGGCCGTGGCGATCTGCATGCGGCTGGTCACGGCACAGGCGGCGCCGACGAGTGAGGACGCCTCCTTGACGTTCCACCGCTCGGAGATGAACGCCGTGCCGAAGCCCATCTCCTCGCCGCGGCGGGCCTCCTCCACCAGCGAGGCGGGTCCCTCGCCGCCTGCACCGGCGAGCAGGTAGTAGCCGAGCTCGTCGAGCACACGTTGTGTCACGCCCAAACTCCTTGTTTGTATCCGCAATTCCAGACTTCGGTGATCCTGCCGTCGACGACGCGAAAGATCTCCATACTCGCGATGTCGGTCTTCGTGCCGTCCTTCAGCTCCATCGGCGACTGGTAGACGATCGCGACGTGCTGACCATCGTCCCCCGCTACGACGAGTTCCAGATCGAAGCGCAGCTTGTCGAACATCGCCCAGTTGTCCACAATGCGCTGCACCGCCTGCTCATGGGTCAACGTCGTCGCCTCCCCCACTTCGTGGCGGACCACCGTCTCGCCCATCAACTCATCGGCGAGCTCGAAGTTGCGCTCATTCCAGACCACGAGGTTGTACAGCTCGACCACTTCACGGGCTGACCGTGTCATGCGAACTCCTCCAGCGCCTCGATCTCGTCGATAGCCGCGACCGCGCGGTCGGTCAGGGTCAGGCACAGCGCCCGCGAACGCTCCGGCATCGCGTCCCAGCCGTTGAGCGTAATGACGGGCAACACCATCAGGTAGGCGGCAGCAAGTCGGTAATGTCGCCACGCCTCATCGAAGCCGTAGTCGGTGACACCATAGGCCGCCAACCGCTCCAGGTATTCCCGCACCAGCGCCTCGTCGTGGCCGTGGCGCACCTCCGACGGCAACCCCTGAGTCACCAGGTACGCAATATCTGCCGCCCCGACGCCGCGAGAAGCGAACTGGAAGTCGACGACCTTGAGGCGGTCGCCGTCGAAGAAAAGGTTGTCTGCCCGGATGTCACCGTGCAGAAGCATCGAACGCTCGGTCAGTGCCGGTAACGCCGCGACCGCATGCTCGGTGAATCGCTCGGCGAACGCGGCGACGGAAGCCGGCACCGGTACCGACGACTTGTCGCAGTAGACCTGCCATCCGGGAGCGAACGCCGGCACCAGCAGATCGCGCGCTACCGGGGTGTCGATGCCGGGAAACACTTCGAGCGTGGCCGTGTCGGCGGACTCCGTTGACCACGCGTGCAAACCCGCAAGGGCATCGATGCAGATCCGCGACCGGTCCATCGACAACCCCGCCAGGTGATCTGCGTTCTCCCAACTCTCCAGATCTTCCAGTAACAGAACGAAATCGGCTGTGCCGTCCGCTATTTGCGCGGCGTAGGCGCGTGGCGTCCCCATCGGCGCGTATCGTGCGACGCGCTGGTAGAACGCGAGCTCACGCCGGTAACCGCCAAGCAGCTCCATCGCTCCGCGAGCCTCGGACTGCGCGGGCAGCTTCGCGATCACGGTCGGCGGCACACCCTCGCCAGTCAAGTGCAGGCGGTAGAGAAGCGACGAGAACCCGCTGTCCTGGGCGATCTGTTCGGCACGAACATCGGTCACTTCCGAGCCAATGGCTTCCGTCAGCCACTGCGGCGTCAGGCCGTCAATGCTCGACGGTACTTCCGCCGTGGACGTTGTCATGATGCCACCGTCAAAGCCCGTAGGAACCGCTCCGATGCCTGCTGAACGCCTTTGGCGAACAAGTGACCGACATGGCTTCCCTTGTGCCAGAACAGCTCTCCGCGCCACTGTTGGTGGAGTTGCAGAGCGGGCTCGCGCATCGCCATGCGGTCGTGCCAGGCGCCAACGATGAGGCGGCCCTGCGGTGGCGGCGTCGGCTCGACAGCGGTGTGATCGACCACGGAGGCCAGGGCGGCTACGGTGTCCGACCCGAGCAGCCGGATCGTCTCATGCACTGATGGCCCCCAGCGATAAAGGTGTTGGGAGATCATGGCATTGAGCCCCGAGATCGGTGTATACACCGCGACGCCGTCGACCTCCTCGAAATGCGAAACCAACGCTGCCACCGGGCTTCCCATGGACACCCCGGACACCGCCATGACCGTCGACTGCGGCCGTAGCCACCGCACCAGGGCGCGTACCTCCGACACCACGCGCATCATGCCCGCGACGTTGGCGAGCGGATCCATGTTCGGATACGGCGGCCACGCGGTGCGACGCGCACCGTGGCCCGGCTGGACGGGCAGCGCGATGTTGAAGCCGAGGTCGTCTCGAATCCGCCGGGCGCGAGAGAACAACAGGTCGATCGGTTGGCCCTGGCCGGCGCCGTGGACCCACACCAGCCATGGCCGTGCGTCGTCCCCGGTTCTACACAGTTGAGCGACCGCGGTGGCGGGCCCGCCGAGGCCCGCGCTCGCGAGGGAAGGCGGAAGCGCGGGTTCGTGGTCGAAGGTCAGCTTCTCATACGTCAGCCGACCGAGGCTGCGTCGGCGAATAGAGCGCACCTGCAACGGGTTCGGTGCCGTGTGCGCCCGGTCGACACCCAACCTCGAAAGCTCCTCAGCAGCGGCCTCGCATGAATCGACAGTGCGCTCCAGCTTGGGCGGAGGTGCGGTCAACGTCATCCCCGACAGGGCCAACTCGTCGAGCACCACCTCGCCCAATTGCCGTGCACCGATGGGTGACAGCGGTTTCCAGTCGCCGGAGCTTCTCAACGCCTTATGGGCGCGGGGCAGCACTCCGGCGAGGTCCCGTCCGGCCCGGTAGGCCCGCTCTGAAGTCTTCATCGGCTACGCGAGCTTGAAACCGGCGTAGCCAGCCTCGGCGATCTCGTCGCACCGCCGTCGATACTCCGGGATTCCAGCGGTATAACCCATGTACATCCGCTTCTTTCCCGGCACATTGCCGCCGTTGTACCACGAGTTGCAACTCGGGTCGACGAGCACGGTCGGCGCGACCAGCGACGTGATGTGCTCGACCCAATCCTGCTGCGCCTCGGGCTGCGCCTCGATGGTCCGGTAGCCGTGCGCGCGCAGGTAGGTGATGCAGTCACCGATCCACTCGACATGCTGCTCCAGTGCGGCGACGAAGTTGCTTGCGGGAGCAGGGCTTCCAGGTGCCTGCACGACGAACAAGTTGGGAAACCCCGCCACGGCCAACCCCAGATAACATAGCGGTCCCTCGGTGGCCCAGAAATCCCTCAGCGACAGGCCGTCACGACCACGAATGTCGATGCGGCTGAGCGCGCCCGTCATCGCGTCGAAACCGGTGGCGTAGACGATCACATCAAGGACATGGGAGCCCTGGCCGGTGTCGATCCCCGACGGCGTCACCGCGCGGATCGGCCCCTTCCGCAGATCAACGAGCGTGACGTTGTCACGGTTGAAGGTCTGGTAGTACCCCTGGTCGATGATCGGTCGCTTGCAGCCGAAGGGATGGGTCGGCGTCAGCGAGGCCGCAGTGTCGCGATCCGAGACGATTCGACCCACCGCCTCGCCATAGAGCTTGGCCGCGAGCCGGCTCGCCTCGATATCGAAGAACACGTCACCCCAGCTGAGCGCGCCCATGATGCCGTTCTCCTCGATGGCACGCAGTTGGTCGGCCCGCGACGCCGTCTTCAGCGGCGGGTTGGCCATCATCTGGAACATCACCGAGAACGCTGACAACCGGGCCGCCCCGATCGGATGTTCTCGCTGCGCCGCACGGATCTCGCCGTAGCGGGCCTTCATCTCGTCGAGCTCGCCCGGTTCGAACGCCCGCACCTGCCACGGCAGTGTGTAGGCCGGCGAGCGCTGAAACACCGTGAGGTGTGCCGCCTGTTGGGCGACCACCGGGATCAGCTGCACGCCCGTCGATCCGGTGCCGATGACGCCGACCCGCTTGCCGGCCAGGTCGACGTCGTGGCGGGGCCAGCGGCTGGTGAACAGCGACGTGCCGGCGAAACTGTCCATCCCCGGGATGTCGGGGTCCAGCGGCGCCGAGAGAATGCCGGCAGCGGCAATCACGAATGGTGCCGTAAAAGTCTGCCCCGCATCCGTTTTGACAATCCAGTCAGCATCCTGCTCGTCAAAGGTCATCGAAACGACGTTGGTGTGGAAGAGGATGTCGCGACGAAGGTCCAGCCGGTCGGCGACGAAGTTCAGATACGCCTCGATCTCTGGTTGGGCCGGCATCGTCTCCGTCCACACCCACTCCTGCTGAATCTCATCGGAAAAGCTGTACGAGTACTCGATGCTCTCGATATCGCATCGCGCGCCGGGATACCGGTTGAACAGCCACGTGCCGCCGACCTGGTCGGCCCGCTCGAGCACGACGGTGCGCAACCCGAGTTTCCGCAGCCGATGCAGAGCGTAGAGACCGGAGAACCCGGCACCGATGACGATCGCGTCGAAGCGACCACCTGACATCGCCACGCCTCCTTGCGCTACGGTTCCACCCCGCGATTGCCGAAAACTATACTGTAATATCTTCCGTTGGCTAGGTCCGGCGTTACAGGAGGCTCGCGTGAAAGTGCCCTTTACCTGGAGGGTCACCGGCTGGTTCATGGTCGGATGGTCGGCCGAATACGCCGTGGGTCAGGTGCGGCCACTGCGGTACTTCGGGGAAGACCTCGTCGCGTACCGCGACGAGGCGGGTGAACTGCATGTGCTGTCCGGACATTGCCGCCACCTCGGCGCCCACATCGGACACGGCGGCAAGGTCGTCGGCGACTGCGTCGAGTGCCCGTTCCACGGCTGGCGGTGGGGACCGGACGGGACCAACCGCTACATCCCCTATCAGCCCGACCGGCCGAACAAGGCGCTGCGGCTACGCGTTTATCCGGTGCGCGAACAGTACGGCTGCGTGTTCGTCTGGCACCAACCAGACGGCAAGGATCCGCAGTGGGAGATGCCAGATCTGTTCGGCAAATTTCCTCAGTTCCCGACGGATCCCGACGCGTATTACCGCCCGTACCCGGAGTTTTCGCGCCGCGCCCAGCATGAGCCGGTACACCCGCAGATCGTTGCGGAGAACGGGCCCGACAGCGCGCACTTCCACTATGTGCACGGCGCGACCGTGACACCGGTGTGCCTCAACTGGGAGGCCGTCGACGAGGAATGGCGCTTCCTCACCGGCTGGCCCGATGCGCGCAGCGACGACCCGGACAAGATGGCGCTCTACATCCACAGCCACTTCTCCGGTCTCGGCTTTGCGATCAGCGCATTCGAAGGATCGTCGAACCACCGGCTGATCTTCGCCTGCACGCCGGTCGAGGACGGCTACTCGGACATGTTCTATTCGATCTGGTGGCCGCGGCTTCCCGGCGACACCTCGGACGTGCCGCCCGATTCGGTGCGGGAGAAGGTCGAACGTCAGTTCCTCGGCACCGTCTGGGACGACCTGAACATATGGCGCTACCAGGAGTACGTCGAACATCCGGCGCTGTCCAAAGTGGACGCGAAACCCTATATGGCCATGCGGAAATGGGCGACGCAGTTTTACGAAGTCCCCGCATCGGTATGACCCTCTCCCACGCCGAGATCGCGGCCCCAGGTCATACCGCGATCGTCACGCAGGAACTCCAGGGCGCGGTCGTCGGGCCCAACGCCGGCCTGGGCGCGCTCGCCAAGGCGGCGCGACAGCAGGCGCTGCCCAACATCGAACGACTCCTGCCAGTGGCGCGTGACGCGGGCGTGCGCATCGTGCACTGCCTCGTGCAGCGCAGACCCGACGGCCTCGGCGCCAACCACAACGCTCCGATCTTCGCGATGGGAACCAAGCAGGTCGACATCAGCCCCGGCAGTGAAGGCGCCACGCTGCTGCCCGAATTCGGTCCTGCCCCAGACGATGTCGTGCTGCAAAGGTGGCACGGCGTGGGGCCGATGGGCGGCACCGATCTCGACGCGGTGCTGCGCAACCTTGGGGTGACGACGATCGTCGCCGTCGGCGTCTCGGTCAACATTGCGATCACCAACCTCGTCATGGACGCCGTCAACGCCGGCTACCGCGTCGTCGTGCCCCGCGACGCAGTCGCCGGTGTTCCCGCCGACTACGCCGACGCGATCATCGACAACACCCTCGCACTGCTCGCGACGGTGACCACCACCGCGGCCCTGATCGCGGCCTGGACCTGACCGACGCCAGCCACGAACGACGACGCCGTACTATCCGAAGCGAACGCCTGATGATCACGTTGCTGCCGCTTTAGTCCTGAGAGGTTCGATGACCACCGCCACAACCGAATTCACCGTCCCCGCAGCCGCGGACGCCGTCGCGGAGGCCATCGGCGACCGGGAATACATCATCCAGGGCGATCGTCGCTATACCATTGCGCAGATCGTCGAGCGGTCCAACCGCCTGGCGGCCTACCTGCACTCTCGTGGGCTGGGCTGCCATACCGAGCGTTCGGAGCTGGCCGGTCACGAGGTCGGACAGGACCTGCTCGGCCTGTACGCGTACAACGGGCCGGAGTACGTCGAGGGGATGCTCGGGGCATGGCGTGCGCGGGTGGCGCCGTTCAATGTCAATTACCGCTATGTGAAGAACGAGTTGGCCTACCTGCTGGCGGATTCCGGTGCCACCGCGCTGCTCTACCATGCGAGGTTCGCGCCCCGTGTGGCCGAGGTCCTCCCCGACCTGCCGAGGCTGCGGGTGTTGATCCAGATTGCCGATGACTCGGGCAACGACCTCATCCTGGGCGCGGTCGATTACGAGTCGATCGTCGCCTCGGGCGTCTGCGAACCACCGCCGGTCGAACCGTCCCCCGATGACCTGTATGTGCTGTATACCGGCGGCACGACCGGAATGCCGAAGGGCGTGTTGTGGCGTCAGCACGACATCTTCATGACCTCGTTCGGCGGCAGGAACATGTACACCGGTGAAGTCGCCGGCTCGTACGACGAGATCGCGAAGCGCGTCGCCGAAAATCCCGGCACAAAGATCTTCACCCTCCCGCCGCTCATGCACGGCGCCGCGCAATGGGCCGTCATGACGGCACTGACCACGGGGCAGACGGTCGTATTCCCTGCCACGCAAGGGCGTTTCGACGCCGACGAGGTGGTGCGAACGATCGAGCAGGAGAAAATCCTGACCGTTCAGGTCGTTGGCGATGCGATGGCCCGTCCCATCGCCGACGCCATCGAACGGGGCACTGCCGATGTGTCGTCGCTGGCGGTCGTCGCCAACGGCGGAGCCCTGCTGACGCCGACTGCCAAACAACGCCTCATCGACGTCAAGCCCGGTTTGATCGTCATGGACGGGGTCGGATCGTCGGAGACCGGCATCCAGATGAGTCACATGTCCACCCCAGGCGCGGTGTCGACCGGCAAGTTCAACGCCGGGCCCGACACCAGCGTCGCGGCCGAGGACCTCGGTTCGATCCTTCCACCGGGTCATGAGGGCATGGGGTGGCTCGCTCAGCGGGGCTTCGTGCCGCTCGGCTACAAGGGCGATGCGGCAAAGACAGCCAAGACATTTCCCGTCATCGATGGCGTGCGGTACTCGATCCCCGGGGACCGGGCCCGCCACCTGGCTGAAGGCGGCATCGAGCTGCTCGGGCGCGACTCGGTGACGATCAACTCCGGCGGCGAGAAGATCTTCGCCGAGGAGGTTGAGAGCGCGGTTCTCTCGCATCCCGCGGTGGCCGACGTGGTGGTATCCGGACGGCCCAGCGAGAGATGGGGTCAGGAGGTTGTCGCAGTCGTCGCCCTCGTCGAGGGCGCCACCGCCGACGCACAGGAACTCATCGACCACGCCGCTGGTGTCATCGCGCGCTACAAATTGCCCAAGGCCGTGGTGTTCCGACCGGCGATCGAGCGCAGCCCAGCGGGCAAGGCTGACTACCGGTGGGCCCGTGAGCAGGCGCTGAGCGAAGGCACCTGAGCCGCTTACCGGCCAAAACATCCGCCGGCGTACGCTTCGATAGCCCTATACTGTAATCTTTACAGTACCTATCGCAGTCCGTCGGAAGATGCGGGAGATCGCTACGTGGATACGCCGGTGCTCGACGTCACGGCCGACGAAGCGGCCGAGCTTCTCCGCAATCCCTATCTCCTCTTCGAACGCAGGCGGTCGGAGACCCCGGGCGTCTTCCGCGGTAGCGTCATGGATTGGACGAGGGCCCCCGAGGAACTCCGCCCAGAGCATCTTTACGCTGCGGTCTCCTTCGACGCGGTGAACCGGGTGTTCCGTGACGGCAAGGTCTTCAACTCACACATCTACGACTCCACCATCGGCCTGTTCATCGGCCCGACCATCCTGGCGATGGAGGGCAAAAAGCATTGGGATCACCGCAATCTCGTGTCGTCGGCGTTCAAGTCGAAGTCTCTGGTGCGGTGGGAACCCGAGATCGTCCGTCCTGTCGTCAACGCGTTGATCGATGAGTTCGTCGACGCCGGCCAGGCCGATCTGGTGCGTGATTTCACTCTGGAATTTCCGACGCGCGTGATTTCGCGGCTGCTGGGTCTGCCCGACGAAGACCTGCCGTGGTTCCGCAAGCGTGCGGTGGAGTTGATCAGCTATCACATCAAATACGCGCGCGCATTCGAAGCGTCGACAGCACTGAAGGACTACTTCCTCGATCAGATCGAGAAGCGCCGCTGTCAGCCGACCGAGGACATCATCGGCGATCTGGTCAGCGCCGAGATCGACGGCGAAAAGCTCGATGACGAAGCCATCTACTCGTTCCTGCGGCTTCTGCTGCCCGCCGGCCTCGAAACCACCTACCGCTCGTCGGGGAACCTGCTGTACCTATTGCTCACCCATCCCGACCAATTCCGCGCGGTACAAGCCGACCGGGAGCTCGTTGCACCGGCCATCGAGGAGGGGTTGCGCTTCGAGACGCCGTTGACCACGGTGCAGCGGTACGCGGCAGAAGACACCGATCTCGAGGGAGTCGCCGTGCCAAAGGGTGCGGTAATCGACGTCTGCATTGGTTCGGCGAACCGCGACGAACGCCGGTGGGAGCGTTCCGAGGAATTCGACATCTCGCGTAAACGCGTGCCGCACATCTCATTTGCCGCCGGGGAGCACACATGCTTGGGCCTGCACCTCGCCCGGATGGAGACCCGTGTGGCGCTTGAATGCCTTCTCGACAGGCTGACCGACATCGAGCTCATCACCGATGACGACCCGCATATCCATGGCCAGCCGTTCCGCTCGCCGACGGCCCTGCCCGTGACCTTCGCCGCAGCGAAGTAAGTCGTCATCGTCTGTCTATGCTCGACTCATCTGACGGGATCAGCGGAGGGTTGACGTGATCAAGGTGATGGAGGGCGTACGAGTCCTCGAGGTTGCGCAGTTCACGTTCGTCCCCGCGGCGGGTGCCATCCTCGCCGACTGGGGCGCCGACGTCATCAAGGTGGAGCACCCGGTACGGGGCGACACTCAGCGCGGGTTCATCAACATGGGTGGCTTCCAGCTGGATCCGCAACGCCACCCGCTCATCGAGCATCCGAACCGCGGTAAACGCAGCGTCGGGATCGACGTCTCCACCCCCGGCGGTCAGGAGGTGCTCTACGAAATCGCCAAGGCCTCTGACGTTTTCCTGACCAACTACATGCCCGCACAACGTCAGAAGAACAAATTCGACGTCGAGCACATCCGCGCCGCGAACCCCAACATCATCTACGCCCGCGGCAGCGCCTACGGCGACAAGGGGCCCGATCGCGACACGGGAGGCTTCGACGGCACCGCGTTCTGGACCCGGAGCGGCGTCGGTCACGCGTTGACGCCCGAGGAGCTCGGCGGCGCCCTGTCGCAGGGCATTCCGGCATTTGGCGACTCGATCGGCGGCATGAACATCGCCGGTGGGATCTCGGCGGCGCTGTTTCACCGTGAACGGACCGGTGAGGCGGTCGAACTCGATGTGTCGTTGCTGAGCACCGCATGGTGGGCGGCGGGCGCCAGCGTGACGCAGGGTATGGAGACGGGCGAGACGATGCGGTCGCTGATGCCGGATTCCATTGGCCCGACCGTAAATCCGTTCCTCGGCAATTACCTGACATCCGACGGCGGCACGATCAATTTGTGCATCGTCAGCCCGACGGGATACATCCGTGATGCGTTCGAGCACCTCGGGTTGGCCGAGTTGGCCGATGATCCGCGGTTCTGCGATGTGATGCCGCTCATCGAGAATGCCGAGGCCGCAGCCGAACTCATCGCCCAGTCGATCCGCAGCAAGCCCTTCGACTACTGGCGTCAGCACCTGAAAACGATGAAGGGCCAGTGGGCGCCTTTCCAGAGCCTTGTCGACCTCGCGAGCGATGAGCAGGCGGTCGCCAACGACATGATTGTCGAGGTCGAGGCTGCCGACGGCGGTAAGCCGTTCAAGGTGGTGCGCGGGCCGATCCAGTTCAACCATGAACCGCTCGAAACCACCCGGGCACCGCAGGCATCCGAGCACACTGAGATCGTGCTGATGGAGCTCGGCATGGAATGGGACCGCATCGAGGAACTCAAGAACGCCGGCGCCATCGCCTAGGCATAAATATCCACGAAACGATATTCCAGCACCAAAAGTACGAGTAGACGCGTGCTGGAATTCCGTTTCGCGCAGAGTTGGTTCAGGGTCGCCAGCCGCGCGAAACCATCGCATCCCAGGCACGGCGGGCGATCGCGACGGGCCGATCCTCCTTGATGACGCGGTCGACGATGAATCCGAGGCGCTCGATCTCGGGAATCACCCGCATGTCCTTGACGTATTGCGAGCGATTCGTCCGGTGCTGATCGCCGTCGTATTCGGAGACGACCTTGAACTTCTCCCAACCCATGTCGACGGTTCGCAAGAGCGTGCCGTCGGTATCGAATATCGGTATCTGGGTCGTCGGCTTCGGTAGGCCCGCATCGATGTAGATCAGCCGCAGCCACGTCTCACGGGGCGACGCTGCGCCGCCGTCGACGAGCGGCAGCGCATCCCTGAGTATCTTGACGCCGCGTGCACCGCGGTACCGCTTGGCTAGCAGCAACACCTCTTCGGTCGAGAACGGCGCGGCCCGCATCAATGCATCGAGGCGTGCGATGGCTCGATCGCGCGGCAGGTGACGGCCGATGTCCAGAGCCGTGCGCGCGACAGTCGTGACAGGGATCCCGTCCACCCAACATATTTCGTCGTCCGCGATGCGCTCACTTCGCGCGACGATGCCGGCGGGCGGGTAGGCATGCGTGTGCTTGAAAATGAGCTCGATCGTTGTATCAGCTTTCACCCAATCCGCGCCGTGGATCGCAGAGGCCGCGACGCCGGTGACGATTGCCCGCCGTTTCGACCACAGCCAGGCTCCTGCGGCACGATCACGCAGTGTCAGCTCGCGGCCGCGCGGCGCGTGCACGTTCGGAAAGAACGGGCGATACCACCGTGCGAGTTCCTTCCGCGTGACGACACCGTTGGCAACCGCCTCTGTGCCGACGATTATCTCGCCCACATTTGATAGACGTCGGATGCCAACGCTCGGCTCCCCGGCCCCCGAAACGGAATTCCAGCACCGAAAATGCGAGTGGAGGGGTGCTGGAATATCGTTTCGCGGAAATTTTGGTCAGACGGGTTCGACGCGTACCGGCACGCCGGTCAGCCACGCCATACCCGACAGCGACTCGATGTCCTCGGGCTCGCTGGAGGTCAACCGGTTGACGTTCGCGCCGCCGGCTTCGTTGGCCAATCTCCACGTCCCGGTGCCCTTGTGTCCCCAGCCGTGCGGCACGGCGATCACCCCGGCCATCAGGTCCTTGGTGACGGTCACGCCGACGGTGATCTCGCCGTAGGGCGACGAAACCGTCACCACGTCACCGTCGGAGATGCGCAAGTCGGCGGCATCATCGACATGGATCAGCGCGCGCTGCACCCGTTCACCGCGCATCAACAGCGGCGAGTTGTGCATCCACGAGTTCTCCGAGCGCGGCTCGCGCATGCCGATCAATCGCAACGGATAGCCGTCGGGATGCCTGTCCCGGGTGAGCTTGTCCACCTCGGCGGCGATGTCGGGTTGGACCAACCGCACGCGCCGCGACGCATAGGCCACCGCATCGCGCAAGACACCGGTGCGGATGTGCGGCGCGACGACGACGCCGTGCGGATGCTGTTCTGTCAGCCGACGCAGCGTCAACCCGCCGCGACGAAGGCCGAACCGGTCACCGCCCTGCGACATCCGGATCAGTGCATCGATCATGCTGCGCGGTGTCAACGAGAATCCGAACGTACTCAACGTCTTTCGAACTGCGCTGAGCAATCGGAAGGCCGGGACACTAGTCGACAACCGCCCGGTCAGGTCGTCGACAATGTCCCATTCCGTGCGCGCCTGGCCCGCCGGCGCGACGACGGCCTCGGTGGCCTGCCGAAACGGCGTAGCCTGGAACGGCTGGAAGGTGAACGGAAAGTCGTCGCGTTCGTACATCGTCGTCACCGGCAGAATGTAGTCACATCGACTCGTGGTCTCGGTGATGTAGAAGTCAAGCGCCACCGATAATTCCAGCGACTCGAACGCGGCCTCGAGTTCGTCGCCGTTGGGTACCGACAGCACGGGATTGCCCGCAGACACGAACATCGCCTTGATCTGACGCTTGCCCGGTGTGGTGATCTCCTTGGCCATCAACGCGGCCGGTTCCGAAGTGATGGCGTTGTGGATACCCCCGACGCGGGACCGCTTGCGGTGTGAGCGCCGCATCGCCATACCCATCATGGTGTTCTGCCACCGCTGGCCCACAGTCTCCATTGAGCCGAAAACGGAGCCCCCGGGCACATCGAGGTTCCCCGCGACGAGGTTGACCGCATCGATGAGGTAAGCGGTAAGCGTGCCGTACCGGCCGACGCACGTGCCCAGCCTGCCGTAGACGGCGGCGCGTTCAGTGCTCACAAGGTCGTAGGCGAGCGACCGGACGCTGTCGGGGTCGATTCCGGTGTGTGCCGCGGTCATCTCCGGGGTGAACGGATTGCACAGTGCGCGTAGCCATTCGACGCCGTCGACCTGTCTGCTCACCCGGGCCTGATCGACAAGACCGTCGGCGAACATGACCTGCAGCAGCGACAGCAACAGGAAGGCGTCGGTGTCGGGGACGATTCCCAGCCATTCGAACGCCGCGGCGGTCTCGGTGCGGCGCGGGTCGATGACCACCACGCGGCCGCGCCGCTTGACGATGTCGTGCATGCGGTCCTTGATCCGCGGTGCAGTGAGGAAACTCCCATGCGAGACAACGGGGTTGGCGCCCATCATCACCAGTAGGTCCGTGCGGGTCAGGTCGGGTATGGGTGTCGATGTCGGCACACCGTAGAGCAGTTGACTGGCGATGAGCCTGCTATTGGTGTCCTGCGATGACGCGGTGAAGTAGTGGCTGTCGCGCCCAATACCCTTGATGAATAGCAGTGCCGCGAAAACATGCGCGTAGCTGAAGGCGGCGGGGTTACCCATGTACCAGCCGACCGCGCCGGATCCGTGGATCTGCAGGATCGTGGTCAGCCGCGAGGCGATATCCGACAACGCCGCGTCCCACGTGACCGGTTCGAACCCGGTCGGGGTTCTCCGCAGCGGAGTGGTCACGCGATCGGGATCGTTCTGCACCTCGGTGAACGCGATGCCCTTCTGGCATGCGAAACCCGATGACAGCGGATGATCCTTGTCGGGTCGCAGCGCGACCAGCCTGCCGTCTTCGACGGTCGCGATCATGCCGCACAGCGGTTCGCAGATACGGCAGAACGTCGTCTTGTGTTCGGTCACCGACGCCACCCAAACTACGATACTGTAAGAGTTACAGTTGCGATACACTCGCCGCATGAACGACGTCGCCATCATCGGTGTTGGGCTGCACCCGTTCGGCCGCTTCGAAGGCAAAACCGCAATGGAGATGGGCGTCGACGCCATCTTCGCCGCTGTCGCCGACGCCGGCATCGAGTGGAACGACGTCGAATTCGCGACCGGCGGCAGTTGGACCGTCGCAAACCCCGACGCGATCGTCGGCATGGTGGGGCTGTCGGGCATCCCGTTCACCAACGTGTTCAATGCCTGCGCCACCGCGGCGAGCGCGGCGAAGGCCTGCGCGGACGGCATCCGACTCGGTGACTATGACATCGGCATCGCCGTCGGCCTTGACAAACATCCGCGCGGCGCGTTCACCGAGGACCCTGCGCTGGTCGGCATGCCGAGCTGGTACGCCGAGAACGGCCAATACCTAACGACCCAGTTCTTCGGCATGAAGGCCAACCGCTATCTGCACGAGCACGGCATCTCCCAGGCGACGCTGGCCAAGGTGGCCGCCAAGAACTTCCGCAACGGCGCACTGAACCCGAATGCGTTCCGCCGCAAGCCCATTCCTGAAGACGACATCCTCAACTCGACCATGCTCAATTATCCGCTGACCCAGTACATGTTCTGCGCGCCCGACGAGGGAGCGGCTGCGGTGGTGATGTGCCGCGCTGACACCGCGCATCGCTACACGTCCAAGCCGGTGTACCTGCGTGCGGTCGAGGTGCGCACCCGCCGTTACGGCGCCTACGAGGTGAACACGACGTTTGCACCGGTCGAGGAGGACGTGGCGCCGACGGTGTATGCGGCGAAGGCGGCGTTCGAAAAGGCCGGTGTCGCACCGGATGACGTCGATGTCATCCAGCTGCAGGACACCGACGCCGGCGCCGAGATCATTCATATGGCCGAGTGCGGGTTCTGCGAGCACGGGGAGCAGGAGAAGCTGCTCGCCGACGGCGCGACCGAGATCAGTGGCTCGATGCCCGTCAACACCGACGGCGGTTTGATCGCCAACGGTGAGCCCATCGGTGCGTCAGGCCTGCGCCAGATCCACGAATTGGTGCGGCAATTGCGCGGCGAAGCAGGCGAGCGCCAGGTTGCCGGTGAGCCGCGGGTTGGCTTCGCCCAGCTCTACGGCGCGCCGGGCACCGCCGCGGCGACGATTGTGTCGCTCTAGCCCATGAGACGGCTGGTCAATCCGTCGCCGGTCTTCTGCTGCTCGACATAGAACTGCGCCGCCCGTCGTATCGATTCGGCGGTCGGCCGGGGCTGCCAGCCGAGCTCGCGAGTGGCCTTGCTGTGGTCGGCTGGCGACATGATGTGCATAAGACGCACCCCATGCACGTTCATCGGCAGATCGCGCCGCAATAGCCGGCCCGCAAGTCCGAGCAGACCGCCGACGGCGTACACGAGCGGAAGCGGCACACCGAACCGCGGCGGTTTGGCACCGACCGCCCTCGCCGCCGTTGTGAGCATGTCCCGCATGGACATAAAACTCTCGGAGATGATGTACCGCTGCCCCACCCGACCTCGCTCGGCCGCCAGCAGGAACGCATCGGCGACATCCTCAATGCCGACCACTTCGCTCGCGACGCCCTTCACGTAGGCAGGGATCTTCCCCAGTGCCGCCCTCTGCACCATCAAGCCCTGGTTCGGCTGCCAGTCGCCCGGCCCATACGGGTTGGATACGCACATCGCGACGGCGGGAAGCCCGCGCTCGCGGGCATAGCGGAGCACCATGTCTTCGGCCTGGCGGCGCGATTCGATGTAGGCGCCGCCCTTGCCTGCCCAGTTGAACGGCATATCCTCCGTTGCGGATTCGCCTTCCTCCGCGATCGCGATCGTGCCGATCGTGCTGCAGAACACGAACCGGTACAGGTCAGCCTGCACCGCGACATCGAGCACTCGACGCAGGCTCTCGACGTTGGTCTCGAACAACGGGGACGGGTCGCGCAGATAGAAGCGCGTGTCGACCACGCAGTAGAACACGGCGTCGCGGTCAGCCATCGCCGCGCGCATCGTCTCGTCGTCACGAAGGTCGCCATAAAACCGTTCGACGTCGAGATCGTCGATTGCCACCGTGTTGCTGGACTTCCGCAGATACACGCGCACGTCGTCCCCACGCTCGACGAGCTTGCGCGTGACGTGGGAGCCGACGAACCCTGTGGCGCCCATGACGAGCGCTTTGCGGCGATCGCCCGACGCTGTCATTTCGGCACCTTCGATAGCCAGCGAGCGTGCACAGGCGGTTGGAATTGGCCGGCGTGTCGGCGACAGACGCGCTCCCCCTTGCACGCGGGGAGGTGCCGCCAGCTCGCGGGATAGGGCCGGGGCACGTTAGGACGCGACCTTTGCCTTCGGCGGCGAGTAGTTCGGCTTGCCCAGGCCAAGGACGTACTGGGCGATCATGTTTCGGAACACCTCGAGCGTGCCGCCGTAGATGCCGACCAGCGGCGCAAACCGGTAGACGTATTCGGAAGCGCCGTCGTCGGCCGCGCCGTCCGTCCCGACGGGAAGCGACGCCGCCGTACCGAGAATGTCCATCAGGTCCGGCGAGATGTCGCGCATTGTCTGCGCGAGAGCAACTCGGCCGAAGATACTGGTCGCGGACAGCGAGGCTTCCATGCGAGCGATGCTGCGGCCCAACCGATATGCCACCGAGCCATCGTCGATCAGCCTCCGGCCGTCCGGGCCCGCCTCGGCGACCTTGGCGGCCACCGTGTCGGCAGCCGTGGCCATGAAGCCCGCCTGATGCATCATGATCGACACGTCTTGCAGACCGTCGTCGGCCGCTGCCACCGCGCCGTGTTCGACGTTGAGTGGCTCTCGGACCACCGTCCAGCCGTCGTTGACCTCGCCGAGCCGGTATTTGTCGTCGACGCGGACGTCGGTGTAGTACACGATGTTCGTCCGGTCGCCGTCGACGGTGCGAATGCCCTGGATCTCGATGCCCGGCGAGTCGAGCGGCACCAGAAACATGGTGAGGCTCTTGTGTTTCGGCGCATTCGGGTCGGTGTTGGTGATCAGGAAGACGTACTGGCAGTTGTGTGCACCCGTCGTGAACATCTTCGAGCCGTTTATGACCCAGCTGTCACCGTCGCGCACCGCACGCGTCTTGCAGGTCGCGACGTCGGAACCGCCCTCGGGCTCGGTATAGCCCAGGCACAGCCGCACCTGACCGTTGAAGACCCGCGGCATCACTTCAGCCTTGAGCTCCGGCGAGCCGAATTTCTCCACCGACCGTGCGATCATCGCAGTGGTACCGAACGTCACCCACGGCACATGAGCCCTGCGTTTCTCCAGCTCCCAGATGCGCCTCCGCACCCGGTTGAAGCCGCCTTCGGACTCCGGCTTCCACTCCTTGGTGAGGTAGCCGTCCGCGCCGAGCCTCAGATGCACACCCTCGTCGAAGTTGTCGCCGGTCTCGCGGTCACGTCGAATGACGTCGTCGGTGACGAGCTCCCGCAGATACCGACGCGACTCGTGCAGGAACGCCTCGTCCTCCTCGGACAGCTCAACCCGTGAGAAATCCATTACTTCGCCGCCTCGCTTTCGCGCGCTGAGACAATCTCGGCGATGTACTTCGCGCTTGCGCCGGGATCTCCGCCTGCCAGCGCCCACCCGCGTGCGCGAACCAGATACGCCGATGCCGGTGCCTCCGCGCTCACGCCGAGGCCGCCCTGCACCTGCACCGCCATGGTCGCCGCCTTCGACGCCTCCTCGGCCATGAAGACGAACGCCGACGGTGCGAGCTCCTTGCGTTCCTCGGGCTCGTTGTCGAGGAACCACGCCGCGCGCCGGGCCAGGTTGCGGCCACCCGCAACGGTGATGGCGATGTTGGCCAACGGATGAGAAATGGCCTGCAGCGTCGAGATCGGCACCCCGAGCGTGTAGCGGTTCTTGGCGAACTCGGCCGCGATCGTCATCGTCTCCTCCACCAGGCCGACCAGCGCAGCGGCAGTCAGCACTCGCCATTCATCAAGCGCCCGTTGGTACTCCGCCAACGCCTCGGCGCCGCTCGCTATCACCGCCTTGCTGTCAGCCGCCCCCGGATCAACCCACGCCATCGGCAGCTTGCCGATATTGTCCACCTTGACCGGGCGGGTGCCAAAAGTCAGGCGGACGATGTCCTGACCGTCGCGCAAGATAATCTGGTCGGCGATCGAACCCGTTGGGATCAGCCGTGTTCCGGCGACATTGTCGTGCTGCGGATCCAGCGCGGCCAGTT
>LZSH01000203.1 GCA_001665255.1 Mycobacteriaceae bacterium 1482268.1 | reverse complement strand
CACCCGCGCCGAACGACGACACGGCGCCGTACCTGACGCCGTCGATGGGTTCCCACGGGTGCAGCTTGGTGGCCAGCCGAAGATCAGCCTGGTCCCAGTCCACCTTGGTGGTGGGATTGTCCGAGAACAAGGTCGGGGGAATGTAGCCGTGCTGGCCGGCGAGCAGCACCTTGATCAAGCCGAGTATCCCCGAAGCCGCCTGTGCGTGACCGACATTCGACTTCAGCGATCCGATGAGCGCCTGGCATCCCGCAGCGCCGTAGGTTGACATGAGCGCGTTGAGTTCCACCGGATCGCCCGCGGGTGTTGCGGTGCCGTGGCCTTCGATCATCCCGACATCGGCGGGATCGATGCCCGCGACGTCAAAGGTCTTGCGAACGAGGTCGGCCTGCGCGCGAGTGCGGGGAACCAGGATCGGTCTGCCCTTTCCGTTGTGGTTGGTGCGGACGCCCAAGATTCGGCCAAAGACGCGGTGCCCCAACTGACGTGCGCGCGATTCGCGTTCGACGAGCACCATGCCGGCGCCCTCACCCCAGACGGTGCCCGTGGCGTCGTCCGAGTACGCGCGGCAACGTCCGTCGTCAGACAGCGCATGTATGCGCGCGAACTCGTAAAACGCGGCGGGTGATCCCATGACGCACACGGCGCCGGCGATCGCCCACTCGCATTCGTCGTCTCGCACCGAGTTGGCCGCCAACTGCAGCGCGGTCAACGAGGAGGCGCAAGCGGTATCCACGGCGAGCGACGGCCCGGTCAAGCCGAGCCCATGGGAGATCCGGGCGGCACCGCCGAGCTGTCCCACTCCGACAAGACGGTGTCCGCTGCTTTCGTCGACCGTGTCCACCCGCGGTCCGTACTCCGTCATCGACATCCCGATGAAGCAGCCGACCTCGGCCCCCGCCAATCCGCCGGGGTTGACACCGGCGTTCTCCAGCATCTTCCAGGCCACTCGCAGCGCCACCCGCTGCTGCGGATGCATGGGAAGAGCCTCGCGCTGTGTGATGCCGAAGAAAGCGGGGTCGAATGTGGCTGCTTCGGTGAGGAATCCACCCGCATCGCACACATGACCCCAGCCCTCGAGCCGGTCGACCGACAGAAGGTCGTCGAGCGGCCAGCCGCGGTCGCGGGGAAACGGCCGGATCAGTTCCCGGGATTCGGTCAGCGCCGTCCACAGCGCGGCGGGGGTATCGATACCGCCGGGCGCCTCCACCGCCATCCCGGAGATGACGATGGGATCGCTCACGCCGTCTGCTCGCAGTCCGACGACGAGGCGAGCAGCGCTGCGAGGGCCTGGGTGTGGGCGTTCAGGTAGAAGTGCCCGCCATCGAACATCGAGACCTCGATGGTGTCGGTGTGCTTGCGCCAGCCGTAGAGATCGCCCAGCGTGACGATCGGGTCCTGGTCGCCACCGATCGCATGAATCGGCGCCGCCACCTTGACGTCCTCACCGCGCTCGTAGGCGTCGCACGCCCGGTAGTCGGCCTTGATCACCGGCAGTGCCAGCCGCATCAGATCGCGGTTGCCAAAGACGTCAGATGTCGTGCCCTCGAGCGCGCCGAGGTAGCGGAGGATGTCCTCGTCGTCCGTCGGATGCGGAGGCTTCGCCGAAGCGTGGCAGGGCGCGACGGATGCGGAGACGGTGAGCCTGCGCACGTTGACGTTGTGCGCTTCGGCGACGCGGACGAACTCGAACGCGACCCAACCGCCCATGCTGTGGCCGAAGGTCGCGAGCGGGACGCCTCGGTTGTATCCCGAGGCCGCGAATTCGGCGAACGCGCCTTCGGCGATCTCGGCCAGTGACGGCAGCGGCGGTTCGGTTGCGCGGTCCTGTCGGCCCGGGTACTGGAACACCAGCACCTCGAAGCTCTTGCTGAGTTCCTTGGACAGCGCACGATACGCCGACGCGCCCGCACCGGCATGCGGGAAGACCAGCAGAGGGGGGCTACCGGGGTACTCGGGCTTGTGGAACTGCCGGATCCATCCCAGGTTGCGCGGCATGCGGTCTCACCTCTCGATCGGAACTTAGCGAAGGCTAACATAAGGTCCATCACGGATTGTGGCCTACCGAAGCGCGCTGACCTCTGCGTTCGCCTCGCGATCGAGGAGCATCAGGGCTGCGCGTTTCGTCGGCAGGTCGATGTCGGCGACCCGGCGGAAACCCGCGCGCTCGAACGCCCGCACGGACCGAAGGTTCTCCACATCGGGCTCGGCGACCACCCGCCTGGTGCGGAGATTCGTCTCCAGTAGCCACTGCGACACCCGCCGCAGAAGGGGAACGGCGAGCCCCCGCCCGCGGCTCTCGGCGGGACCGAGCAACAGGTGTATCCCGGCGTCGTGCTCGCGGGCGGCGTAGTACTGCGCGAGCGGATCATGATCCGCCCGGTAGAGCTCCCAATAGCTCATCGGCACGCCGTCGAGCTCACCGACGTACGGGACGGAGTGAGGGCTGCTCTGTTGGCTACGCAGGTACTTGCCGACCTCGTCGAGCGGCCAGGCCTTGTTCCAGAAGCGAGCCACTTCCGGGTCGTTCATCCAGGCATGGATTCGCGCGAGGTCGCGATCGTGATCCACCGGCCGCAGCGAGAAGTCACCCGACAACCCCACGTAGGACCTCCCTGCAAGTTAGCGAAGGCTAACATAAGCCGCGCGCCCGCCGATCGATCATCAGGAGTAGGACGACCCATGCCAGACGATGTCATGACGCTGCAGGACCGCCGTCGCGAACTGCTCCGTCGCCGCATCTCCGAAAGCGGCCTCACGGCAGCACAATCCGTCATGCGCGTCCGCGTCGGCGAGCGTCATCCGCTGTCCGCGGGCCAGCGCCGCATGTGGTTCTTGCAGACACGAGACCCGGCAGACGCCACATTGAACATCTGCGTCGCCTATCGCTTGACGGGTGCCCTCGATGAGGGCCGCTTCCGAGGCGCGGTCGATGACGTCATCGGTCGGCACGGCACGCTCCGCACGATTTATGGAGTGGATTCCCACGGCGATCCCTATCAGATCATCCATGATGACGTCGAAATCTGTTGGCGGGTAGTCGATCTCGTCGGCTCGAATACGAGCATCGAGGAGGTGGCGCGACAGGAGTTCGGCACGCCGTTCGATCTCGCGAACGATCCGCCGCTACGGGTCACGCTTGTGCACGTGGGCGCGCACGAATATGTTCTGCTGCTGGTCGTGCACCACATCAGCTGGGACGACGACTGCTTCGGACTGTTCTTCTCCGAAGTGAGCGCGGCCTACCACGGTCGCGGGCCCTTGGCTCCTGCAGTGCAGTTCGTGGACGTGGCCGATGTGTCGGCGGCGGAACCCGCCGAGGAGGACCTAGCCTATTGGCGCGATGCGTTGCGCCGGCTGCCGGAGCCTGTCGAGCTTCCCGGTTCGCCGGTGTCGAAGCCGACCAAGCAGGCTCGACGCCGGTCGCAGGTGATGCCCGCCGAATTACTACACCGCGCAGAGACATTCGCGCGCGAACGGTCGGCAACGCCGTTCATGCTGCTGCTCGCCACGTTCGGTGCGCTGATTCGCCGCTACACCGGCGCCTCCGAATTCCTCGTGTCGGTTCCCGTCACCGACCGCGCCGCATCAGCCGACAAGTCGATCGGATATTTCGGCAACACGCTGTTGATCCGCATCACAGCGCGGCCCGGCGACACGTTCGCCTCGCTCGTCTCTGCCGTGCGCCACACCTGCCTCGACGGCTTCGCCCATCAGTCGGTGGGGATCGACCGCGTCGTCCGCGAGGCAAACCCGGCGCGGACGATGGGCCGCGACGGCATGGAACAGCTTGTCGGTCTTGGCTTCAGCATGCGCAAGAGCGCGAACACGCTGGCACTGGACGGAGTCGAGGTGCAACAGCTCGAGTTGGGCGCGGTGACCGCACAACTTCCGCTGACGCTGACGGTCGATTACTCCCACGACGGTGCAGACGTCGAATTCGAATACCAGAGCGACCTGCTCGAAGACGTGCTGGTCGGTCAGATGCTCGCTCACTACCTACGACTGCTCGACAGCGGCCTGACCGCTCCGCACGACCGGCTCGGCAGCCTGACAATACTCGGCGCCGACGAGCGCGACGCCATCGTCGCCCAGTCGCACGGTGACCTCGTCGACACCCCTGCCACGACGATGGTCGCGGTGCTCGAAGCCGCGGCCGCGGGTCGGCCGGATGCCGTTGCACTGACCTCGGACGAAGCCGAGTTCACCTACGCTGAGCTGCACCGGCGGTCGAACCGGTTGGCGCGCTGGCTGATCGGCGAGGGGATCGGTGCGGAGGACATCGTCGGTCTCCGCATGACCACATCGATCGAGTTCATCGTCGCGCTGCTCGCCGTGCTGAAAGCCGGTGCCGCGTATCTACCCGTCGACCCCGCCTATCCGCAGGACCGCATCGACTATCTGATCGCGGACGCCAGCCCCATGACAGTGATCGCCAGGACGGAGTTCGACGCTGCGGAAGAGGCAGCGGCAGCGCTGTCGGACGCCGCCCTGACCGACGCGGACCGCAGACAACCACTGCGCCCGCAGCACCTCGCCTATGTGATCTACACGTCCGGCTCGACAGGGCGCCCGAAGGGGGTGGCCGTTTCGCACCGGGCGATCGCGGAGCACGTCGAGTGCTTCGCCGCCGAATGGAGCATGACCGCAGACGACCGACTGCTGCAGTCGTCGTCGGTGAGTTTCGACGCGTCGCTGCTGGACATCTTTGTGACGCTGGCCCTCGGCGCCCGGCTGATCGTGCCCAAACCCGATGCGTTCGCCGATCTTTCGTACGTCGCCGATCTGATCGACCGCCATCACGTCACCGTCCTGCACATGGTGCCCTCGATGCTCAGCACGGTGCTGCTCTTGCCGCAGGCCGCGCAATGGCGTCAGCTACGCCATGTGCCGGTGGGCGGAGAAGCCCTGTCGGCGGAGGTCGTCGACAAGTTCAGCGACTACTTCGACGCGCGTTTGCGCAATCACTACGGTCCGACGGAGGCCGTCGTCTGCTCCACACACATGGATATCGAGGGCCCGCAGGCCAGGGGCGTCGTGCCGATCGGCGTGCCGAACCGCAACGTGTACACCTATGTGCTCGACAACGATTTACAGCCGGTGCCCGCGGAGGTGGTAGGGGAGTTGTACCTCGGCGGCGCTCAGCTGGCCCGCGGATATCTGGGACGTCCAGGCCTGACCGCGCAGCGCTTCGTCGCTGATCCGTTCACTGCCGGTATGCGGCTGTACCGGACGGGAGATCTGGTCCGTCGCAACCTTTCCGGCCACCTCGAATTCGTCGGCAGGTCCGACGAGCAAGTCAAGGTGCGTGGATTCCGGATCGAGCTGGGCGAAGTGGAGTCGGTGCTGGCCGCCCACCCGTCGGTTCGACACAGCGTGGTCGTCGCCGACGACACCGAGATCGGCACGATCCTCGTCGGTTACGTGGTGCCCGACCGTGACGCGGGTGGCGATGTGGACCTCGACGACGTGCGTGCCCACGCCGCATCGGTGCTGCCGGATTACATGGTGCCCAGCGCCTTTTGCACGATCGACGATATTCCGCTCACCATCAGCGGGAAGCTGGACAAGCGCGCCCTGCCCGCCCCGACAGCCGTCGCGGTTCGCAGCCATCGGGAGCCGGCCACCGAATCCGAGCAGCGGATGTGCGCGATTTTTGCGACGTTGTTCGCGTGTGACCGCGTCGGCGCCGACGATTCGTTCTTCGAACTCGGTGGCCACTCGCTCCTTGCGGCTCGGCTGGTGGCGCTGATCCGCGCCCAGTTCGGGGTGGACTGCACTGCCCGCGCGGTGTTCGACGCGCCGACGCCTGCCGGGCTGGCGGTCCGGCTCCTCGGTGAGCCTCGCACGGCTGCCCGTCCGCCGCTCCTCCAGGCGACCCGCCCGGCCCGGCCGCCGCTGTCCTATTCGCAGCTTGCGATGTGGTTCCAGCACCGGCTGCGAGGCGCGAATGATGTTTTCAACCTGGCGCTTTCGCTGCGTATTGACGGTCGGCTTGACCTCGTCGCGCTCGGCGCGGCCATCGATGACGTGGTTGCGCGTCACGAGGCGCTGCGCACGACGTTCGCCGAGCACGACGGCGTGCCGCACCAGATGGTGCATCCGGTGATGGAGGTGGCTCTCGAAGTCACCGAAAGCACCGCCGTCCGAGTTGACGAGGACATCCTCGAGTTGCGTCGGCATGTGTTTGCCCTCGACGAGGGCCCGATGATCAAGCCGACGGTGCTGAAGCTCGGTTCGGACTCGCACGTGTTGCTGCTTTTGATTCATCACATCGTCTGTGACCACGTGTCGCTCGGTGTGATCTTCGAAGATCTCGTCGACGCCTACCGTGCGCGGACCAACGGGGCGGCACCGCACTGGGATCCGCTTCCGTTGCAGTTCATCGATCATGCGCTGTGGCAACACGGTGCCTTCGATGCCACGAGTGACTGGGGCGACGCCGAGCTCGCATATTGGCGGCAGGCACTGGAGGGGCTGCCCGACGAGATCCCGATGGGTGCCGACTGTGCGCGGCCACCGGTTCTCGGGACGCGCGCCGAGGTGGTGAGTTTCGGGGTGCCCGCCGAGCGTCGTGCCGCCATCACTCGGCTCGCCGAACAAATCGGCACGAGCGAGTTCATGGTGTACCAGGCAACGCTGGCCGTGGTCTTGCACAAACTCGGTGGTGGCGTGGACATTCCGGTCGGCAGCCCGGTCTCCGCACGGGTCGACGTCGCCACCGAGCGGGTGGCCGGACCGTTCGCCAACGTCGTCGTGCTGCGCAACGACCTGTCCGGCGACCCGAGCCTGCGTACGGTGATCACCCGTAGCCGCGGCATCGTCCTCGACGCACTGGCACACCAGGAGCTGCCGATCGACCGGCTGGTCGAAGCGATCAACCCGCGGCGCTCGACATCGCGCAACCACCCGCTGTTCCAGTGCTCGATCCACTTCCGCGGCGAGGACTGGGCGCATACCGCCCGCGCGCTCACCGACGACACGACGGTCACCC
>LZSH01000202.1 GCA_001665255.1 Mycobacteriaceae bacterium 1482268.1 | reverse complement strand
GCCACGAGGAGAGACTGTCATGGGCGAGCGCCCCGCTTCTACCGACAAGCCCACGTCCGAGGCCCTGGCCGCAACCGGGCTCTTTCTCAACATCGCGTCCGTGATCGCGCTCGCTATCGGCCTCGCGAGCTTCGGCGCATCGCACGCCACCCTTGCCGCGGTTGCGGGCATCGGCGCTGTGCTCACCTTCATCGCCAGCCTCGTCTGCTTCAGCAAGCAGGCGACCGAAGCGGAACCACAGCCGGCCAGCGCCTGACGGGCGGCAGCATGATCTTCATCGTGGTGAGGTTTCGACCGAAGGACGACTATCTCGACCGCTTCCCCGACGAGGTTGACGAGTTCACGGCCGCAACGCGCAATGAGCCCGGCAACCTCTTCTTCGATTGGTCGCGAAACGTCGAGGATCCGTCAGAATACGTATTGGTGGAAGGATTCCGCGACCGCGACGCGGGCCAGCAGCACGTCACCAGCGAGCACTTCGAGAAGTTCATCGCGGAGGCGCCCACCCTGCTTGCCTCGACCCCGCTGATCATCAGCCAGGAGATCGACGCCGACGGATGGTCAGAGATGGGCGAGATGAAGGTCGGTTGACCCTCACCGGGCTATGCCAACTCCATCGCCCTCGGCACCGAGGCGGCCGGCGGCGAGAGACCGGCGGCCCGACGAATCTCCGAACGACTGAACCAGCGCGTCGGTCACGTCGTGCTAGAACGGCCGACAGTCGCTGATCGTCGGATCCCACCAGCCGGTAGGCAAACAGTTCTTCATCGGAGCACCGGTAGGACGGCACACGTTGGCGATGGGATCGAACCATTCAGTGCCGGGGGTGCAGTCCGCGTGACTGATCGCGGGCGTGATCACGGTGATGAACGCCAGCGGAGCGATCCCGGCGGCGGCGACGGTCGCGATGCGACGAACGAGAGTTTTCATGCGTTTGATCTTGCCAACCGGCGCACGTTTCAAACGCCCCAGTAGCGCCGATTTCTGCAGGGTGGTCGTGGCCTGCCGTCCTACGCCCGTGACGAAGAAATGGATGAGCGCAGTGCGGGCGGAGGGATTTGAACCCCCACGTCCATAGGACAATGGCACCTAAAGCCACCGCGTCTGCCGTTCCGCCACGCCCGCTAAGCCAACCAAGGTTAGCGCGGTACCGTTGAAAGGTGTCCACTACGCGGCGTAGGAGACCGGCGCTCATCGCGTTGGTCATCGTCAGCGCCACAGGTTGCCTGGCCCTGGCCTGGTGGCAGTGGACCCGCTTCGAGTCTGCGTCGGGCTCGTTCCAGAATCTCGGCTACGCCCTGCAGTGGCCGATGTTCGCCGGGTTCTGCGTGTACGCCTATTACAAGTTCGTCCGCTACGAAGAGGCTCCGCCCGAGACGAAAAAGCGCGACACCGCCAGCGAGATCCCTTCCGATCTACTGCCCGAACGACCCACAGCAGCAACACAATCCGACGATGATCCCGTTCTGCGGGAGTACAACGCCTACCTTGCCGACCTGGCCAAGAAAGACAAAGAACCGTGACCGAAACCGCCCCGACCACACCCGTCGACGCCATTCGCAAGGCGCTGCTCGGCTATCGCGTGATGGCCTGGACCACCGGCCTGTGGCTGATCCTGCTCTGCTACGAGATGGTCGCCAAGTACGTCTACGGCGTTGAGGGCCTGAATTGGATCGCGGTCGTGCACGGCTGGGTGTACTTCGTCTACCTGCTCTTCACCGCCAATCTCGCGGTCAAGGTGCGCTGGCCGATGCCCAAGACGATCGGCATCCTGCTTGCCGGCACGATCCCTCTTGTCGGCATCATCGTCGAGCACTTCCAGACCAGGGACATCAAGGCCAAGTTCGGCATCTGAGCGCCTGTAGTTAGCTGTACTAGATTCTTTGTTAGATACACTTGGCACCGTGTCAGCCAGCCCCACGGCGCGCGGCAGCCGCGTCCAGAGGGGCGGCGCCTCGCGATCGAATATCCCCGCTCTCACCGGCCTGCGTGCCGTCGCGGCGCTGCTCGTCGTCGGCACGCACGCAGCCTTCGCTACCGGTGCGCTCACGCACGGGTATCTCGGAGCGATCTTTGCGCGTCTCGAAATCGGGGTGGCGATCTTCTTCGCACTCTCTGGCTTCCTGCTGTTCCGCCCGTGGGTGATCGCCGCGACGACTGCGACTCCACCGCCATCGCTCGCCCGCTACGCCCGGCACCGGTTCCGCCGGATCATGCCCGCGTATGTGGTCGCCGTGCTCGCGACCTTCGGCGTCTACACCGTCTTCACCCCCGGCCCCAACCCAGGCCAGACATGGCACGGGTTGGTTCGCTACCTCACCCTGACCCAGATCTATACCGACAACTACTTGGTGACTCTCCTGCACCCGGGGCTGTCGCAGATGTGGAGCCTGGCCGTCGAAGCGTCGTTCTACGCCGCATTGCCCGCACTGGCCTGGCTGGTCTTACGGCGTGGCGCCCGACCCTCCGCCGCACTCACTCGGCTTGCAGCGATGGCCGCAGTCACCCCCGCGTGGTTGATCGTCGCCCACACCACCGACCTGCTGCCCAACTCCGCCGGCACGTGGCTGCCCGCCCACATCGCATGCTTCGTCGGTGGCATGACTCTCGCGGTCCTCGCGGCGATCGGCACACGCTGGCGCGTCGGCGTGACGCTGCCGGTGGCCGCGGCCTTGTACCTGGCCGTGGCGACGCCGATCGGTGGCGCCATCCTCGGCGGCGACCCTGCCTGGGTTCCGGTCACCAAGGCGCTGTTCTACGCAAGCATCGCGATGCTCGTAGTGGGCACAGCCGTGCTCGGCCCGGCCAGCCGCTACACGCGGATTCTCGGCAGCCGGCCGATGGTGCGGCTCGGCGAGATCTCCTACGAGATCTTTCTCCTACACGTGGCGGTGATGGCGGTCGTCATGAGCCTCGTGCTGCGATGGCCGCTGTTCACCGGTTCGTTGGTCACGCTGTATCTGGTCACTCTCGGCGTGACGATCCCGCTGGCGTGGACGCTTCACCGGTTCACCAGCTCGCGCAGCGCAGGCACCAGCAGCGTCAACGCCCGCCCCCTGTGCGACGCGGCGTCCTTCTCCTCGGCCGTCAGCTCCGCCGCCGTCCGTGTCGAGCCCGTCGGAACGAACACCGGGTCATAGCCAAACCCGCCGACGCCGCGTGGTTCCCGCGCGATGGTGCCCCGCCACGTTCCACGCACCACGACTTCTTGTCGAGCGTCGCCCGCTCCGTACACCAACGCGCACGCCGACACGAACGCACCGACACGTCGGTCGTCGGGAACGTCACGAAGTTGGGCGAGCAACAATGCGGTGTTGGCGGCGTCGTCGCCGTGCACACCGGCCCAGCGCGCCGACAGCACACCCGGCATCCCGTTCAGCGCATCGACCTCGAGACCCGAGTCGTCGGCCACACTGGCCAACCCCGTTGCCGCACAAGCGTCGCGCGCCTTGGCGATCGCATTCTCCTCGAAGGTCGCGCCGGTCTCCGGTGCCTCGTCGAACGGGGCGACGTCATCGAGGGATAACAACGTCAAACCCGATAGGTCCGCCCCGTCTAGTACCCGCCGAAGCTCGGCCAGCTTCTTGCGATTGCGGCTGGCCACCAGCAATTGCGTCAACCTAATCAGCTGTCTTCTCGACGACGACCACGTACAGCGTGCGCGGTTCGGAATGGCTCTTCAGCCGATACCACAACCTGATATCGGAATCAGGCACTCGATGCATGCGGTAGAAGCGACCGGTCTTGCGGCTACTGGTTTCGCGCGGGTCGAGATCCGGTTGAAATCCGACACGGCTCATCCGCGCGACCTCGGCTTGGACCAGCTTCCGGTCATCGACCGTGAGCGTTGCAATCATGAACACCGCGTCATCGGCGAGCAATACCTCGTGTGTGCTCGGCTCGTTCGTCAGCACGGGGGACGTGACGGACTGTGAAATGTTGTACCGGGCCAACGTCGCATCCAGCGCGTTGGATACCGATTCCAGATCGCTTCCGGCCAGGACCTGTCCCCGTTCAATCTGCTTCTCGGCACGGCGCATCTTCACGGCAGGGATTCTGAGAAAGCCGAGTTCGACCAACTTGTCGACGTGCGGATAGAACGCGGCGAGAAGTACCGCGATCGCTCCGACGAGAATTAGGAGTCCTGCGGCGATCTTCCCTTGGCCTAGACCAAAGTTGCCCCACGCTCCCGCTGCCGCCAACAACAGGCCCAAACAGCCCAACAGAATCTGACCGACTGGCGAGTGTTTGGCTGACCGGCGTTTCCACACTCCGGAGATGATATTCGGCCGAAGCCGGGCCGATCAGCTTCCGAACGCCTTCTTCTGCGGCGTGTCCGACTCGGGCAACTCGCCCGGGTACGGCTTTTCCAGCGCCTCGCGCTGAATGACGAACAACTGCTCACAGGCGGCCAGCGCCGCGTCGAGAAGCTTGTCCAGCGTCGTGCGGGGGAACGTCGCCCCCTCGCCCGTGCCCTGGATCTCCACCAGCGTGCCGGTGTCGGTGGCGACCACGTTCATGTCGACCTCGGCCCGCGCGTCTTCGGTATACGGCAGGTCGGTGCGGACGCGGCCGTCCACGACGCCGACGCTCACCGCCGCGATCGCGCACGACAGCGGGCGCGGGTCGGCAAGCTTTCCAGCTGCCGACAGCCAGGTCACCGCGTCGGCCAACGCAACATATGCGCCGGTGATGGCCGCGGTCCGGGTTCCGCCGTCAGCCTGCAAGACGTCGCAGTCGATCGCGATGGTGTTTTCGCCGAGGGCCGCCAAGTCGATGCATGCGCGCAGCGACCGCCCGATCAACCTGCTGATCTCCTGGGTGCGGCCACCGACGCGCCCGCGCACGGACTCCCGGTCGGAGCGCTCATGGGTGGCCGCGGGCAGCATGGCGTACTCCGCGGTCAGCCAGCCCTGACCCGAACCCTTACGCCAGCGCGGCACACCTTCGGTGACGCTCGCCGTGCACATCACTCTGGTCTGACCGAACTCCACCAGTACCGATCCCGCCGGGTGAGAGGTGAAGCCGCGGGAGATAACCACCGGACGCAGCTCGTCGTCAAGCCGTCCGTCTTCTCGTCTGGACACCAGCCAACCCTAGCCAATGCCCCCGTCATCAATGCCGGGTGACGGGGAACGACTCTCCGCACACCACCGCGTGCACCGGTCCGTCGAATTCAGCCTTCGCCTCGCTGATCACGTCCTCGCGCGACGTCCACGGCGGGATGTGCGTCAGCAGCAACTCGGCGACACCGGCACGCGCCGCGGCCTGTCCCGCCTCAGTGCCGGACAAATGCAGATTCGGCGGACGCGACGGGTCATGTGTCCACGACGCTTCGCAGAGGAACACGTCCGCGCCTCGGGCGAGTTCGACGAGCGAATCACAGACACCGGTGTCGCCGCTGTAGACGAAGGTGGCGCCGGACGGGTCCGTGATGCGCAGTCCGTATGACTCAGTGGGGTGACAGACCAGTCGGGGCTCGATGGTGAGGTTCCCGATCTGCACCGCTTCCCTGTCGACCCAGTGCCGGATATCGAAGATGTCGCTGAAGTCGTCGATCTCGGCACCTTCCGGCGACGACGCCGCCCCGAGCCGCGCCCACGTTTTCTTCGGCCCGTACATCAGGCCCCTCTGGGGCGCGGGCGACGGGTGGTAGCGCCGCCAAACAAAGAGCCCCGGTAGGTCGAGGCAGTGGTCGGCATGAAGATGCGACAGCAGAACGTGCACCGAATTCGGGTCCGCGTGGCGCTGCAGCGCTCCCAGCACGCCGCCGCCGAAATCGATGACGAGAGGCGCGGTGTCGGGCGCGGTCAAGAGATAACCGGACGCTGGCGAATCAGGCCCGACGACGCTGCCGGAGCACCCGAGCACGGTGATTCGCACGCACACTAGCTTGCCATGCCCGGTATCCCAATGACGAAAACATCACCGCATTGATTGACGAACGTCATCATTGCGCGCCAGCGTGACGCTGAACAGGTCGAACGCCATTGAGAGACGGCCCTAGGAAGCGGGCCGCCAGTGTGGTGAACGCCTCAGGATCACCGGTCGCTTCGAACCGCCGCTGCGCAGGCGGCGCGTCATGTGGGCGAAGCAGATCGAGTTCGCTCAGCACCCGGACCAAATCCTTGGCCGTCTCCTCGGCGCTGGACACCAACGTGACCGCATCACCCATCGCCAACTGGATGAGCCCCGACAACATCGGATAGTGGGTGCAGCCCAGCACCAGGGTGTCGACGTCGGCGCGCTGTAGCGGTTCCAGATAACCCTCGGCCAGCCCGAGCACCTGCCTGCCGCTGGTGACGCCGCGCTCGACGAAGTCCACGAAGCGGGGACACGCCACCCCGGTGACCTCAATATCGCGCGCAGCCGCGAACGCATCCTGGTAGGCGCCCGACGCGATCGTCGCCTCGGTGCCGATCACGCCGATGCGGCCGTTGCGCGTCGTCGCCACGGCCCGTCGCACGGCGGGCAGGATCACCTCGATCACGGGCACCGGCGCATAGCGTTCGCGGGCATCGCGCAGGCATGCCGACGAGGCGCTGTTGCATGCGATCACCAACGCCTTGACGCCGCGCTCGACGAGATCGTCGCCGATGGCCAGCGCATGCGCGCGGATCTCCGGGATGGTCAGCGGCCCGTAAGGGCCGTTGCCGGTGTCGCCGACGTAGACGATGTCTTCGTCGGGCAGCTGGTCGATGATCGCGCGCGCAACCGTGAGTCCGCCGACGCCGGAATCGAAGATGCCGACTGGCGTCAACGCGGTACTCACGTGCCGTAGGACGGCAGCTGCGAACGGCGTCTGCGGGCTTCGCGCGCCTTGCGCTCCGGTCCGGACAACATGTACGCCGCGATCACGCCGGCGATGGCCCCGCACAGATGGCCCTGCCATGACACGCCCGGCGTGCCGGGCAGCACACCGAGCAGGACGCCTCCGTAGACGAACAGCACGATGACGCCGACCACGATTTCCCATACCTTGCGGGTGAAGAACCCGAACACGATGAGAAACGCCAACCAGCCAAAGATGAGGCCGGATGCGCCGATGTGGTTGGCCTCGCAGCGCACGCCGACGTACGGGCAGTGCGCCCCGACATTGCCGATCAGCCAGGTGCCGAAACCGCCGAGGACCCAAATGATGGCCGTCGCGAAGATGAACCGGGACACACCCGCCAACGTCATCAAAAAGCCGAGGATCAATGCGGGCACGGTGTTGGCGATCAGGTGGTCCCAGTTCGAGTGCAGCAACGGCGCGAAGACGATTCCCCACAACCCGTCGGTCTCCAGCGGCCGGATGCCGTTCTGGTCCAGTCGGTGGTTGGTCAGGCTGTCCCACAGCTCGATGACCCATAGCAGCACCACAAAGCTGAGGATGGCGACCCCGCCGGTTACCCACGCAGGCCGTTTCTTGGGCGTCGCGGGCGTGGTCGCGTAGCCAGGTCCGCTCAAGCCCATAGCTGCCCTTCCAAAGCGTCTTCCGCTTCGTCAAGGCTACCGGCGTAGGCACCGGTCGACAGATACTTCCATCCGGCGTCGGCGACCACGAACGCGATGTCGGCCCGCTCGCCGGCCTTCACTGCTTTGGCCGCCATGCCGAGCGCGGCGTGCAGCACAGCACCCGTCGAGATACCCGCGAAGATGCCCTCGACCTGGACGAGCTCTCGGGTGCGCTTGACCGCATCGAACGATCCGACCGAGAACCGCGTCGTCAGCACGTCCTCGTCGTACAGCTCGGGGATGAATCCCTCGTCGATGTTGCGCAGCGCGTAGACGCCTTCGCCATAGCGGGGCTCGGCGGCCACGATCTGGATATCGGGCACGTGCTCGCGCAAATACCGCCCCGTGCCCATCAGCGTCCCGGTGGTGCCGAGGCCCGCGACGAAGTGGGTGATCTCCGGCAGGTCGGCGAGAAGCTCGGGTCCCGTTCCCTCATAGTGCGAGTCGGTGTTGGCCGGGTTGCCGTACTGGTAGAGCATCACCCATTCGGGGTTCTGCGCGGCCAGTTCCTTGGCGTGCGCCACAGCGGTGTTGGAGCCGCCTTCGGCAGGCGAGAAGATGATCCGCGCGCCGTAGAGCTCCAGCAATTGACGACGCTCGATCGACGTGTTCTCGGGCATCACGCAGATCATCGAGTAGCCCTTGAGCAGGGCCGCCATCGCCAGTGAGATGCCGGTGTTGCCACTGGTCGGCTCGAGGATCGTCGCGCCGGGATGGAGCAACCCGTCGCGCTCGGCCTGCTCGATCATCCGCAGCGCGGGCCGGTCCTTGATCGAGCCCGTCGGGTTGCGGTCCTCGAGCTTTGCCCACAACCGGACGTGCGGCGCGCCGTCCCCGTCGTCCCAGCGAGGCGACAGCCGTCGCAGGCCGACCAGCGGGGTGTTGCCGAGGGCCTCCAGCAGCGAGTTGTAGCGGGTCATCGGACGCCCACTCAGCCTCCCGCTACGGCGGGCAGGATCGTCACCGAATCGCCGTCGGAGATTTCGGTGTCCAGGCCACCGGAGAAGCGCACGTCCTCGTCGTTGACGTAGATGTTGACGAAACGGTGCAGCTTGCCAGGATTGGCCGGGTCGACCAGCCGCTCGGAGATGCCGGAGTAGTTGGCCTCCAGGTCGCTGATGACGGCCTGCAAGGTGTCGCCAGTCGCGGTGACGCGCTTCTCGCCGCCGGTGTGACTGCGCAGGATGGTCGGGACGGACACGGTGACGCTCATGGGTGGCCTCTCTTTAGTACTTGTCGACGATCTTGACGGGTTCCTCGGTCACGACGCCGTCGACGATGCGGTAGCTGCGGAGCTCGTGCTCATCGGGATCGCGCGTGGACACCAATACATAGTGCGAGTCGGGTTCTTGGGCCAGCGAGATGTCGGTGCGGCTCGGATAGGCCTCGGTCGCGGTGTGCGAGTGGTAGATGACGACGGGCGCCTCGTCGGCGTCTTCTAACGACCGCCACACCTTGAACTGCTCCATCGAGTCGAACCGGTAGAACGTCGGCGACCGCTCGGCGTTGAGCATCGCGATGTGCCTTTCGGGACGGTCGGACCCCTCGGGTCCGGCGATCACTCCACACGCCTCGTCGGGGTGGTCGGCACGGGCGTGCGCGACCATGGCGTCGACGAGGTCGGCGCGAATCACCAGCACGAGCGGTCCCCTTCCTGTTCACGCCGAGAATGCTCCGGGCAACACGTCCCGGTAGGTCGGTATTCCGGCTACTGACTCTGCCGCAAGGACGCCGACGAGCACCGCCCGGGCCAGGACATCTGCCGCGGCTGCCCCGACGGCGGTGATCAGTGGCACCTCCGGTGACATCGACGCCGGTGTCTCCGGATCCGGCGGCACCTCGACGGCGCCGGTGGCCAGCGCGAACACCGTATCGCCATCCAGCGGGGTGTGACACGGCCGGATGGTGCGGGCCAGGCCGTCATGGGCGGCGATCGCGACGCGGCGGCACCCGGCAGCGCTCATCGCGGCGTCCGTGGCGATCACCGCGATCGTCGTGTTGAGCGGGCTGAGCTCGGTGTGCCGGGCGGCGTAGGCCGCGATCTGGTCAGGCGGCGGCGGAATCAGACCGAACTCCTGGATCTGATCGGCCTGCCAGGGCAGTCCGGTGGCAGGGTCGACGGCCTCGCCCGCGGAATTGACCACGACAATCGCGCCGACCGTGACACCGAGGTCGGGGAGGTTGACCGACGCGGTGCCGACCCCACCCTTGAGCACCCCGACGCGAGCGCCGGCTCCGGCGCCGACCGCGCCGACGGCCACCTCCGTGGACGCAGTGTCAGCGGCGGTGTAACCGAACTCGGCGGTGGGCCTGCATTCCCAGCCGCCGACGGGCAGATCGAAGACCACCGCCGCGGGGACGATCGGGACGACTCCCCCGTCCAGCGCCACTCCGCGGCCCTGTTCCTCGAGCCATCGCATCACCCCGTCGGCTGCGGCGAGGCCGTACGCGCTGCCGCCGGTGAGGACCACGGCGTCGACGTGGCGGACCGAGTTGCTGGGGTCGAGCAGGTCGGTCTCCCGCGTGCCCGGCGCACCGCCGCGGCCATCGACGGCACCCACGGTCCCCGGCGGGGTCAGCACGACCGTCGTGCCGCTGGCCCAGCCGGAGCCCAGGGTCACGCCGGCGTCGATGCGGTGGTGTTGGCCAACGCGGATACCGCCGACATCGGTGATGGCGCTCATTTCTTGTCCATCAGGCCAAGGACGAGATACTCCTGCAGCACCGTCAGCCACTGGTACACGTCGAAATGGCCCGCCATCGGATGGTCGGGCGGCAGCCTGTCCGGCCCCTCGGGACCGATGTCGAGCATCGTGCCGAGCGCAAGCCGGACGTCATTGACCGCGGCCGCCCACGCGTGGGCATCGTCCTCTGTCAGCTCGAGCCGGCCGCCGCCGGCGGGTACGGTGCTCAAGACCCGTTGCGCCGCTTCGCGTTTGGCGGCGATGATCTCCGGCTCATGCAGACTGCGCAGCGCGCTGTTGAGGCTCTCCGCGGTACCCGAACCGGCGGGATGATCGTTCTGCGGACGGAAGAAATCGGGCAGCAGCCGTTTCATGGTGTCGTCGTCGGGAGGACGCGAGTTGCCGGTCTTCAGGCCGGTGATCTCTTCGAGTTCGTCAGCGGGAGCGGAGGATTCGCGCTCGTCGAGCATGCCGACCATCGACGTCACGAGGCTTTCCAATAGCGATGCCTCGTGCGACGCCAAGGCCGAACGAAAGCGCGGGCCGTCTGCAGTATCGACCCGTTTCCACTTACGCACTATCGCGTCCCAGCCCCTGGCCTAGCGGTCCTGCTGCATCGTCGCCCACAGACCGGCGGCATGCAGCTTGGACACGTCGACTTCCATCGACTCTCGGCTGCCCGCGGACACCACCGCCTTGCCTTCGTTGTGCACCTGCAGCATGAGTTTGGTGGCGTGCGGCTCGCTGTAGCCGAACAACTTTTGGAAGACATAGGTCACGTAGGTCATCAGGTTCACCGGGTCATCCCACACAATGGTCACCCACGGGGACTCGGTGTCGGAGACGGTGGCGACGTGCTGCTCCTCGCGAGTTCCCGGGCGGGCCTTCGCTGGGGTGACCATGTGCCCAGAATAGCCGGGGCGTATCGGGGCAAGAGAACGGTTACGGTTGGGCAATGACAGCAGCGCTGCTGACCGACAAATACGAGCTGACCATGCTTGCAGCGGCACTGCGGGACTCGACCGCGCACCGGCGCACCACCTTCGAAGTTTTCGCCCGCCGATTGCCCCATGGCCGGCGTTACGGCGTCGTCGCAGGAACCGCACGATTCGTGGATGCCTTGGCGGAGTTCACGTTCGACGATGCCGCGCTGGAGTCGCTATCAGATTTTCTCGACGACACGACACTGGCCTATCTGGCCGATTACCAGTTCCGCGGCGACGTGGACGGCTACGCCGAAGGGGAGTTGTACTTTCCCGGTTCGCCGGTATTGGCGGTGCACGGTTCCTTCGGTGAATGCGTGCTGCTGGAGACGCTGGCGTTGTCGATCTTCAATCACGACACCGCGATCGCGTCGGCAGCGGCCAGGATGACATGTGCGGCCGAGGGTCGCGCCCTGATCGAAATGGGTTCCCGGCGCACTCACGAGCAGGCCGCCGTGGCCGCCGCACGGGCCGCCTATCTCGCCGGATTCACCGGCTCATCGAACCTCGAGGCGGGACGTCGATACGGCGTGCCCGCGTTGGGGACGAGCGCGCACGCCTTCACGCTTCTGCACACGTCATCCGCTGTCGACCCGGGCGATGAGGAGTTCGAGCAACGAACATCAGAGTGGGAAAAGGCCGCCTTTCGAACGCAGGTCGGGGCGCTCGGCGTGGGCACCACTCTGCTGGTCGACACGTACGACATCACCCGGGGCGTTGCCAACGCCGTCGAGGTGGCGGGCCCCGAGCTCGGCGGGGTTCGCATCGACTCGGGCGACCTCGGCGTGCTGGCCCGACAGGTGCGCGCCCAACTCGACGGCCTCGGCGCGACGAAGACCCGCATCGTGGTTTCCGGTGACCTGGACGAGTTCGCGATCGCCGGGCTGCGCGCCGAGCCTGTGGACTCCTACGGCGTCGGCACATCGGTGGTGACCGGTTCGGGAGCTCCCACCGCGAGCATGGTCTACAAGCTGGTCGAGGTGGATGGAATGCCGGTGGAGAAACGCAGCCTGCACAAGGAGTCGCACGGCGGCCGAAAACGGGCGATGCGGCTGGCCAAGCCATCGGGCACCATCGTCGAGGAGGTCATCTACCCTGCCGGGCAGGCTGCCCCGCACTCCGACCTCAACGCGCGGGAGGTGACGGTCTCACTCGTCGAGAGCGGCCAGCCCGTCGCAGATTTCAGCCTGGCCGCCGCCCGTGATCGAGTGGCGCAGGGGCTGCACAGCCTGCCGTGGGACGGGCTGAGCCTGTCTCGCGGCGAACCCGCGATTCCGACCCGGATGGTTGCGGCCGCCGGCCGAGGTGCATAGGAGGAGTCACGTCCGACGCAGTTCCGGTCACCGAACTGCTCGCCGCCGCCGTCGCCGGGCTGGGCGGAAGCGAGCGCAGCGGTCAGGTGCAGATGGCCGAGGCGGTGGCCCACGCCTTCGAGGCGTGCGAGCATCTGGCCGTGCAGGCGGGGACCGGCACCGGTAAGTCGCTTGCCTATCTGGTGCCTGCGATCGCGCGCGCCGTGGCTGCCGACGAACCCGTGGTGGTGTCGACGGCGACGATCGCGCTGCAACGCCAGCTCGTCGACCGCGATCTGCCGGCACTGGCCGACTCGCTGACTGGTGCCCTACCGCGGCGGCCGACGTTCGCACTCCTCAAGGGACGCGGTAACTACCTGTGCCTGAACAAGATTCACAACGGCAGTCAAGATGGTCCGGCGTCGGAGCCGGACGACCGCTCGCAGGACGAGCTGTTCGACGCTGCAGCGTCGACGGCGCTCGGACGCGACGTGCAACGGCTGACGTCCTGGTCCGCGAGCACCGAGACCGGCGACCGCGACGAGCTCACCCCCGGTGTATCCGACCGCTCCTGGGCGCAGGTCAGCGTCTCGGCCAGGGAATGCATCGGCGCTGCGCGGTGCCCCTTCGGCACCGACTGCTTCGCGGAGAAAGCCCGCGACACCGCCGGCCATGCCGACATCGTCGTCACCAACCACGCCCTGTTGGCCATCGACGCCATCTCCGACGCGGCGGTGCTGCCAGAACACCAGCTGCTCGTGGTCGACGAGGCCCACGAATTGACCGAACGCGTCACGGGCGTGGCGACGGCCGAACTGTCCAACGCGATACTCAGCGCCGCCACCCGCCGCGCCACCCGGCTCGTCGAACCTGAACTGGCGCAACGGCTTGAGGCGTCGACGGCGACGTTCGTGTCGGCGATCCACGACGCGACGCCGGGACGCATCGATCACCTCGACGACGAGATGGCGACCTACCTGACCGCGCTGCGCGATGCCGCGAGCAGGGTGCGGTCGGCGATCGACCTGTCACCGTCAGATCCCAAGGCGGCGTCGGCGCGTGCCGAGGCCGTCACGGCACTGTCAGACATCAGCGATACCGCGACGCGCATCGTGGCCTCTTTCGTCCCCGCCATCCCGGACCGCGACGATGTGGTGTGGATCGACCATGAGGAGAACCGCGGGTCCGTCAGGGCCGTGATGCGAGTGGCGCCGCTGTCGGTGGCAGGTCTGTTGCGCGCCAGGCTCTTCGAGCAGTCCACCACCGTGCTGACGTCGGCGACGCTGACCGTGGGAGGGTCGTTCGACGCCATGGCGGCGGCGTGGGGGTTGACGGCGGGCGACGAGAAGGCGGAGTGGCGCGGCCTTGATGTCGGCTCGCCGTTCGAGCATGCCAAGTCCGGAATCCTTTACGTCGCTGCGCATCTGCCGCCACCGGGTCGTGATGGCACCGGGTCCGCCGAGCAGCTCCACGAGATCGAGACGCTGATCCGGGCCGCGGGCGGACGCACATTGGGACTGTTCTCGTCGATGCGGGCGGCCCGCGCCGCGGCAGAGATCATGCGCGAACGGTTGTCCACCCCGGTGCTGTGCCAAGGCGACGACGCTACATCGGCACTGGTGAAGCAGTTCGCCGACGACCCATCGACGTCTCTCTTTGGCACGCTGTCGCTGTGGCAGGGTGTCGACGTGCCGGGCCCGTCGCTGTCTTTGGTGTTGATCGACCGCATCCCGTTCCCGCGCCCCGACGATCCGCTCCTGTCGGCGCGCCAGCGGGCCGTGGCAGCGCGGGGCGGAAACGGGTTCATGACCGTGGCGGCCAGCCATGCCGCTCTGCTGCTCGCCCAGGGCGCGGGTCGGCTGTTGCGGCGGTCCGACGACCGCGGCGTGGTGGCGGTGCTGGACTCACGGATGGCTACCGCACGTTACGGAGGCTATCTGCGGGCGTCGCTGCCGCCGTTCTGGGCGACTACGGACCCGATTCGTGTCCGGCAAGCGTTGGAACGCCTCCATGGCGCCAGCGCCCCATTATCGTGACGCCAATGAGCCGACGCCCCTTCGTCGCCGGCGTGCTTGCCATCGCCTGCGCATTGCTCGTCGTATCCTGCTCGACCACGGTCAAGGGCAATCCGGTGTCCGTCTTCGACGATCCCTTCAAGGTGGCGGGCATGCCCGCCGTCGACGGTCCGACGGGCTTGCGTTCGGACGCCAAGAAGCCATCGCGTGACGTCGAGAACAGCGACGGAGGTGAGATCGACGAGCTTGCCGCCGCCTCCATCAGCGATATCGAAGACTTCTGGGCCACCGTCTACCCCGAGACATTCGACGACGACTTCACCCCCGTCAAGGCGCTGATCTCCTGGGACGCGGGCAAATTCGAGACTCAGAAGTTCTGCGGGGAAGACACCTACGGCCTGGAGAACGCCGGCTTCTGCTTCGTCGACGACACCGTCGGATGGGACCGCGGTGTGCTGCTGCCGTCGCTGCGCGACGACTTCGGCGAAATCGCTGTCACCAACGTGCTGGCCCACGAATACGGGCACGCGATCCAACACCAGGCCAAGCTCAACAAGAAGCGCACTCCGACGCTGGTCGCCGAACAGCAGGCCGACTGCTTCGCGGGCGCGTACATGCGTTGGGTGGCCGAGGGTAATTCCGACCGATTCACGCTCAGTACCGCAGATGGTCTCAACAGCCTTCTGGCGGCGGTGATTTCGATTCGCGACCCGTTGCTCAGCGAGGACGACTACGCCCCCGGGGCAAACGAACACGGCTCGGCATTCGAACGGATCACCGCGTTTCAGTTCGGGTTCACCGACGGCGCGGCGTCGTGCGCTGCGATCGACGCCAAGGAGATCACCCAGCGCCGCGGCGATCTGCCGGTCGAGTTGCAGCAGGACCAGACCGGCGAATGGCCGGTGAGCGAGGAATCGGTGAAGGCCGTCGTGGACGCGCTGGGCACGCTGTTCTCGCCGGCCGACCCGCCGAAGCTGCGCCTCGACGCCGATTCGGCCGACGACTGCCCCGACGCGCGTCCCAGCCCACCGGTCTCCTACTGCCCCGCCACCAACACAATCGCCGTCGACATGTCCGAACTCGAAGCGATGGGCGCGCCGTCGGGCCAGGATGCCGGCGGCGGCGAGGTGACCGGCGACAACACGGCGTATTCGATCCTCGTCTCCCGGTACATGCTCGCGCTTCAGCGGGAGCAGGGCGGACTGCCGCTGGACAACGCCGAGGCTGCGCTGCGCACCGCATGCCTGACGGGAGTGGCGACGACCAAGATGACGGATGCGGTCACCACGGCAGACGGCAACACGGTCGCGCTGACAGCGGGGGATCTCGACGAGGCCGTCTCCGGCCTGCTCACCAACGGGCTGGCGGCCAGCGACGTCAACGGCGAGACGGTGCCGTCGGGTTTCTCCCGCATGGATGCGTTTCGCACCGGGGTGCTCGGCGACGAGGACCGCTGCTTCAAGCGATTCCCCTGACCCGCTACACCTTCTTGGTCACCCCGTAGTAACCGATGATGGCGTCGGAGACTTTCGTCGAGCGGGTGAGAAATGCGTAGGAGCGGATGAAGGATTCGCCGACGCAGCCGTCGATCTTGACCCGGAATCCGGTGATCTGCACCCACGGCTCAGCGCCTTCGAACTCCTTCTTCGTCACCGGAATCATGTTGATGATGCCCGGCTTCAGTGCCACGGCAAGCGATCCGCTGATCGGCGACAGCAAGGTCGGTATGGGGGTAGGCACACCGGCGCCGAGCCCACCCAGACCCAAGCCGGGCGTCAGGCCCAGGCTGCCGCTCATCACGACACCGTTGGAAGTGCTCATGTCGATGCCACAGCCGATCTGATAGCCGACTTCGAACGTGCCCTCAGGCACCACGTCTTCCTCTGGCCCTGTCATGGAGGCCTTGAACACGCCGCCGACCTCGTATTCGCGCGTCGATATCGCGGTTGTCAGCGGCTGGATGACCCGCTGCGTCTCGTCCTTGGCCGATACCGTCAAAGTCCAACCGTCGGGTGACTTCGTGGTGGCCGGAGGCGAGGATTCGACGAGATCCACCGGTCCCAGCTCGGTCGGCGGGGCACCCTCAGGCGGCGCCGGCGCCGCATCCACAGTGTTGACGGCGGGTTCCGTCTCCGGATCGGCCGATGCCGTCGGCACTATAAGTGCAGACGCGACCGCGACAGTGGCCAACAACGTCACGCAACGCAGCATTCACGGAACTTACATCGACGGCACAGCACGCCGAATGCAAGTGCACCGAATTGGCGTAGGTCAGGCGAGTGCGACCAACCCGAGCTCGGTGTCAGAAGCCAATAGCGAGTGATGCGGCAACACGCGCACCGTGTAGCCGACGGGTCCCGCCACCGGCAACGGCGTCGTCGCCGAGAAGACGTCCGTCCCGCCCTCGGCGGTGCCGCTGTGCGCCATCGGGACGGTCACCGGGTCGATCAGCGCGTCGGCGGCGTCGACTCGTCCAAGAACCGCCTCAACTGTCACCTCGCTGGGTTTCAGACCCGCCAGCTGGACAGTCGCCGAGAGGGTGAGCTCCGAACCGAGTACCGGGGTGTCGGGCAGCCCTGTGCTGTCGACGTCGGAGATCTCAATTTTCGGCCACGCCTCCTGCGCGCGCTGGCGGTAGGCGGCCAGATCCCAAGCGGCACCGAAGGGTACGCCGCCTTCTACGTCGGGTTCGACTGTTCGGCGCAGGGACTGCGCGGCGGGCGCGTAGTACTTTTCGGTGTAGTCGCGCACCATCCGCGACGCCAGCACCTTGGGCCCCAATACTTCCAGTGTGTGACGGACCATTTCGACCCAGCGCACCGGTACACCGCGGTCGTCGCGGTCATAGAATTTCGGCGCCACCGACTTCTCGATCAAGGTGTAGAGCGCCGCGGCCTCCAGGTCGTCGCGCCTGCCCTCGTCGAATAAGCCGTCGGCCGTCGGTATCTCCCAACCGTTTTCGCCGTCGTACCACTCGTCCCACCAGCCGTCGCGAATGGAGAGGTTCAGTCCGCCGTTGAGCGCGCTCTTCATTCCCGACGTGCCACACGCTTCGAGCGGACGTAGCGGATTGTTGAGCCAGACGTCGCAGCCGTAGTACAACTGCCGCGCCATCGACATGTCGTAGTCGGGCAGAAACGCGATGCGATGCCGAACCTCGGGCCGGTCGGCGAACCGCACTATCTGCTGGATCAGCGCCTTGCCGCCTTCGTCGGCGGGATGCGACTTACCCGCCACGATCAGCTGGATCGGCCGCGATTCGTCGAGCAATAACTTCTCGAGGCGGTCCGGGTCCCGCAGCATCAGGGTCAACCGCTTGTACGTCGGCACCCGTCGGGCGAACCCGACCGTCAGCACATTGGGATCGAAAGCCGTTGCGATCCAACCTAGTTCGGCGTCGGAAGCGCCGCGCTCATGCCAGGACCGACGTAACCGCTCCCGGACGTCATTGACCAGCGACTCGCGCAGCTGCGACCGGATCCACCACAGGTGCGAGGGGTCGACCTGCTGCAACCGTTCCCAGAGTGCGGGCTCCCACACGGCTGGCGCGCTGGGCAGGTCGCCGCCCGAAAGTTCCCGTCCGAGCTGAAGCCATTGTGGTGCTGCCCACGTCGGCGCGTGTACGCCGTTGGTGATCGAACCGATCGGCACCTCCGACGGGTCAAATCCCGGCCACAGCTCATTGAACATGTGCCTGCTGACCCGCCCGTGCAGCAGCGACACCCCGTTTGCGCGCTGCGCCAGGCGCAGACCCATGTGTGCCATGTTGAACTTCGACGGGTCGTCCTCCGCCCCGAAAGCGATGACTCGATCCAGCGGAACACCAGGCAGCAGCCGTGAGGTGGCGCCCGCAGGGCTGCCTTCCCCGCTGCCGAAGTGGCGCTTCACCATCTCGACGGGGAAGCGGTCGATGCCGGCGGCGACCGGGGTGTGGGTGGTGAATACGGTGGACGACCGCACCACGGTCAAGGCGGTGTCGAAATCGAGCCCGGACTCAATGAGTTCACGGATCCGCTCGACGCCGAGGAAACCGGCGTGGCCCTCGTTCATGTGGAAGACCTCGGGCGTCGGCAGCCCTTCGATTTCGGTGAACGCTCTGATCGCACGGACCCCGCCGACGCCTGCCAGAATTTCCTGCTTGATCCGGTGCTCTTGGTCGCCGCCGTAGAGCCGGTCGGTGACGCTGCGCAGCTCGTGTTCGTTTTCCGGGATGTCGGAATCCAACAGCAGCAACGGGATTCGCCCGACCTGCGCGACCCACACCCTGGCCCGCAGTTGCGCCGCGTCGGGCATGGCGAGTTCCACCAGCACCGGGTCACCCGCGTGATCGGTGAGCAATCGCAACGGCAGGCCCTGCGGATCCAGCGACGGATAGTTCTCCTTCTGCCAGCCGTCGGCGGTCAGCGATTGGCGGAAGTAGCCGGATCGGTAGTACAGCCCGACCGCGATCAGCGGCAGCCCCAAGTCCGATGCCGATTTGAGGTGGTCACCGGCGAGGATGCCCAGGCCACCCGAGTAGTTCGGCAGCACTTCGGCGACGCCGAACTCCATCGAGAAGTACGCGATGCCGTTCGGCAACTGCGCCCCTTCGGCGGCGCGCTCCTGGTACCACAGCGAGCGGGTCAGATAGTCGTCGAGCTGACCGGCGATCTCGCCTAGCCTGCCGACGAACGAGTCGTCTGCGGCCAGTTCGTCCAGCCGTTTCGGGCTGACCTGGCCGAGCAGCGCGACCGGGTCGAAGCCGACCTGTTTCCACAGCGCCGGATCGATGGCCGCGAAGAGGTCCTGGGTCGGCTTGTCCCATGACCAGCGCAGGTTGATCGAAAGCCGCTCGAGCGCGACCAGTCGCTCGGGAAGATGCGCACGGACCGTAAACCGTCGGAGGGCTTTCACGCGACCCAACCTTACTGATGATCAGCCAGCGTGCAGGCTTCGTCGGGGCGAAGCTTCGTCAGCAAGTGGTTGGGCCGGACACTACGGTGGGTATAGGGCGCCGGAGAGGTTCTCGAGGTACTCGAGGTAGATGAATCCAGACGACAGCGGCCCTCGATGTGGGCCGCGCCATGAAGGAGTTGGGTAGGTGGCCGGTCGTATCGGAATCGATGACGTCGCACCTGTGGTGTCTGCAGGACGCTATCCCGCGAAGGCAGTCGTAGGCGAGGTGATCCCGGTGCGGGCCACGGTGTGGCGCGAGGGACACGATGCGGTCGCAGCCACCCTGGTGGTGCGCTACCACGGCACGGATTATCCACAGTTGGCAGACGGACCCAAGCCGGATGCGGCGCCCAAACCCGTCCCGATCGAGGACGTCGTCACACCGGCGCCGAAGGTCAAGCCGCAAGCCATCCCGATGGGCAAGGGTCGCACCCCTGACGTGTTCCACGGCGTGTTCTGCCCCGACCGCGTCGGGCTCTGGACGTTTCGGGTGGACGGCTGGGGCGACCCGATTGCGACGTGGCGGCACAACGTCACCGCCAAACTCGACGCCGGTCAGAGCGAAACCGAGCTGTCCAACGACCTGATCGTCGGCGCGCGACTGCTCGAGCGCGCTGCCACCGGGCTGCCCCGCGGGCGGCGCGACCCGCTCATCGAGGCGGCCGAAACGTTGCGCAAGCCGGGCGACCCGTTCACCCGCGCTGGCCTCGCGCTCTCCGAGGAGGTGGGCGAACTGCTGGCGCAGTATCCGCTGCGCGACCAGATCACCCGCGGCGACACCTACGGCGTCTGGGTGGATCGGCCGGAGGCCCGGTTCAGCGCCTGGTACGAGATGTTTCCGCGGTCCACCGGCGGCTGGGACAAGAAGGGAAACCCTGTTCACGGGACTTTCGCCACGGCGGCAAAAGCGTTGCCGCGCATCGCGCGGATGGGGTTCGACGTGGTGTACCTGCCGCCGATCCACCCGATCGGCAAGGTGCACCGCAAGGGCCGCAACAACTCCGTGACCGCAGGCCCCAAGGATGTCGGATCACCGTGGGCGATCGGCAGCGACGAGGGGGGCCACGACGCCGTGCACCCCGAGCTGGGCACGATCGAGGATTTCGACGACTTCGTCGCCGCGACCCGCGATCAGGGCATGGAGGTGGCACTGGACCTGGCGCTGCAGGCCGCACCCGATCATCCGTGGGCCAAGGAGCATCGGGAGTGGTTCACGGTGCTGCCCGACGGCACCATCGCCTACGCGGAGAACCCGCCGAAGAAGTACCAGGACATCTATCCGATCAACTTCGACAACGATCCGGCGGGCATCTACAACGAAGTGCTGCGGGTGGTGCAGCATTGGATCAGCCACGGGGTCAAGATATTTCGGGTCGACAATCCGCACACCAAGCCGCCCAACTTCTGGGCGTGGCTGATCGGCCAGGTCAAGGCGACCGACCCCGACGTGCTGTTCCTGTCGGAGGCCTTCACGCGGCCCGCGCGCCTTTACGGGTTGGCCAAGCTCGGCTTCACGCAGTCCTACAGCTATTTCACGTGGCGCACCGCGAAGTGGGAGCTGACCGAGTTCGGTGAGCAGATCGTCGAACACGCTGATTACGCCCGCCCCAACCTGTTCGTCAATACGCCCGACATCTTGCACGAATCCCTGCAGCAGGGCGGCCCAGGAATGTTCGCGATCCGCGCCGTGCTGGCGTCGACGTTCAGTCCGGCGTGGGGCGTCTACTCCGGTTACGAGTTGTTCGAGCATCGCCCGGTGCGCGAGGGCAGCGAGGAATACCTCGACTCCGAGAAATACGAACTGCGGCCACGTGACTTCGAGGCCGCGCTGGCCCGCGGCGAGTCCTTGGAGCCGTTCCTGGGGCGGCTCAACGAGATTCGCCATCTGCATCCGGCTCTGCGAGAGCTGCGGACGCTGAAGTTCCACCACGTCGACAACGACGCGCTGCTCGCCTACAGCAAGTTCGATCCGGTGACCGGTGATGCGGTGCTGGTGGTGGTCACGTTGAACCCGTTCGGCGTCGAGGAGGGCACGCTATGGCTGGACATGGGTGCGCTGGCGATGCAGCCATACGACAGATTCTGGGTGCGCGACGAGATCACCGGTGAGGAATACCAATGGGGACAGTCGAATTACGTCCGTCTTGATCCGGCCAGGGCGGTAGCCCATGTGCTGAACATGCCGCGGATACCCGCCGAAGAACGACCGAACCTGCTTCGCAGGGAATGAGGGGGCTGTTGAACATGACCCGGACCAACCAACTCACCAGCCCGCACCTGCGGCCAGATCCGACCGATCTGAACCGGCTGCTCGCGGGCGAACACCACAATCCGCATTCGATATTGGGCGCCCACGAGTACGGCGACCATACGGTGCTGCGGGCATACCGCCCGCACGCCGTGGAGGTCGCGGCGGTGGTCGGCGGCGAGCGATATGTGTTCGCCCACCTCGATTCCGGACTGTTCGCGGTGGCGCTGCCCTTCACGAACCTGATTGATTACCGGCTGCAGGTGAGCTACGAGTCGGGTGGTTCATACACGGTGGCCGACGCCTATCGGTTCCTGCCCACCCTGGGCGAGCTGGACCTGCACCTGTTCTCCGAGGGACGCCACGAACGACTGTGGGACATCATCGGTGCGCACCCACGCAGTTTCGAGACGGCTGACGGGGTGGTAGAGGGCGTCTCATTCGCAGTATGGGCGCCGAACGCCAAGGGGGTCAGCCTGATCGGCGACTTCAACCACTGGGACAGCGACGAGGCGCCCCTGCGGGTACTCGGTTCGACGGGCGTGTGGGAACTGTTCTGGCCCGGATTCCCGATCGGGGGCAACTACAAGTTTCGTGTGCACGGGGCCGACGGTGTGGTGACCGAACGCGCCGACCCGATGGCATTCGCCACCGAGGTGCCACCGCAGACGGCGTCGCGAGTGACCAAGAGCGACTACACCTGGGGTGACACCGACTGGATGACTCGTCGCGCACAACAGAACCCGGTGTTCGAGCCGATGAGCACCTACGAGGTGCATCTGATGTCGTGGCGGCCGGGCCTGGACTACCTTCAGCTTGCCGAACAGTTGACGGAATATGTTGTCTCGCAGGGGTTCACGCATGTCGAGTTGATGCCCGTCGCCGAGCATCCGTTCGGTGGATCCTGGGGTTATCAGGTCACGTCGTACTATGCGCCGACTTCGCGGCTTGGCACGCCGGACGAGTTCCGCCATCTCGTCGACACGCTGCACCAGGCAGGGATCGGCGTCATCATGGATTGGGTGCCCGCGCACTTCCCGAAGGACGCCTGGGCGTTGGGCCGCTTCGATGGAACGCCGCTCTACGAGCACTCCGACCCGCGACGCGGTGAGCAACTCGACTGGGGCACCTACGTTTTCGACTTCGGCCGTGCCGAAGTGCGCAACTTCCTGGTGGCCAACGCGCTGTACTGGCTGCAGGAGTTCCACATCGACGGCCTGCGCGTCGATGCTGTGGCCTCGATGCTCTACCTCGACTACTCGCGCCCGGAGGGCGGCTGGACGCCCAACATCTACGGCGGCCGGGAGAACCTCGAGGCGGTGCAGTTCCTACAGGAGATGAACGCCACCGTGCACAAGGTGGCTCCCGGCATCGTCACCATCGCCGAGGAGTCGACCTCGTGGCCCGGTGTCACGCGCCCGACAAACCTTGGTGGCCTTGGCTTCTCGATGAAGTGGAACATGGGCTGGATGAACGACACGCTGGAGTTCATCAAGCGCGACCCCATCCACCGCAGCTTTCACCACCACGAGATCACCTTCTCGATGCTGTATGCCTACAGCGAGAATTACGTGCTGCCGATCAGCCACGACGAAGTGGTGCACGGCAAGGGCACACTGTGGGGCAGAATGCCCGGCAACGACCACATGAAGGCGGCCGGACTGCGCAATCTGCTGGCCTATCAATGGGCCCATCCCGGCAAGCAGTTGTTGTTCATGGGCCAGGAATTCGGCCAGCGCGCGGAATGGTCCGAGGAACGCGGGCTGGACTGGTACCAACTCGACGAGAACAGCTTCTCGACCGGCGCGCTGCGGATGATGCGCGACATCAACGAGATCTACCGCACGCGGCGGGCCCTGTGGTCACAAGACACCCGCCCGGAGGGCTATTCGTGGATCGACGCCAACGACTCCGCGAACAACGTGTTGAGCTTCTTACGGTTTGGTGATGACGGTTCGTTGATGGCGTGCGTGTTCAATTTCTCCGGCGCCGAGCACACCCGCTACCGGCTCGGCCTGCCGCACGCGGGCATTTGGCGCGAGGTGCTCAACACCGACGCCGACATCTACAACGGTTCGGGGATCGGCAACTACGGAGCCATCGAGGCGACCGATGAGCCGTGGCACGGTCGACCCGCGTCGGCGGTGATGGTGCTGCCCCCGCTCTCGGCCCTCTGGTTCGAACCCGAGCTCCCCTGACCTGCTTTACGCCCAAACCAACATATGGGCGCGAAAGTGCGAGTGCCACGCGCCATTTCGTCGATCTCGACGCCCGTACACCGCGTCAGTACAACGCGTTGGCGAGCTTGCGTCGGGCTGCGATGACGTCGGGGTCGGCCGGGTCGAACAGTTCGAAGAGCTCGATCAGCCGCGTGCGCACAGATGTGCGCTCATCGCCTGCCGTGCGGCGCACCAGCGCGATGAGCCGGTCGAACGCCGCCGTGACATTCTGCTGCAAGACCTCGACGTCGGCCGCGGCGAACGCGGCTTCGATGTCGTCGGGCGCGGCATCTGCCGTCACGACTGCCTCCGGTGGGCGAGTGGAAGCGCGAGCCAAAAACGCGATCTGACGAACCGCGCCCTTGGCCTCCTCGTGGTCAGGCTTGGCGTCGAGGATCTTCTGGTAGGCCGCCAGCGCTGCATCGAACTCACCCGCGTCCAGATACGCGCGCGCTTGCGCTAATTCTGGGTCGACTTGTTCGGGCTCGTCGCTGTCTGCCGCACCGCTGAGTTTGCCGGCGGTGGCGTTCAACAACGAGTCGATCCAGCCGCGCAATTGGTCGGCCGGCTGCATGCCCTGGAAGCTGGACAACGGTTGACCCGCAGCCAACGCCACGACCGTCGGCACCGCCTGCACACCGAAGATCTGGGCGACGCGCGGTGTCGTGTCGACATTCACGGTGGCCAGCGACCACTTGCCCCCGCCATTGGCCGCCAGGCTCGCAAGCGCATCAATCAGCTGCACGCTGGCGTCGCTACGCGGTGACCACAGCACGACGACGACCGGCACCTGGTTGGACCGGGTGAGGACCTCGGCTTCGAAATTGGCCTCGGTGATTTCCACGCCTCCGGGCGCACCTGAGCTTTGTCCCGGTGCGCCGTCGCCTGCGGGGGCGGGGCGCTGCTTGAGGGCGGAAAGGTCAACCGCGCCGGCGATGGAGGGCCCGGCGGCAGGACGAGGACGAGTCACGCACCAAGTCTGTCACGTCGTTTCGGGTAGGGATCGGCCTGGTTGCAGCTGCCGTACGGAGACGCCCGTGGCGCCCAATCGACCCGATCTATCTGCCCATATGAGAAAAATCACACTGCACAACGGCACGACGCTCGCCAGCAACGCCAGCAACCAAGTGCGCACCGTCCAGCGCATGGAGAGTCCGACCAGCACACCCGCCAGCACGAAGGCGACGAAGATCAGCCCGTGCGCCATGCCGAAGACCTTCACACCGATCTCGGTCCTGGGCGTGCCGAGGTACTTGAAGTACATGCCGGTCAGCAGGCCGACCCAACTGACCGCCTCGGCCAGCGCAATCAGACGAAACCAGCCGACCCTGCTGCGGAGACCAAAAACGCTCGTCATGGCGCCATTCTGCCCGAGGACAGACACAATTACTACAACGTGTCGTAGATCTCTCAGTCGGCCCGCAGGATCAGCGCGTCGCCCTGCCCACCTGCTCCACACAGAGCCGCAACGGCGTACCCCGACCCGCGCCGCGCCAGCTCGAGGGCGGCATGCAGGGTGATGCGCGCACCCGACATCCCGATCGGGTGTCCCAGCGCGATCGCTCCGCCGTTGATGTTGACCTTGTCGGCGCTGACGCCGGCCTCCTTCATCGAGGCCAGGGCGACTGCGGCGAACGCTTCGTTGATCTCGACGACGTCGAGCTGATCGACCGTGATGCCTTCACGGGCGATGGCCTTCTTGATGGCGTTGGCCGGCTGGCTCTGCAACGTCGAGTCGGGTCCTGCGACCACTCCGTGGGCGCCGATTTCCGCCAGCCACGTCAACCCGAGTTCCTCGGCCTTGGCCTTGTTCATCACGACCACGGCAGCCGCGCCAACACCACCGCGGAATCGCTGTCCGGGTTGAAGCCCGCGTTCGGCAAGGACGGCACCATCACCGCCGGTTCAGCGTCGCAGATCTCCGACGGCGCGGCTGCCCTGGTCCTGATGAACAAGGCCAAGGCCGAGGAACTCGGGTTGACGTGGCTGGCGGAAATCGGCGC
>LZSH01000201.1 GCA_001665255.1 Mycobacteriaceae bacterium 1482268.1 | reverse complement strand
CATCCGGGGCGGCGACGGCTACCACACCGAGTGGGCGATGGGTGTGGACGAAGACGCGACGCAGTCGGCGCTGCGCGCGGTCATCGCCTGCGCCAACCGGCTGTTGTCTGTGTCCTAGCGGCCTGCACCGCGCAGCGCCCAGGCGCCGAATGCGACAGCGATCGCGGGCACGAGGACAGGAGCGCCTGCAGTCGACCGCGTGAAGTCGTTGCGGTACACACTGATTGCGCCCGCTGCGCCGTCAGCGACATCGCACGCTAGCCCCGCTGTGGCGAAGGCGCGGCGCTGGCCGCCGGACGAGCCGAGAGTGGCGACACCGAGCACGGCGTCGCGAACGGCGAACAACCGCCACGCGTAGTGCGACGGTCGGCCGCTGTCCGGCATCCCGAACAACCGCGCAATCAGGCGGGGATTCAGCCATGCCAACACCCCGGCTGCGATCCGCATGGCGGCCAGCGCGGCGATGCCGCCGTCGGCCAGCCGCCGGGAAGCATCCGTCATCGCAAGGGGCGCAACGTGATCGGCATACCGTCCATCGGCACCGGCATGCCGCCGTAGTCATAGCGCGGCTCGTATCCGGGCCGGGGCAGCTCGAGGCGGTACCGGCGCAGCAGCCGATGCATGATCGTCTTGACCTCTAGCTGGCCGAACACCATGCCGATGCACTTGTGCGCGCCGCCGCCGAACGGTGTGAACCCGTAGCGGTGCTTCTTGTGCTCGTTGCGCGGCTCGGTGAAGCGGTTGGGATCGAACTTGTAGGGGTCGGGGTAGATCTCCTCCAGCCGGTGGTTCATTCCCGGATAAGCGATCACGTTCGTACCCTTGGGCAGGTAGTAGCCGAGCAATTCGGTGTCGCGGACAGTCTGTCGCATCGCCCATTGCACTGGCGACACCAGCCGGATCGACTCGTTCATCACCAAGTCGAGCGACTCCAGCTTCTCCAGGGCCTCGATGTCGAGCGGACCGTCGCCGAGGCGGTCCGACTCGTCGCGACAACGCTCCTGCCACTCCGGATTGGCCGCCAGGTAGTACGACATGGTCGTCGCGGTCGAGGTGGACGTGTCGTGGGCGGCCATCATCAGGAAGATCATGTGGTTGACGATGTCCTCGTCGGAGAACTTGTTGCCGTCCTCGTCCTCCGACTGACACAGCACGGTCAGCAGATCGCTGCCATCCTTCCCGCGGCGCTCCTTGACCCGTTCCTCGAAGTACCGCTCGAGGTACTCGCGGGCCTTCAGGCCTCGCCACCACGTGAACGGCGGCACACCGGTGCGGATGATGGCGTTGCCCGCGCGCGTAGTGATGGTGAATGCCCGGTTGACCTTGGTGACGAGCTCTTTGTCGGTGCCTGGCTCGTGGCCCATGAACACCATCGAGGCAATGTCGAGCGTGAGTTCCTTCATCGCGGGATACAGCAGGAACCGGGGATCGTTGGTCACCCAGTCGTCGGCGACGACCTTGCTGACCACCTTGTCCACGTGCTCGGTATAGCCGGCGAGCCGGGTCCGGACGAACGCCTCCTGCATGATCCGCCGGTGGTACATGTGCTCGTCGAAGTCCAACAGCATGAGCCCGCGCTTGAAGAACGGCCCGATCGCCGGGACCCAGCCTTGCTGGGAGAAATCCTTGTTGCGGTTGGAATAGATCGCCTGGATCGCGTCGGGTCCGAGGGCTGCGACCGACGGGATGATCGGCGAATCGATGAGCACCATCGGACCGCGGGTCCGGTACAGGTGCAGCCACCAGTCGGGTCCACCTCGAAACATCTCGATCATGTGGCCGATGAGCGGCAGCCCGTTGTCACCCATCACCGGTTTGAGGTCACTGCCTTCAGGCGGTTCGGCCCACGCATGCTCAGGCCACTTGTGCTGCAGCAGACGCTTCTCGAACATGCCCATCCCAGGTGCCGTGAGGATGGGCGACGTGCGAATACGTCGCGAGGCCTGGTCGAGTAGATAATCCTTGGTGCTGATCGTGGGCATCATGCTCCTGAAGCAGAAAAGACTGTGGCCGTTGTCACTCTCATTCTCATACTGGATGGCAGACTTGACGCATGTCAAGTTTGGTCGCGGTGAGGCATTCTGTGAAGGTGTATGGACATGACTGCTGAATCGGCGCCGCAGCAGATTCGGCGTAGCCGGGGGGACCGGCAACGCGACGCGATCGTGGAGGCTGTTCGCGAGCTGCTCCATGAGAGGTCGTTCGCCGACCTGTCGGTCAGCACCATCAGCGAGCGGGCGGGCGTCGCACGCTCGGGCTTCTACTTCTACTTCGACTCCAAATACGCGGTACTCGCGGTGATCCTGGCCGACGCCAGCGAACTGCTCGACAGCCTCACGCACCATTTCGCCCCTCGGGAGCCGGGGGAGGCGCCCGCGGATTTCGCAAAGCGGATGGTCGGCAGCGCTGCGGCCGTCTACGCCAACGACGATCCCGTCTTGAAGGCGTGCGCGGTCGCCCGCAACACAGACGCGCAGATCCGCGAAATGATGGACGATTTCTACGACGCCATCATCGACAAGCTCATCACCCTGCTCGAGCAGGATTCCGAGGCGCGTCCGATATCCGATGACCTGCCCGCCCTCGTCCGCACGCTGGCTGCCACCACGACGTTGACGCTCACCCAGGACAGCGCATTCGTCGGCCGCGGCACCGATCCCAGCCGCGCGGTCGATGCATTGGAGCGGCTGTGGGTGTCGGCGATCTGGGGTCGCGACGAACTCGGCAAGACATAGGTCAGAAAGGTCATGCCATTGGCGCACAACGGCTTTGACGGCAAGCGCTGTTTCCTGACGGGGGCCGCAAGCGGTATCGGTCGCGCCACGGCGCTGAAGCTGGCCGCACAGGGGGCAGAGCTGTATCTCACGGACCGCGACGCGGACGGATTGGCGACGACCGTGGCCGACGCCCGTGCGCTGGGCGCTGATGTGGCCGAGCACCGCGCCCTTGATATCTCCGACTTCGATGAGGTCACCCGGTTCGCCGCCGATATCCACGCCAACCATCCCGCGATGGATGTGGTGATGAACATCGCGGGCGTGTCGGCGTGGGGGACGGTCGACAGGCTCACCCACGACCACTGGAAGTCAATGGTCGACATCAACTTGATGGGTCCCATCCACGTCATCGAGGCGTTTGTCCCGCCGATGGTCGAGGCGCGTCACGGGGGCCATCTCGTCAACGTGTCATCTGCGGCCGGGCTTGTCGCGTTGCCGTGGCACGCGGCCTACAGCGCCAGCAAGTACGGTCTGCGGGGTCTGTCGGAGGTATTGCGCTTCGATCTCGCGCGTCACCGCATCGGGGTGTCGGTTGTGGTGCCCGGCGCCGTGAAGACCCCACTGGTGCAGACGGTTCAGATTGCCGGTGTGGACCGCGACCATCCCGATGTACAGAAGTGGACCAACCGGTTCACCGGTCATGCTGTTTCACCCGAACACGTCGCCGACCGGATCTTGCGCGGCATCGCCAAAAACAGGTTTCTCATCTACACCTCACCCGACATCCGCGCGCTCTACCTGTTCAAGCGCGTGGCGTGGTGGCCATACAGCGTGGCGATGCGCCAGGCCAACGGGGTGTTCAGCCGTGCACTGCGCCCGGGGTTGACGTGATCGCTCAGCGCTTGCCCCAGTCCCAGGGTGGTGTGGTGAGCATGTCGAGCCCATCGATTCGCGTCTCGCCGAGATCCTTGTAGAGCGGTATTTCCACTGCGGCGGTTTCGCCGTCGGCGTCGGCTACCGGCGTTGTGCCGAGGAACTCCAGCATCGCCCTAGAATGCGTGACCACGACGACCTGTGTCACGTTGGCCGCCGCCACGATCAGCGACGCCAACGGGTGCAGCAGGTCGGGATGCAGCGACGTTTCGGGTTCGTTGAGCACCATCAGCGATGGCGGTTGCGGGCTCAGCAGAGCGGCGGCCCACAGCAGGAATCGCAGTGTGCCGTCTGATAGTTCGGCCGCACGCAGTGGGCGCAGCATGCCGTGCTGATGCAGTTGCAGATCGAACAGGCCGTCGTGCACGGCGACCGACACCGAGGCGCCGTCGAAGGCGTCGGCTACGGCGCGGGAGAGGTCGTCGAATCCCGCCTCGATGATCGTCTGCACCGCCGCCGCGACGTCCCGTCCGTCGTCGGCGAGGACGGGTGTGCGGGTGCCCACCTGGGGAAGACGCGACGGCGCTGACGCGTCGACCCGGAAGCCGTCGTAGAAGCGCCATGTGCGCAGCCGCTGGCGCACCGCGGCCAGTTCCGGATGGGCCCCGGGGTGGGCGTATTCGGCGAGCACACTGCGATAGGGCGGCAGGGATCGGGATACCTCGTCGAAGCCCCGCCCAGACGCCGCACTCACCTCGACGTAGTCTCGCGTTCGTTTCACCAGAGTCGTGCTGCGGCGCATCACCGCTCCACCGAACACCACTTCGCGCTTGATCTCCGGGTCAAGGGAGAACAGGGACTTGAAGCCGGCCATCTGGGGCATTCCGAGGTCAACGAGGTAACCGAAATCGTCTGAGGCGAAGCCGAGTTCAAGCGCTACCGGTCCGGTGCGGGTAGTGCCCTCGACGCGCCCCGTGCGCCGCGCTTGACCGAGGCGTTCGGGTCCGGCCCACAGCACGGAGTCCAGGCCGCCCTCGCGGGCGAGTGATCCGATCACTTCACCGCGACCGCAATCGGCGAGTAGGCGCAATGCGCGGTACAGCGATGACTTGCCGGTGCCATTGGCGCCGGTGACGACGGTGAGGCGACGAAGCGGCAGCACGATCTCGCGCAGTGAGCGGTATCCGCGGACGGCGATCGTGTGCAACATGTCGGCGAGGGTATTGGCTGGGTGTGACTCAGTAGCCGCCAGGCGGCGGAGCGAGCTCCAACCGCACACCGAGCAGCCGGACCGGACGGTCGAGTTCGAACTGGTCGAGCAGCTGCAGGGCCGTCGACGCGATGAGGTCACCGTCCGTGCCGGCCGACGGCAGCTTGCGAATCTTCGTCCGGGTGTAGAAAGTCTTGGTGCGCACTGTCACCGCGACCCGGGTGACGACACGGCCTTGGCTTGCGACCTCGTCGAGTGTCTTGCGGGCCAATTCGACCACCGCTGCGTCGATCTCGGCGCGGTCGGTCAGATCCTCGGGGAACGTCACGACATGGCTGCGTGACCGTGGCACCCACGGCTGTGCGCTGACGTTGGTGTCGCCGCCGCCCTTGGCCAGCAGCAGGATCCACAGACCCGTCGTCGGCCCGAACGTGGACGTCAGAAGCGCCGCGTCGGTGGCAGCGAGGTCGGCTACGGTGGTGATACCAAGTCCCGCAAGCTTTTTGGCTGTCTTAGGCCCGACGCCCCACAACGCATCGACCTCGCGATCACCCATGACCGCCATCCAGTTGGATTCGGTCAGCTTGTATATGCCCGGGGCGTCCTGGGTTCCTCGTCTGCGAGTGGGCTTGCCAAAGCCGGTGGCGACCTTGGCGCGTTGCTTGTTGTCGCTGATGCCGACCGAACACGTCAGCCCGGTGCCCGCAGCGACCACCTCGCGAATCTGTTCCGCCAGCCCGATCGGATCGACAGAATCTTCCAGGTCAGCACCAATGTAGGCCTCGTCCCAGCCCCATACCTCCACGGGGTGGCCGAAGTCGCGCAGCAGGCCCATCACTTCCTCGGATGCTTCGTCGTACGCCTCGGTGTCCAGCGGTAGAAACACCGCCCCTGGGCATTTGCGCGCCGCCGCGCGCATCGGCATGCCGGCGTGCACGCCGAATTCGCGTGCCGGATAGGACGCGCACGTGACGACTTTTCGCGGCTCAGTGGGGTCACCGTTGCCGCCGACGATGACAGGGAGGCCGCGGAGTTCAGGGTTGCGGCGTATCTCGACCGCAGCCTGGAACTGGTCGAGGTCGACATGCAGGATCCAGCGCGTACTCACTTGCCACAGAGCTTGCGCGCCAAGCTCTCCCATTTGTCCCCAAGTGTTTTCAGTGACTCGCCGCGATCGGTGAGCTGGTGGTGTACGTAGTCGGCGTCGAGCAGCGCCAGCAGTGCATCGCTCTGGGCGTCGAGGTCGCCTGTCGTGCCCGCGGTGTCGAGTAGCAGTCGAATGTGCGTGTGCTGCACCATGGCTGGCGCGCTGTAGCGCGTCTCCGGATCGCGATTGGCCGCAGAGAGCAGTGCCTGGTGGGTGTGGGCGAACCGCAGCCGTTCACGTCCGAAGGCCAGCAGCCGCTCCAGCGGCGGCGCATCCGGCCCGAGCGGAGGAGGTCCGAAGAGAAAAGCTTCCTGGTTGGCCTTCTCGTCTTCGTCGAGCAGCACCATCATCAACCCCGCGCGGCTGCCGAACCGGCGGAACACGGTGCCCTTGCCGACGCCTGCGGCCGCCGCGATGTCGTCCATCGACACGGCGTCCGCGCCCCGCTCAGCGATCAGGGTGCGTGCGGCATCGAGCAGCAACGCCCGATTGCGTGCGGCGTCGCCCCGCTCCTGCGGTGCGGAGATCGGCAGGCCGCCGACCTGGTGGACGCTCATTTCTGCACTTTAACGCAAACGGAATAAAACGGACCATAGTCCGATTGAGTCATGCGAGGATGGAACCGAAACACCGAGGGGAACGACATGGCAGACGTAAACATCTTGGCGCTCGTGGGTAGCCTGCGCGCCGCATCGATCAATCGTCAGCTCGCGGAACTGGCCGCTGAAACCGCTCCGGTCGGCGTCGCGGTGACCGTGTACGAGGGGCTCGGCGACCTTCCGTTCTACAACGAGGACATCGACAACGATGATGCGCCCGCGTCCGTTGTCGCGCTGCGCAAGGCCGCGGCCGAAGCCGACGCCGCGCTCGTCGTGACACCCGAATACAACGGCAGCATTCCCGGCGTGCTCAAGAACGCCATCGACTGGCTGTCTCGACCTTTCGGAAACGGCGCACTCAAGGGCAAGCCGGCGGCTGTCATCGGCGGC
>LZSH01000200.1 GCA_001665255.1 Mycobacteriaceae bacterium 1482268.1 | reverse complement strand
CCGATCCAACCTCCGTACGTGGATCACGATCCCGAGACCCAGGTGATCAACGGCAGGCATCGCCGCGGCGTCGCCGGTTGACGCCCGAGCTTGCGCCTTTCTTTTCGTAACGTCGTTTCGTAACATCGATATGAAACGAAGGCGCCTGCTTTGGGAGGTCCGATGACCAGTCCGGTGAACTACCAGCTCAACGAGTCGGTTGCGACGATCACGCTCGACGACGGCAAGGTCAACGTGCTCGGGCCGACGATGCAGGCCGCCATCAACGAGGCGCTCGACCGCGCCGAGAAGGATGACGCCAAGGCCGTCGTGCTCGCGGGCAATCAGCGGGTGTTCAGCGGCGGGTTCGACCTGTCGGTCTTCCAGTCCGGCGACGCCGCGGCGATGCCTGCCGTTGATCACCTGGGTCTCGGGATCGTGATCCACGTACGGAGGTTGGATCGGGGATGACTGTGGCGGGTCGTCGTACTCCGCAGGCAACCCGTCGACCCGCGGCTGCGGCGGGTTCTGGAGGCGTTGCGGCTGTCGAGGCATCAGTTCGTTGACTGACACCGGCGCCCCGGGCGCGTGGTGCTGCTCGGATTGGACTCCGAACTGGCTGCGGTAGCGGTCACGCTGCTCGTTGGCGGCCGCGTTGATCTTGTTGATCTCGGTCTGCAGCACTTCGTGACGGCTCTCCGTCGTCGCGTAGTGGTAGTAGGTGAGGAGGCCGCGCAGCAGCTCCAGCTTCTGCTTCTCCTGGCGGGCGAGATCGTGGGTGGTCAGCAGCTCGAGCCGTTCGACCGGGTGCAGTGTCGCCCAGTCCAGCACCGCGGGCGTACGGAACGGAGTGCGCGCCCGCTTTCCCTTCTTCTTGTTCTCGCGGCCCGAGGGGGACTGGTCGTAGTACGTGACGGCCCCGACGAAGCGGGAGCCTATCGACTCACCCAACTGCTTGCGGTCCAGCGCCGAATCCCACACGGTCCGCCACTCCTGCGACGGCGCCAGATACGGGATTTCGGTGGGCAGCTTCAAGGGAACGATGTCGACGTAGTTGTCGGCGTCGGCGCTCTCGTAGCGCGGCACTGTGGGCGGCGTGGCGAATTCGAATTTGATTCCGTAGGCCGGCTTCTGCCCGAAGTTCTTCACCACCAGCTCGACGAGATGCCAATCCGACGCGCTCGGCTCCATGTACATGGCGACATTCGGCTGCGACACATCTTCGCTCTGCAGTTTGGCCGCCTGGAATTGCCGCCACGCATAGACGAGTGCGGCGATGGTGACGCACAGGGCCAACCAGGCCGCCAGCGCCGTCCACGCGCCGGGCGACCAGTTCGCCACATCGCTGGCGCGTTCATCGAACCAACCCGTAATCACCACGCGATGCTTATATCACGGTCTGGGGCGTGGGTCAGTATCCGAAATCGCATTCTGGGTGATTTGCTGTGACAGCAATTTCTGGTGAGTTAATTGAGGCTCAAGTGCCTCACGGGGTTGCCGATCCAGGTTGCCGGCGCTACGACGCGACCGCGGTGAGTTCGGCGGAGTCGGCCTCGGCCGTCGCCAGCGGCGCGGTGTCCGGAATCGGCAGCCGCTCGGCGCGGGACACCCAATCCACATCGGACCAGACGACGTGCCACGGCAACCGGCGCCAGTAGTCAGCGTGGGCGCGCAGGTACACATCGACGCTGGCGTGCACGAGGGCATCCTCGGGCACCTTGCGGAATCGCAGCGACGGCGCGCCCTCGGCGAGCGCATCCCGCTCGGTCGGCGTAGGCGTGCGCGGCTTGGCTTCGTCGCAGACGATCGCGCCCGCGTTGACCACGCCGTCGAGCATCCAGTCGAGCGTGATGTCGGCCAGCGGCCAGTAGGCGTTCGGACCGCCAACCACATCGCAGTGGGTGCCGCGGAACCAGACCTCTTCGATGTCGTCGTCGCGCCCGATCCGGCACTCGCCGAACGGACCCAAACCGCCGTCGATGGCGACAGCGTGCCGTCCCGAGACGACGTTGCCCAACCAGTCCTGATCGCAAAGCCGCGGTGTCCCAGGTACTTTCACGGTGTCCCACAGGCCGAGGAAGTGCACAGGGACGGCGACGTCGGCGCAGTCGGCGAGCGTACACGCCAGCTGATGGATCTGCCGCCACTCGTGCGTGGTTCGGCTCTGCTCGGGCAGCGCGAACGCCGCCAGCGCGTACTCCGCGAAGTGGTCGTCCCGGTCGGCCGTCATGCCCACCGCGCCGAGCATCCTGGCCAATGAGCGAGCGCAGTAGGCGCCGCGGCCGGCGCCGAGAAGGAAGATCCGGTCTTCCGGTTCCCAGTTCTCAGCCAGGAAGAAGTACGCGTCGACGACGGACTTGCGCGCCGCGGCGGCGACATGGCCGCGCCACCGCCGTGCCGCCGGGTTCAACAGGTGCGGGGAGTTGAGCGCCGCCGAGCCCGCGTCGTACCAGGTCAGCTGGCGATCGTCGGCGGTGGAGTGGAGCAGCCCGTAGATGGCTTCGACGTTGGTGGCGTCGCGAGGACCCGGACGATGGGATGTGCTGTCGAAGCACAGGACGAGGTTCTTCATGGCAAAACTCCCTGACCACGCCGCCGTTACTTGAGGCGCTGACACGACAGAGTTTGCCAGGCAAAGGCGATTGTGTCTTGAGTATTGCGCTACTCGAAACGTTTCCTGCGAATTGCGACGTCATCAGAGTCGGCCGAAACGGATCCGGTTGCTGGAGTATCAGCTGCAGGGTCATATCGCCGGGCGGTGTGGCCGATGAACTCAGCCCGCGACCGAGGGGCACACGTACAACGTTCGCTGAGTTGGTCCGATGAGGGCGCTTCGGGTGGTTGCTGTAACTGTGGCTAGGCCAGCGGTAGCACGACCCCTGGGCCCATCGGTTCGGCGTGCAACTCGACGGACTGGGGCTCCGTTCCGGGCGGCACGTCATAGGCCAGGCCGACATCGAACTGGCTGCCGGGCGGTACGTCGACAAAGCCGCCGCCCACGTAGAACGTCGCCTCGTCGTCGATGGTGTACACCTGCCCGCCTGCGTTCAGCTTCTGGAACGTGCCGAGGAACTGGCCCGGATCCGGGCTGGTGTTCTGCACCGTCAGACGAACGACTATGAACTCGCCCTGCGCGTTCTTGGTGAGGAACTCGTTCTCCGAGTCGGTGATGGTCGGGCCTCGTTCGACGCCGGTGACGGTGAACGTGAGCGGGCCGTCCTGCGCGGCGGCCCCCGGCGGCGCCGCCTGTGTCTCGGTGGGCTCCGCCGACGGCGCGGCCTTTTGCGTTGTCGTCGTGGAGGTTTCGTTGCCGGGGGAGGCAACGTCGTCGGCTTCGGGCTTGTGGATGGCGAATGCGTACACGGCAGCGAGGATCAACACCACCAGCAGGGCGGCGACAGCCCCGCCGTAGCCCATGACGAGCTTGCGGTTGTCCGGAGCCTGCCGCGGCTCGGTGCCCGCAGGGGGCTCGACGGCGGGCGGCTCGGCCGGCGTGGCCGTGGTGGCATCCGCGTACGGCGCGGACTCGGGCGTCGAACCGGCCTTCCAGTCGCGCAGCGGCACCTTCTCCGTCGACAGCTCACTCACCGGCGGCAGCGACGACGTGCCAGGCTGCTCCGACGTGGACTCGGGCGTCGGATCCGTCGTCGGCTCGGACGTCCGGTCCGATGTCGTTTCCGGTGTCGGCTCTGTCTCCCACGGCGGTCGCGGCATGGCCTCCGGCTCGAGCGGCGGTGGTTCGAACGACCATTCGCGCAGCGGCACGTCGGTCGTCGGCTGCTCGGTGGTCGATAGCTGCTCGGGCTCGCCGGCGGGCTCCGGCTGCGGTTCTGCCTCCGCGGCGGACGGCGCGGGCGCCTCGGTGGCCGGCTCCTGCGGCTGAGCCGTGGGCGCATCCCGGGCGGGGGAGCGGTGCTCGGTCCATGCGGTGCCGTCCCAGTAGCGCAGCTGGCCGGCCTGCTCGGGGTCGGGATACCAGCCCGACGGCGTCGGCGGGGGCGGTGTCGTCATCGAGTGCATTCCCTCCCGTGGGGCGCCCGCAGGCGCTCAGGTCCGGCAGCAAAGCCGTGGTTTCGAACCCTACTGAAAGATCATCCGCCCATCAGCATTCGCCACTGATCCAAATTGCCGGCCCGATACACATAATTTGTGCGGCGCACGTCGGACAACGCCGCGCTGGGCTCCATCGAGTACCAGTGCCCCGGATATACCGTGGGGTCGCCCGACAACTGCGCCAGCTGCTGCAGGCTGCGGAACATGGCGTCGACGTCGCCTCCGGGGAAGTCGGTGCGGCCGCAGCCCTCGAGGAACAGCGTGTCACCCGCGACCAGCCGGCCGTCCAACAGGAAGCACTGGCTGCCCGGCGTGTGGCCGGGAGTGTGCAGCAACTCGATCTCGATGTCGCCGACGTTGACCTTGTCGCCGTGCTCGTGTGCGGTGAGGTCGCTGCGGGCAATGCCGGTGATACGCGAAACCCAGTCCGCCTCAAGGGAATTGACGTGCACCGGCACGCTCCGGCGTTCGAGCAGCTCGGCGAGCCCCTTGAGCTCGAAACCCATCATCGAACCGCCGACATGGTCGGGGTGGTGGTGGGTGACCAGCACACCGGAGAGCTTCATTCCGTCGGACTCGAGGATGTCGACGAGGTCGTTGGCGGCGTACGCGGGATCGACGACGACGGTCTCGCCGGACTCGCGGTCGCCGATCAAGTAGGCGAAGTTGCGCATCTGCTGGGCGATCATGTCGCCCTGCGCGAAATCGCGGCCCGACAGCAGCTGCCGAAAATAGAGGCGCTCGGTCATAGCTAACAGATTAGGGGTCAGCCCGAGTCGTCGGGTTTGTGCAGTCGCACCATGCGGGTGGTGCTGCTCTCGTCGAGGTCGGCGACATCGCTGCGGGATCGGAGAAAATCGCTGAACGACCGGAAGCCCAACGACTTCTCGGAGAACGACGGGTCCATCCGCTTCATCTGCGCCTTGACCGCCGAGTTGTGCAACCAGTCGGCGTCATCCTTCTCGTGGCCGATGCGCAGCGCCCGTTCCAGCAGTCCGGTCGCCGCTGCCTGCGGGTCCGCGGGCTCGGGCTCGTCGTCGGGGGCCTTCGATTTCGCGCGCGTGGCGGCCTTCTTCGCCGGCGCCGGTGCAGCCGTGGGGATGCCGGGCAGCGCGTCGTAGGTGACGAACTCGTCGCACGCCGCCGCCAGTGACCGGCTGCTGGCGCCCGCGACGCCGATGCCGACCACGTAGCGGCCCAGCCGCTTGCACCGCTGCGCGAGCGCGATGTAGTCGGAGTCGCCGCCGACGACCACGACATGGGTCAGGTCCGGCAGCCGGAACATGTCCTCGACGGCGTCGACGGCGAGCCTGATGTCGGCGCCGTTCTTGCCGTAGGCCGCGGCGGGGAACAGCTGGACGAGATCGACCGCGCGGCCGACGAGCTGGCTCTGGTAATCGGCATTGACGTCGGCCGACCAGTCCGCGTAGGCGCGCGTCAGCACCAGCGTCCCGAACGACGACGCGAAGTCGATGATGGCGCCGATGTCGACCTTGGCCCTGGTCAGCTTGTCCTTCTCCAGGCCGCGCGCCTTGTCCTTCTGGAAGGAGTTGCGACCGTGCACCTGGTCGTAGCGGGAGATCACGATGTTGTCGAAATCGAGGTAGACCGCGACGCGTGGGGTTTCCGCTGCTAACACGGTGTCCGGCATGGGTCTGTCCTACCACAGTCGCGGCGGCTGACCGGCCGTCGCGAACCGGTTCGTTACTACTTCCGCAGCGCCGTGACCTGCGTTAGTGTCCGGGGGTCGGACCGTGACCGCTGAGCCCACCGAAAGGTCGCACCTCGTGACCACACCTGCTGGCTGGTATCCGGATCCCGACGGGTCGGGTGGCCAACGATATTTCGACGGCCAGTCCTGGACGGATCACCCAAGGCCGGCGGGCCCCAACGGCAAGGTCGTCGCCGGCATAATCGCGGCCGTCGTCGTGCTGATCGTCGTCGCAGCCGCCGGGGTCTACCTGACACTTCGGGCCGACGTCGGCGAGCCGACCGTCACCCACAAGCCGTCCGACGCAGCCGCCCAAAACTCCGTCGTCGCTTCGGAACCCGCCGCCGACGCGCCGACGTTGGAAAATCAGGCCCGGAGCATGGGGCAGCCGGTGCGCGACGGCAATTTCCAGTTTGTGGTGAAAGGGGTCGAGCGGGCACCGTCGGTGGCCGACGCGCAATTCCCGGATCTGAAGAAGGCGGCCGAGGGCGAATACCTGCTGGTGAAGATGACGGTGACCAATGTGGGTACCGAACCGCAGACCTTCTTCGCGTCGTTCAACACGCTGTCCGACGGCAGCACCGAGTATCACTCCGACGACGAGGCCTGGATTTACCTAGGCAATACGCTGGCCGACCTGAACCCGGGCGACTCGATCGACACCGCGCTGGTGTTCGACGTTCCGGTGGGCACCGAAGCCGAGTCCATCGAGCTGCACGGCGGGCCGATTTCGGAGGGCGTGACCGTCGGGTTGTAAGCGGTTTGGCGACCTAAACGGCGAGAATGTACCCTCTTTAAGGCCCGCGAGCATGATGCGCGGGGCCAGGCCCCCTTAGCTCAGTCGGCAGAGCGTTTCCATGGTAAGGAAAAGGTCAACGGTTCGATTCCGTTAGGGGGCTCGGTGGGCGCCGGGAGCAATGGCGACGCAGGGCGATGTAGCTCAGTCGGTTAGAGCGAACGACTCATAATCGTTAGGTCGCCGGTTCGAGTCCGGCCATCGCTACAAGATCTACAAGTAGGGAAGTTCGACTTCCCAGTTAGAGGGAGAAGTTGACGTGGCGTCCAGTACCGACGTTCGGCCGAAGATCACGCTGGCCTGCGAGGTGTGTAAACACCGCAACTACATAACCAAGAAGAACCGACGGAACGACCCCGACCGGCTCGAGATCAAGAAGTTCTGCCCCAACTGCGGCAAGCATCAGCCGCACAAAGAGTCGCGCTAGGCGCTGCCTTGGGGCGTCGCTGAGAACTAGGTAGGTTCACTAAGCGTGGCACTGTCGGAGAAACTCGTCGGGTTGCACTACCGCTATCCCGACTATTACCACGTGGGACGGGAGAAGATTCGCGAGTACGCCGTGGCGGTCAAGAACGACGATGACTCGTTCTTTCGCGAGGATGCCGCCGCCGACCTCGGCTACGATGCGCTCCTGGCCCCGCTGACGTTCATCTCGGTGTTCGGATATCAGGCGCAGCTGGCGATGTTCCAGGCCAACGACGTCGCGATCAAAGACGAGAAGATCGTCCAGGTCGACCAGTCGCTGAAGTTCGTGAAGCCGATCAAGGCCGGCGACCGCCTGTACTGCGATACCTACGTGCACTCGATTCGCCAGTCGTTCGGCGCGGACATCATCGTGACCAAGAACATCGTCACGAATCAGGACGGCGAAATAGTCCAAGAGAGCTATACGACCCTGGCCGGCCGTACGGCTGACAACGGAGAACAAGGTGGCTTCAACGATGGCTCTGCGTAAGTTCGACTCGGTGAAGGTGGGCGACCAGCTTCCCGAGAAGGTGATCCAGCTGACCCGGCAAGATTTGGTGAACTACGCGGGGGTGTCGGGCGATCTCAACCCCATCCACTGGGACGACGAGATCGCCAAGCAGGTCGGGCTGGATACGGCCATCGCGCACGGCATGCTGACGATGGGCCTCGGCGGCGGATACGTCACCTCCTGGGTCGGCGACCCGGCGGCGGTGACCGAGTACAACGTCCGTTTCACTGCCGTCGTCCCGGTTCCCAATGACGGTGTCGGCGCGGAGATCGTGTTCACCGGCAAGGTGAAATCCGCTGACCCGGATACGAAGTTGGTAACGCTTGCACTGTCGGCGACCAGCGGCGGCAAGAAGATCTTCGGCCGCGCCGTTGCCAGTGCGAAGCTGGCGTAGCGCATGCCGTTAAAAACCAATGTGCTGGGAATGGTTCACGAATACCACGACTACTTCGTCGTAGGCCGCGAAAAGATCCGCGAATTCGCCACCGCCATCAAGGCGTCCGACCCCGCGTCGCATGACGAAGCGGCCGCCGCCGAGCTCGGCCACCAGGCTCTGGTGGCGCCGCTGACGTTCGTCTCGACGTTCGCCCTGACCATGCAGAAGGACTTCTTCCGCAAGGTCGACACCGGCTTCGACACGATGCAGATCGTGCAGGTCGACCAGCGGTTCAAGTACCACAAGCCGCTCCTGGCCGGAGACAAGGTGTGGGGCCGGATGGAGGTCGTCTCCGTCGACGAGCGGTTCGGCGCCGACATCGTCGTCACCCGGAACCTGGCCATGGACGAGAACGGCGAGCTCTACCTGGAGGCGTTCACGACGCTGATGGGCCACGAGGGCGACAACTCGATAGCGCTGAAGTACGACCGCGAAACCGGCCAGGTCGTGCGCACGGCAGCACCCGTGCAGCCGGCGCCCCAGCCTGCTGCCGACGGCGACGAAAAGGCGGATTAGTAACAAAGACCAGGCCCGATGTACACTCGGACCTCGGGATTTTCCCAGTCAAGCGCGCTGTCCGTCGGTTTGCAGATCGGCCGATCGGGGAGCGCGCGAATTGTGTGAGTCCCGAGCGGGTGGCCTGCCGGCAGTGCCATCTTGAAGGGGCGTAGCTCAACTGGCAGAGCAGCGGTCTCCAAAACCGCAGGTTGCAGGTTCAAGTCCTGTCGCCCCTGCTGAAGGCGAATACTCGACAAGTGTGGACACTGGAAGATGACCCCACACGAACAAGACGAAAGGCATGCGGTGAGCGACGAGCGCGAAGGTGTCGGCTCCGTGGTGACGCAGCCGGCGCGACCCACCGGCAAGCGGTCGCGACGCGGCGCCGCTGCCGACACCTCGACCGGCGCGCAGGAAGCGCCCGCTCTCGAGGACGCCGGCAAGGGCAAGAAGAAGGTCAAGAAGGCCGCCGGCGGACCCCGTCGCAACCCGATCACCTACGTCATCAACTACCTGCGCGAGGTCTTCAACGAACTGCGCAAGGTCATCTGGCCGAACCGCAAGCAGATGGTCACCTACACCGCCGTCGTGCTGTTCTTCCTGGCGTTCATGGTGACGCTGATCGGGCTCGTCGACCTGGGCGTTGCCAAGGTCGTGATGATGGTGTTCGGCTGACCGAGGATATTGAGAGGACTGACAAGTGACTAGCTTCGACGGCGATACGGCCGCGAGCGTGTCCGACGGGCTCGCTGAAGCCGCGGACCCGGCGACCGTGATCGCAGACGAGGCCGCCGAGTCTCTCGAGCAGACCACCGCGGCCGAGGCCGTCGAGGATGCGGCGCTCGACTCCGACGGCGAGGACGCCCCGCAGGAAGCTGCGGCTCCGGTAGAAGAAGAAGACGAGGACCCGGCCGTCGCGCTCAAGAAGGAGCTGCGCCTCAAGCCGGGCGAGTGGTACGTCATCCACTCCTATGCCGGCTACGAGAACAAGGTGAAGGCCAACCTCGAGACCCGCGTGCAGAACCTGGACGTCGGCGACTACATCTTCCAGGTCGAGGTGCCTACCGAAGAGGTCACCGAGATCAAGAACGGCCAGCGCAAGCAGGTCAACCGCAAGGTGTTGCCCGGCTACATCCTGGTCCGCATGGAACTCAACGACGAGTCGTGGGGCGCGGTGCGCAATACGCCCGGCGTCACCGGTTTCGTCGGCGCCACGTCGCGGCCGTCGCCGCTGACGCTCGACGACGTCGTCAAGTTCCTGCTGCCACAGGGCCCGGCGAAGAAGGTGGGCAAGGCCGCATCGACGGCCGCCGCGGCGGAGACCGGCGGAATCGAACGGACGCCGGTCGAGGTTGATTTCGAGGTCGGCGAGTCGGTCACCGTCATGGACGGCCCGTTTGCGACGTTGCCCGCGTCGATCAGCGAGGTCAACGCCGAACAGCAGAAGCTCAAGGTGCTGGTGTCCATCTTCGGCCGCGAAACACCCGTCGAACTGACCTTCAACCAGGTCGCCAAGATCTAACGAATTCGGCGTGATTGGTTGCGCTGAGCGCAACTACGCACGCCGAAATCGCAAAAGAACGAGAGAGGAAAAGCGAAAAGCATGGCCCCGAAGAAGAAAGTCGTCGGGCTGATCAAGCTGCAGATCCAGGCCGGGCAGGCCAACCCCGCCCCGCCGGTCGGTCCCGCGCTCGGCCAGCACGGCGTCAACATCATGGAGTTCTGCAAGGCGTACAACGCCGCGACGGAGAACCAGCGCGGCAACGTCATCCCCGTGGAGATCACCGTCTACGAGGACCGCAGCTTCACGTTCAACCTGAAGACCCCGCCCGCGGCCAAGCTGCTGCTGAAAGCCGCAGGCGTGCCGAAGGGTTCCGGCGAGCCACACAAGACCAAGGTTGCCAAGGTGACCTGGGATCAGGTGCGCGAGATCGCCGAGACCAAGAAGGAAGACCTGAACGCCAACGACATCGATCAGGCCGCCAAGATCATCGCCGGGACCGCCCGGTCGATGGGGATCACCGTCGAGTAACACCGATCCCCGTTGAGTCTGCGCTGACGGCGCAAACGTGCGAGTAAGCACCGCCGTGGACGCAGACTCAACAACACCGAAGGCGTGGGAGGGCTGGCATCGGCCCGTCAACCACAACTCAGCAACTAGGAGACACCAATGAGCAAGACGAGCAAGGCATATCGCGAAGCCGCCGAGAAGGTGGACCGGGAGCGGCTGTACACGCCGCTGGAGGCCGCCAAGCTGGCCAAGGAGACGTCGTCTAAGAAGCAGGACGCGACCGTCGAGGTCGCCATCCGGCTCGGCGTCGACCCGCGCAAGGCCGACCAGATGGTGCGCGGCACCGTCAACCTGCCGCACGGCACCGGCAAGACCGCCCGCGTCGCGGTGTTCGCCGTCGGCGACAAGGCCGCCGAGGCCGAGGCCGCAGGCGCCGACGTGGTCGGCAGCGACGACCTGATCGAGAAGATCCAGGGCGGTTTCTTGGACTTCGACGCCGCGATCGCCACGCCTGACCAGATGGCCAAGGTCGGCCGCATCGCCCGCATCCTCGGCCCGCGTGGCCTGATGCCGAACCCGAAGACCGGCACCGTCACCCCGGACGTCACCAAGGCCGTCAACGACATCAAGGGCGGCAAGATCAACTTCCGCGTCGACAAGCAGGCCAACCTGCACTTCGTCATCGGCAAGGCGTCGTTCGACGAGAAGTCGCTCGCCGAGAACTACGGTGCCGCGATCGACGAGATCCTGCGGGCCAAGCCGTCGTCGTCGAAGGGTCGCTACCTGAAGAAGATCGTCGTCTCGACGACCACCGGCCCGGGCATCCACGTCGACCCGTCGGTCACCCGCAACTTCGCCGAGGCATAAGCCCGCCGAAGTGCGCACGCTCGCAGCGGGTTTCGTCGCGCTGGCGGTAGCCGTCCTCGCGGCGCAGGCGGTGAGCGCCGAGCCCGCGACGGCGGCGCAGGCCGGCTTCGTCGACATCCGCAGCGTCATCCCCGACGCGGTTGTCGACCTTCGCTATGCGACGGCCGACAACTTCGTCGGCAAGCCGTTGTATCCGCCCGACGCGCGATGCCTCGTGCACGAATCGCTGGCGCCGGGACTTGCCAAGGCGGCCGAGGCTTTTCGCGCTCGCGGTGTGAAGCTGGTGTTCTGGGACTGCTACCGCCCGCACGCGGTGCAGGTCGAGATGTTCCAGGCCGTACCGAATCCGGCTTGGGTCGCGCGGCCGGGGACGATGGCGCGCAGCCACGAGTCCGGCCGGTCCGTCGACGTGACGCTCGCCGACGCGCACTACGGCTGGCCGATCGACATGGGCACCGGTTTCGACGACTTCTCGCCCCGCGCAGAGGCTTTCGCGACCGACGGGGTGAGCGCCCAGCAGCGGGCCAACCGGGCGTTGCTGCGTGACGGCATGAAAGCCGGCGGTCTGGATGTGTACTCCGGCGAGTGGTGGCACTTCGACGGCCCCAACGCCGACGTGGGCCAGCCGATCTTCGACGTGCCGTTGACCTAGTTCGACTTCACCATCGTGAACTGGCAGACGTCGGTGTAGCCCTGCCGGAACAGGTCCGCGCAACCGGTCAGATACTTCATGTAGCGGTCGTAGACCTCCTGCGACTGGATCTCGATCGCCTTGTCGCGGTTGGCTTTTAGCGCGGCGGCCCACAGATCCAATGTCTTGGCGTAGTGCGGCTGCAGCGACTGCACACGGGTCACGTCGAAACCAGCGCGCCGGCCGTGTTCCTCGACGACCGGAATTGTCGGCAGCCAGCCGCCCGGGAAGATCTCGGCGAGGATGAACCGCGAAAAGTGAACCACCTCAGCGGTCAGCGGGATGTTCCTGCGTCGGCGCTCCTGCAGCGTGGCCCGCACGATCGTGTGCAGGAGCATCACGCCGTCGTCGCCCAGCAGCTGGGACGCCTTGTTGAAGAAGTCCGTGTAGCGGTCGCTGCCGAAGTGCTCGAACGCCCCGATCGAGACGATGCGGTCGACCGGTTCGTCGAATCGCTCCCAGCCTTCCAGTAACACCCGCCTGCTACGCGAGCTGTCCATCTCATCGAGAGTCCGTTGGGCATGGGCGGCCTGGTTCCTCGACAGGGTGAGACCCACCACGTTCACGTCGTACTTTTCGACGGCGCGACGCACCGTAGCGCCCCACCCGCAGCCGATGTCGAGCAGCGTCATACCCGGCTGAAGGTCCAGCTTGCCGAGGGCGAGGTCGATCTTGGCAAGCTGCGCCTCTTCCAGCGTCATTTCGTCGTGTCGGAAGTACGCGCAGCTATAGGTCTGGGTAGGGTCGAGGAAGAGACGATAAAAGTCATCAGAAAGGTCATAGTGAAACTGCACCTCGCCGAAGTGCGGAGTGAGGTCTTTCGCCTTGGCCACGGTGCCCTCCCCAGATTCACGCATGGTAATTACCAGGTCACGTGGTCTGAAACCCCGGTCGAGACGCGGGTTTCGTCATTGGAGGCGCTCCCGGCGTCACCACAAATATGGCAGAACGTCTCATTATTTTGTCGGGACCTGACGAGTTGGTGCCGCAGTGACATAAGTGGTAGTCGTGACTGTATTTGCCCAGATCGGCACGGTGAAAGGACTCACGGTATGCAACGATTCGATCGCGCCGATTCACAGCTGAAGCCCCTCATCTCTTAGACTGCGCTTATGGAACGTGCGTCTGAGCATGGGGCAGCCCCGGTGTGGGCGGGCCGGCCGAAGGCCGAGCCCTACATTGATGCCGATGGAGGCATCAGATTGCCGGATGGCCTCAGCCTGTCGCAGCTGCTGGACCACAACATCGACGAATTCGGTGACGACCTCGCCTACCGCTACATCGACTACAACCACGACCCCGACGGAACGCCGATCGACATGACCTGGAGCCAGGTGGGCGTCCGGTCGCAAGCCATCGGTGCCCGGCTCCAGCAGGTGACGTCGCGTGGCGATCGGGTGGCAATCCTGTGCCCGCAGGGCCTCGACTATGTGACGTGCTTCTTCGGCGCCATCCAGGCGGGCAACATCGCGGTTCCGCTGTTCGCACCGGAACTGCCGGGCCACGCCGAACGCCTCGATGCCGTGCTCACCGATGCTCTGCCAGCGGTGGTGCTGACTACCACCTCGGCAAGCGAAGCGGTCCAGAAGTTCGTGCGTCTGATGCCGCGTGAGACCAGGCCGCGCGTCATCGCGGTCGACGCGATTCCAGACTCGGTCGGCTCAACGTTTGCGCCATCCACACTGGACACCGACGACATCGCCTACCTGCAATACACCTCCGGCTCGACTCGTGCCCCGGCCGGAGTGGAGATCAGCCACCGCGCCGCCGGAACCAATTTCCTGCAGATGGTCCACGCAATCGGCCTCGAGGGCGACTGGGAGATCAACGGCGCCAGCTGGTTGCCGATGTACCACGACATGGGACTGATAATGGTCGTCTTCCCTGTCCTCTACGCCGGACACCTGACCTTCATGTCGCCGATGGCGTTCGTTCGTAGGCCTGGGCGTTGGATTCAAATGCTGCACTCCGCATCGCGGTCCTGCCGCATCGTTTCTCCTGCACCAAACTTCGCTTTCGAGTTGGTCGCACAGCGCGGCCTGCCGAAGAACGATGAGGTGGACCTCAGCAATGTGATCCTCATCAACGGCTCAGAGCCGGTGAGCATCGACTCAATCACCAAGTTCACCGAGGCGTTCTTGCCGTACGGGCTGTCGAAAACCGCGGTCCGGCCGTCCTACGGGATGGCGGAGGCGACATTGTTCGTCTCGTCGGTTCGTCCGGAGACCGGGCCGACGGCCATCTACCTCGATCGGGAGCAGTTGGGCAAAGGGCGCGCCGTCCGCGTCGAGCCCGACGCACCCACTGCCCTGGCCCAGGTGTCCTGCGGACAGGTTTCGGCGAGCCAATGGGCCGCGATCGTCGATCCCGACACTGGCGAAGAGTTGCCCGACGAATGTGTCGGTGAAATCTGGTTGCACGGCAACAACATCGGCCGCGGGTACTGGGCACGGTCGGAGGAGACCGAACACACCTTCGGCAACAAGCTGCAATCCCGGCTTCAATCGGGAAGTCACGCGGACGGCGCCGACGACGATGCAACCTGGCTACGCACCGGCGATCTGGGGGTGTACTTCGACGGCGAGCTCTACATCACGGGCCGCATCAAGGACATGGTCATCGTCGACGGCCGCAACCACTACCCGCAGGACATCGAGGCGACCGTGGCCGAGTCGTCCCCGGCGATCCGTGCCGGCTTCGTGGCGGCGTTCTCGGTGCCGGCGAGGGAGCTGCCTGGTGGCTCGCCGACCGACACCAGCGAGAAGCTGATCATCGTCGCCGAGCGGGGACCCGGAGCGGGCCGTGCCGACCCACAACCCATCGCCGACGCCGTCCGACGGGCGGTGTCTCGCAAGCACATGGTCAACGTGCACGACGTCAGGCTGGTCGCCGCCGGCGTCATCCCGCGCACCACGAGTGGCAAATTGGCTCGCCGGGCATGCCGCGCGGAGTACCTCGACGGGACGCTGGGCATCCGCTGAGAAGCTAGCTATCGGCGCGAGCGCGCACTGTTGTACGTTTCCCGCGGCGTGTTGCGCACAAGGATGAGCGCTGGCGGGGGAGTGGCACCGGCCACGCCGCGAGGGGCTAGGCGGCGGCGCCGGGTTTGAGGTAGGTGACGAGGTTGCAGTCGAGCATCTCGTCGGCGAAATAGTGCTGGCACCCGCGCAGGTACTTCATGTACCTGTCGTAGATTTCCACCGTGCTCATGTCCAGCACCGCGGCCTTCTTGGCCTCCAGCGTGTCGGCCCATGTGCGCAGGGTGCGGACGTAGTGCGGCTGCAGTGAAAGGCATTCTGGCACAGCGAATCCGGCCTTTTCGCCGTGTTGCAGCATCATGTTCGCGGTCGGAATACGGCCGCCGGGGAAGATCTCGGTGATGATGAACTTGATGAAGCGCGCCACATCGAAGGTCAGCTTCTTGCCGCGGGCCACGTAGTCGTCGGGGTGGAAGGCCGTGCTGCTCTGGATCGTCATCCGCCCGTCGTGGGGCAGAATCGCGAACGCGTTGGAGAAGAAGTCGTCGTAGCGCTCGAAGCCGAAGTGTTCGAAGGCCTCAATGGACACGATGCGGTCGACGGGTTCGCTGAACTGCTCCCAGCCGTGCAGCAACACCTCATACGAGCGGTCGGTGTCGACGGTGCTCAGCAGTTGCCGGCAATACGCATGCTGGTTCTTCGACAGGGTCAGGCCGATCACGTTGACGTCGTATTTCTCCAGCGCCCGCTTCATCGTCGCGCCCCAACCGCAACCGATGTCGAGCAGCGTCATACCCGGCTTGAGGTCGAGTTTGTCGAGATTCAGATCGGCTTTGGCAACTTGGGCTTCTTCCAACGTCATATCGTCGCGCACGAAATACGCGCAACTGTAGGTGCGTGTCGGATCCTGGAAAAGCCCGAAAAAGTCATCGGAAAGGTCGTAATGGGCTTGGACTTCTGCGAAGTGCGGCTGCATCTGGCCCGCGTTTACGGCCATATCCGTCAAACTCGCCTCCCCATAATTTGCACGACCATACACGCATTGACTCCCCGCGAGCCATTCACGCGGCGGCCGGTCGGTCGACGAATTTTTGACGACTTTTAGCAGCGAATTATTTTTCCAGCGTGAACTGGTTGATGTCGACGTAGCCGATTCGGAAACCGTCGGCTGTGCCCCGCAGGAATTTCATATATCGCTCATAGACTTCCTCGGAGGCAATCGCGACGGCCTCGTCTTTGCGCGACTCCAGCACCTCGGCCCACATGTCCAAGGTCTTGGCGAAGTCGGACTGCAGCGACTGAATGCGGGACACCTTGAACCCCGCCTTGGTCGAGTGTTCTTCCACTTTCTCGATCGACGGCAAACGTCCGCCGGGGAAGATCTCAGTCAGCACGAACTTGATGAAGCGCGCGAACGAGAAGGTCAGCGGAACCCCGCGGTCTTTCATCTCCTGAGGGGTGAGCCCGCAGATCGAGTGGACCATCATCACGCCGTCGTCGGGCATCAGGTCGTAGGCGAACGTGAAGAAGTCGTCGTAACGCTCGAACCCGAAGTGCTCCAGCGCCTCGATCACGACGATCCGGTCGACCGGCTCCTTGACCTCCGACCAGTCGGCCAGCAGCACCTTGTAGGACCGCTGGGTGTCGGCCTCGGCGAGGACCTGCTGGCAGAACTCGTACTGGTTCTCCGACAGCGTCACGCCGATGACGTTGACGTCGTAGACCTCCAGCGCGCGCTTCATCATCGAGCCCCACCCGCAGCCGACGTCGAGCAGCGTCATGCCGGGCTTCAGGTTCAGCTTCTGCAGGCTGAGATCGAGTTTGGCGACCTGCGCCTCTTCCATCGTCATGTCGTCCCGCGGGAAGTAGGCGCAGCTGTAGGTGACCGACGGGTCGGTGAAGAGCTGGAAGAACTCGTTGGAGAGGTCGTAGTGCGCTCTGACCTCGGCGACGCTCTTGCGCTTCTTCGTCGACGCCGCGGTCGTGTCCGCCATCTACTTCTCCAAGGTGAACTGGTTGACGTCGATGTAGCCGACCCGGAATCCGTCCGCACAGCCCGTCAGGTACTTCATGTACCGCTCGTAGACCTCTTCGGACTGAATCGCGATCGCCTCGTCCTTCTTGGCCTCGAGGTTGGCGGCCCAGATGTCCAGCGTGCGGGCATAGTGCAGCTGCAGCGACTGGCGGCGCGTCAGCTTGAAGCCTGCCTTGCTGCTGTGGTCTTCGACCTTCTCGATCGACGGCAGCCGGCCGCCGGGGAAGATCTCGGTGATGATGAACTTGACGAACCGCGCGAAGTTGAAGGTCAGTGGCATGCCGCGTTCGACCATCTGCGGGCCGGTGAGCGCCGTGATGGTGTGCAGCAGCATCACCCCGTCGTCGGGCATCGCCTCGTAGGCGAACTTGAAGAAGTCGTCGTAGCGGTCGAAGCCGAAGTGCTCGAAGGCGCCGATCGACACGATGCGGTCGACGGGCTCGTCGAACTGCTCCCAGCCCTGCAGCATGACCCGCTTGGTCCTGGGGCTGTCGGACTGCTCGAAGACCTTCTCGACGTGGGCGGCCTGGTTCTTGGACAGCGTCAGGCCGACGACGTTGACGTCGTAGCGCTCGATGGCCCGCATCATCGTCGCGCCCCAGCCGCAGCCCACGTCGAGCAGCGTCATCCCCGGCTCGAGGCCGAGCTTGCCCAGCGCCAGGTCGACCTTGGCCCGCTGTGCCTCTTCCAGCGTCATGTCGTCGCGTTCGAAGTACGCGCAGCTGTAGGTCCGCGACGGGTCCAGGAACAGCGCGAAGAAGTCGTCGGACAGGTCGTAGTGCGCCTGAACGTCTTCGAAGTGCGGTTTCAGGCTTGCTTTGCCCTTATCGGCCATGTAGGTGCCTCTCTAGATTGCGAAGGCAGTCCTCTAGAAAGGTGTGTAGAGACCCTGCCCGGGGATGCACCATAGATCAACCCCGGGTGCACTTCCCCCGGGTCGGAATGCTAACCCATTTCCCCGCAACGGCCGAATCGGCTAAATAGCCTGCTCAGCGCGCTTCGGCGAAGTTCGTCTTGAGGTCGCCGACGATCTGGTCCCACAGTTCTTCGGGCAGATCGTGACCCATGCCGTCGATCAGCACCAGACGCGAGTTCTTGATGGCGCACGCGATGGCGCGTCCACCGAACGGGCGCATCAGCTTGTCGGCCTTGCCGTGGATCACCACGGTGGGCGCCGTGATCCGGCGGTCGTAGTGCAACAGGCTGCCGCTGCCCAGCACGGCGGCGAAATGCCGCGCGATGCCTGCGGGGTAGTAGGAGCGCTCGTAGCCCTCGAGGGCGTCGGCGCGCAGCCTCTCCTCCGACTGGGGGTAGCCAGGGCTGCCGATGATGTTGGCGACCCGCACCGCGTTGGCGATGATCGCTTCCTCGGACGAGTCGGCGGGCCGCTGCAGCAGGGCACGCAGTTGCTGATAGCCCGGCGGCGGCAGCAGCGGCTGGTTGTTGCTGGTGAAGATGAGACCCAGTGTCTGCGTGCGGTGAGCGAACTTGGCGGCGAAGATCTGCGCAATCATGCCACCCATCGAGGCGCCGACGATGTGGGCGCGGTCGATGCCGAGATGGTCCAGCAGGGCGGCCGCGTCGTCGGTCATGTCTTCCAGCGTGTAGACCGCCGGGCTGCGCAGGCCGAGGTACGAGCGGATCATCCGCGGCAACAACGCCGCGCCGGTGTGGCGGCCGGTGACCTTGGTCGACAAGCCGACGTCGCGGTTGTCGTACCGGATGACGCGCAGGCCCTGATTGACGAGCTTCTCGCAGAACCCCTTGCGCCACAACAACAATTGCGCACCGAGGCCCATGATGAGCAGCACCGGTGGATGGTTCGGGTCGCCCATGTCCTCGTAGTAGATGTCGATCGGGGCGTCTGGGCTGTCCGATTTTGCGACTCCAGTGCGGATCTCCACTTAGGCGTCGACCCCGTTCTTTTCGACCGACTGCTCCGGATCGGTGTATTCGCGGCTCACCTCGACCATGAAGTTGGCGAAGTAACCCGTCAGCTGCGGATCGCTCATCATCTGCCAGCGCGGGGCGAGCAGCTTCATGTAGCGCTCGACGTAGAGGAACTGCTTGCCGATCAGCACCAGCTCGCGGGGCAGCTTGACGTCGTAGGCGTCGGCCAGCGTGGAGAGCTGCTTACCGATCTCGGCGTAGGACATGTCGCCGAGGTTCTGCATCGTCAGCGGCGTCGCGAACTTCTCCAGGTCTTTGGCGGCCTGCGCCTCCGGCTTGACGGTGCCGACGGCGCCCATGAGCACGACGATCTTGCCCGCTGCAGCATGGTCCTTCTTGACCAACAGCGCGTACACCAGCTCGCGCAACAGCCAGCGGGTGCGGGGATCGATGCGGCCCATGATGCCGAAGTCGAAGAACACGATCTTGCCGTCGTCGTCGACGTAGAGGTTGCCGGCGTGCAGGTCGCCGTGGAATAGGCCGTGCCGCAACCCGCCCTCAAAGACGCTGAACAGCAACGCTTTTACCAGTGCTTCGCCGTCGAAACCCTTCTTGCGGATGGTGGCGACGTCATCGATGCGGGTGCCCTGGATGCGTTCCATGGTGAGCACGCGCGCACTCGTCAGATCCCAATAAACCTGCGCGACACGGATATTTGCGCCCAGCGGGGAGGCGTGCATGTGCGACACCCAGGCGTCCATCGACTGTGCCTCGAGGCGGAAGTCGAGCTCCTCAGCGAGGTTGTCGGCGAAGTCGGCGACGACATCCTGCGCGGACAGCCGCCGGCCGAGCTTGGCCAGTTCGACGAGCTGCGCACCGCGTTTGAGGATCTGCAGATCCGCGGCGACGCGGCGCCGGATGCCCGGCCGCTGGATTTTGACCACGACCTCTTCGCCGCTGTGCAGCGTCGCGTAGTGGACCTGCGCGATGGACGCCGACGCGAACGGCTTCTCGTCGAAGCTCTTGAACAGGTTGTTGGGCTCGTCGCCGAGTTCTTCGACGAACAGCTTGTGGATCTCGTCGCCGTCGGCAGGCGGCACCCGGTCGAGCAGGCTGCGGAACTCGCGCGAGAGCGGTTCGCCGAATGCGCCCGGGCTGGACGCGATGATCTGGCCGAACTTGACGTAGGTGGGGCCGAGGTCGGCGAACGTCCTCGGGATCTCCTTGATGACTTTCTGCTGCAGCGAGCCACGGCCGGCGAGCTTGGTGACGACCCGTGCGCCGGTGCGGGTTATCTGCCAACCCGTCGCTCCGATGCGGGCGGCCTCGACGGGCAACGGGACCCGTGCGAGCTTGGCCACCTCGCGGTGCTTAGTCGTACTCATGCTTTGCAGTCTCTCAAAATCGTTGGTGACCCGCGAAAACCTGTGGACGGGGTCACAGTGACGTGGGCGTTGTGGTGGCCTTGGTATCGCTGCGGCCACCCGGCGCGCACAATGCGCATAACCCCATCTATCGCTGGTTAAACGCCCAGTGCGCACAAGCGCGCCAGCGCCGCTTTCGCTCCATACCGTCGGACGAAACCGAATCGTCCGAGGAGCGAAAATGGCAACACTGCAGACCTCATCGCACGGCACTTCCATGAAGCGCGTCGCAACGGCGAGCTTTGTCGGGTCCGCGATCGAGTATTACGACTTCTATATCTATGGCACCGCGGCGGCGCTGGTCTTTCCGAAGGTGTTCTTTCCGCACCTGGGTACGACCATGGCGACGGTGGCCTCGATGGCCACCTTCGCCGCCGCGTTCCTGTCGCGGCCCCTCGGGGCGGCTTTCTTCGGGCACTTCGGCGACCGGCTGGGCCGCAAGTCGACGCTGATCGCCACGTTGTCGATCATGGGCTTGTCGACCTTCGCGGTCGGCACGGTGCCCACCGCGGCGACGATCGGCGTCGCGGCGCCGCTGATCCTACTGGCGCTGCGCCTGGTGCAGGGGTTTGCGGTCGGCGGCGAATGGGCGGGTTCAGCCCTGCTGTCCGCTGAATACGCCCCGACGAACGCGCGCGGCCGCTACGGCATGTTCACCCAGATGGGTGTCGGCAGCGGCCTCGTCATGAGCAGCCTGATGTTCTTGACGGTGAACCAGACGATCGGCGAGTCCAGCCGGGCGTTCCTCGCGTGGGGCTGGCGGATCCCGTTCCTGTTCAGCGCGGTGCTGATCGCCATCGCGCTGTATGTGCGGCTGAACGTCGCTGAGACGCCGGTGTTCGTCGCGCAGAGGGCGCGCGGGGTCGTGCCGGTGGCCCCACTCGCGGCGTTGTTCACCCGTCAGCGGCGCGCAGTGCTTCTCGCGGGGGGCAGCATGATCGGGTTCTTCACCCTGGGCTATATGTCGAACGCCTACTTCATGAGTTACGCCCATACGCACGTTGGCTTTTCACCGAAGTTGATCCTGCAGGTGGGTCTGCTCGGCGGCGTGGTGGTGATTGTGTTCAACGCGTTGAGCGCAGTGCTCAGCGACATCGTCGGGCGGCGCCGCGTCATCATGACGGCGCTGGCGGTCGGTGTGCCGTGGTCGTTCGTCGTGCTTCCGCTGATCGACACGGGCAACGCGGCGCTGTTCACGGTGGCGCTGTGTGGCACCTACGCGATCGCGGCGAGTTCTTATGGGCCGATGGCGGCGTTCATCCCGGAGATCTTCGGCACGCGCTACCGCTACAGCGGTGCGGGTGTGTCCCTGAATCTCGCCGGACTGGTCGGCGGGGCGGTGCCGACGATTGTCGCCGCGCCCCTGCAGTCGGTGTGGGGCGTGTGGGCGGTCGGCGCCATGATGACCACCGTCGTCCTGGTCAGCCTGCTGTGCACCTGCATGCTGCCCGAGACGAAAGGCGCTGCGCTCGCCTGATTGCGACGTTCGCGCCTTGAGTGCTAAGCGAAGCTGTGCTCGACCTCGTCGCGGCTCAGCACCGGGTCGCTGCCCGGCACATACGTCGGCAGCGTGTGCGGCACGGTGGTGCCGCCCTTCACCCGCGCCTGGGCCTGGCGGAACTCAGGGATGGGGCCCGTCGCGGCGGTCAGCCCGTTGATGACGGCCCACACCGCGGTGCGCCGCGCGGTGCGTTCGAGGATGTTCGGGTTGGTGTGCTGCACCAGTTCCGCGGCCCACTTCGGCAGCGTGTCCCGGATCGCCCAGTCGATGGCGCCCTGTGCCATCGGCAGGCCGGGACCCGTCGCCGTCGCGGTCCCATGGGTGACGGCCAGCTTCGGCAGGTACGACTCGAGGCAGTCCAGCGTCTCGGACTTGGTGCTCGGTAGGTCAGTGCCGCCGAGCGCGTGCCCGACTCGCACGAACTCGCCGTAGTAGCGGTCGATCTTCTTGCCGCGCAACGGCTGTGGGTGATACAGCTCGTGGGCGGTGGCCAGCCCCCACACCACCGTCGCGTAGTTCCAGCGCAACCAGTCGGGGTCGTCGGCGTCATAGCGGGCGCCGTCGGGACGGGTGCCTTTGATCGTGTGGTGCATGGCCCGCACCGACTTGGCCAACCGCTCGGCGGTCTCCGTCGAGCCGTACGCGGTCCCGATGAAGAACGCGATCGAGTGCCCGAGCCGCACCGCCGCGCCTGCGGGGTCGATCACCGGCCTGCCCTCCCCGGTCTCCGGGTCGCGCTTCACCAACCGGGAATGGTGCATGCCCATCCAGTAGATCGACGGGTCGAGCCGTTCCATGTAGGCCGCGCACTGCAGGCCGAAGATCAACGCGTGCAGATGGGAGTGCACGTGCCACACCGCGCTTCCGGGCCCGAACCAGCCCGGGTCGCCGACCGGCGCGGCGAACTCCATGCCGCGGAAGTAGTGGCGGCGGATGTCGGCGTCGAACTTCTTGTTCAGCAGTTGTCCGGCGAGTTGATGCGGCAAAAACATGCACGTCTCCGTTTCTGGTCACGCCTGTAGCCAGAATACCTTTTTGGGTACGGCCGTGACCAGACCCTGTTCGACGTAGTCTGGCCCGGTGTCGAGCCCCACGCGATGGGCCGGCGTGCCGCTGTCGGACCGCCGCGCCGAGCGGCGCGCGCTGCTGGTCGACGCGGGTTTACGGCTGTTCGGCGACGAGGGTGAGTCCGCGGTGTCGGTGCGGTCGGTATGCCGCGAATGTGGGCTCAACACCCGTTACTTCTACGAAAGCTTCGCCGACGTCGACGAACTGCTCGGGGCGGTGTACGACCGGGTCAGCGCCGAGCTGGCCGGCGTCGTCGGCGCCGCGATCGAACAGGCCGACGATTCGGTGCGGGCCCGCACAAGGGCCGGGATCGCCGCGGTGCTCGGATTCAGCTCGGCCGACCCCCGCCGCGGGCGCGTGCTGTTCACCGAAGCCCGCGCGAACCCGGTGCTGATCGAACGCCGCGCCGGCGCACAGGAACTGTTGCGCCAAGGCGTGCTGAGCGAGGGTGGTCGGTTGACGCCCCAGTCCGATCCCGTCGCCACCGCGGTCGGCGCCGCGATCTTCACCGGCGCGATGGCCGAGCTCGCGCAGCAGTGGCTGGCCGGCAACCTCGGCGACGATCTGGACGCCGTGGTCGACCACGCGGTCGCGCTGGTCCTCTAGACCCGGCCGGGCGTCGTCGCGAAGTTCTCGGTGAGCGCCTCCACGACAGGGCGCCACACCGGTTCGGGCAGATCGTGACCCATTCCGTCGACGACGACGAAACGCGCCCCGGGGATCGTCCGTGCCAGCGTGCGGCCGTTGCGTGGCCTCACCAGTGGATCGTCGGTGCCGTGGATGACGACCGTCGGCGCGGTGATGGCGCGGGTGTAGCGCATCAGGCTCCCGGTGCCGAGGATGGCGTCGAACTGACGCAGCATGCCCTGCGGGTAATCGCTTCGGGCCCGCAACGTCTCGACGCGGCGGCGTAGTTCGTCGGCGGGCGGTAAGAAGTTGGGGCCGTTGATGATTGAGATGTTGCGGACCTCGCTGGCCAACCGGTCCTCCCAGGGTGCGTCCCTTGCGGGCGCGGTGAGCGCCAGCTTGATCACCCGCCAGCGCGGCAGCGCCGACAGCGGCTTGCCCGAGCCGGACATGATCAGGCCCAGCGACGCCACCCGGTCGGCATGACTGCCCGCCAGCACCTGGGCGATCATCCCGCCCATCGACGCACCGACGATGTGGGCGCGGTCGATGTCGAGGTGATCGAGCAGGCCCCGCACGTCCTCGGCGAGGTCGATGAGCGTGTACGGCACCGGACTGCGCCGGCCCACCACGTAGCGCGCCACCCGCGGGTAGACGGACCCCGCGGCACGAGCGCCGCTCAATTTCGTCGACAGGCCCGTATCGCGGTGGTCGAAACGGATCACGCGGTGGCCCTGCTGGGTCAGCCGGTCGCAGAAGCCGTCCGGCCATTGCGCGAGCTGGGCCCCGACGCCCATGATCAGCACTACGGGCGGCGCGTCGACATCTCCCAGGTCTTCGTAGAACAACTCGACGTCGCCGCAGCGGGCTGTCCCGCTTCGGGTTTGCACGAATCCTTTCTACCGGGTAGCCGCCGTCGGCTTCCAGCGCTTGATCCAGTCGGTCTCCGGCCACTCTTCGTTGGCGGCCATCAACTCGTACATCGTTGCGCCGTCGATGGATTCGCGGACGATGTCGGCGTGGCCCGCGTGCCGCGCCAGTTCTTCGATGAGGTGCATCGCGACCCAGCGCACGTTCCAGAAGTCCAGATCCTGCGGGAACCACGGCACATCGTGGGGGACGGGCACCTGCGTATCGAGGTCGGCTTCGGCGAAGAGCCGCAGTGTTTCGGTGTTCTGGGCGCGCAGCGTGGCGAGCAGGTCGTCGAGCGTCTCGTCGTCGCGCATCACGTACTGGTCCTGGTAACCGGCGGCCTGTTCCTCGAAAGGCCGGTCATCGCGCGGCGGAGCCTCGGGCGCCGCGGCGACCCGCGCCATCCAGCTGTGCTGCACGCCAGCCACGTGCTTGACGAGTCCGCCGATGGACAGCGCGCTCACCGAGGGCGTCGATCTGGCCTGCTCGTCGGTCAGGCCGTAGGCCACCGCGAAGAAGGCGTTCTGGTGGTACCGAAGGAATTCGATCAACGTCTGGCGTTCGTCGTTGGCGGGGGAGGGCATACCTGGCATGAACTACTTCTCCTTCTGATCGGGTTGGTTTGCGTAAAGATCTCGGATGCAGGCGATTTCGGCGCCGTGGTGGATGACTTCGCGGTTGATGTGCAGGATCAGCGCGCTCATCGGATACTCGGCGTACGGCCCCTCTGCGGGTCCACACGGCCGCGACAGCTCACCGTCGTCGAGGGCTCGCACCCCCGCCGTCCACGTCGCGTAAACGTCGTCGAGCTGGCGCAGTGCGGTCGCCGCATCGGTGGCATACGGCCAGCTCTGGTAGTCCGCGGGTGGCCCGGCGAAATGCGAGTGGTTGCGCATCGCGAACACACCGACGATGACGTGCGCGAGGCGCCACGCGATCGTGGTGAACGGTGCGGGCTGCGGCGCCGGATAGGCGAAGTCGATTCCGCCGTCGGGATGCACGGTCCAGCATTGCGGCACCGGGCACCAGAAGTACTCGTCGTCGGCGAGCCCGTCGAGGCGCGGACGCAGCTGCTGCGTCCAGTGGAAGTCGAGCTGGTCGGCGAGTTGGCTGACGATGTCTTTCGAACTCATGGCACCACTCTCGCACCGATATAGGACAGGATCTGTCCTATGACTGTGCGAACCTGATGTCATGTCCGAGACGACCAGCCGCGTACTGCAGCTACTGGGTCTGCTGCAGTCGCGGCGGGTGTGGTCGGGCGACGAACTTGCCGAGCGGCTCGGCGTGACGACCCGCAGCGTGCGCCGCGACATCGAACGGCTCCGCGACCTGGGCTATCCCGTGCTGGCCAGCAAGGGCCATGGCGGCGGCTACCAGCTGGGCGCGGGCGCGGCGTTGCCGCCGTTATTGCTGGATCCCGACGAAGCGGTGGCCATGGCCGTGTCCCTGCGCCTGGCCGCGGGCGGCAGCGTCGCCGGCGTCGGCGAGGCCGCGCTTCGGGCGCTGAGCAAGCTGGATCAGGTGATGCCGTCGCGGCTGCGCTCGCAGGTATTGGCGGTCACCGACGCCACGGTCACCTTGACCTGGAGTTCGCCCGACTCGGCCGTCGAGCCCGAGGTGTTGATGACGCTGGCGCGGGCGTGCCGTGATCGGGAGCACGTCTCGGCCTCCTACGTCGACCGTGCGGGCAACGCAACGGAGCGCCGGTTGGAGCCGTATCAGCTCGTCACGACCGGTAGACGCTGGTATCTGCTGGCGTTCGACCGCGAGCGGCAGGACTGGCGCAGTCTTCGGCTGGACCGGATGGGTGACGTGCGAGCGCGAGGGACGACATTCGTTGCCAGAGATGCTCCCGACGCTGCGGCGTACGTGCGCCGGTCGATCAGCGCGTCGCCGTACCGGCATATTGCACGGGTCCGCTATTTCGCACCGGAAGAGGTTGTGGCGCAACACTTTCCACCGACATCGGTGACGATCGAAGCGGATGGTCCCGACGCCTGCATCGTCACCGCGGGTGCCGACGACCCGGAGGGGATGGTGTTCTACTTCGCGACGGTCGGCGCAGAGTTCGAGGTGCTCGAACCACCCGAAGTGGTCGACGCGGTCTCTGCGGCCGCCGCACGGTTGCGACGTGCCGCCAGCAGGCCGTGACGGTCGCGTTTGGCCGCCGACCCGCGCAACCGCAGGCGCAGCAGCAGCAGCCGGCGGTGCGCCTCGAAACCCATCGACAAAGGGTCAGACCAGGTGCGCGCGCCGCCGGACGTCTTGCGTTCAGTCGTCATGATGTCCCCATTGTGGCATTCCCCGGCTGATGTTGCAGGCGGCACGCCGTCAGCTGCAGTTTGGCCGCAGGTCGAAATGAATTGTGGCCCAATCGCACTCGACATCGAGGCAACGAAAGGGCGTCTTGCGGCGTTGACCGGACTGTGACAATGCTCACGGGCGCGTCGTCAGCCGGTGATACCTAGCCGATCGGCGAGCACCAGAAACGCCACCGCAAAGTCGTTTTCAGCCGTATCGATGCGCAGTTGCTTCCAATCCACCTGCTCGCGCACCGCACGGACAGCAGGGAGCAACGACGTGAAATTGCAGCTGTGTTCGTTGAGCGAATTCAGCTTCTCGGTCAGCACTTTCGTCGGCGAAAGCACTCGCATCCGGATCGCCAGCACGTCGAGCTCATCAGCCGCCGCAATCATCTTGGCGTCCAGCGGTATCCCGTTGAGCTGGTGCAGCACGTCGATGACGAACTCTTCGCCGACGCACGCCTTGAACAGCCAGTCCTCCGGCGTGCGTTCGATGCGGAAACCGGCTTTTTCCAGCGTCAGCGCCGCGGCCTCGGTGTCCTCCTCGGCGACCACGAAATCGACGTCGTGTACCGGCTCGGGGCCGCCGTAGACCCACAGCGCATAGCTACCGCCGAGGGCAAAATCCGGCCCGTGTGCTTTGAGCGCCGAGGCCCCGCGCTTGAGGGCGTCGCGCAGGTGCATGTTCGTCATCGTGGGTACGTAGTACCCATGCAGATGCGGATGGCCACCTTCAACATCCTGCACGGGCGCAGCGTGCACGACGGCGCCGTCGAACTGGACCGGTTCACTGACTCCGTGCGCCGGATCGACGCCGACGTCCTGGCGCTGCAGGAGGTCGACTGTGACCAGCCCAGGTCGTCGATGGCGGACCTGACATCGCTGGCGGCCCGCGCAATGGGCGCGGTGACGCACCGGTTCGTCGCGGCGATCTCCGGCACTCCAGGGGCGACGTGGATGGCGGCGACGGGACGCGAACAACCGGGCACGGCGGCCTACGGCATCGCGCTGCTGTCTCGTTACCCGGTGCAGAGTTGGCAGGTCGTTCGGCTGCCGCGCATTCCGTTTCCGTTCCCGATGTATCTACGCGGGCCGAACAAGGTGCTGGTGGTGAACGAGGAGCCGCGCGCGGCGGTGGTCGCTCGGCTGGACACGCCGCTCGGGCTGATGACGGTCGCCAATACGCATCTGTCGTTCGTACCCGGCTGGAATCGCGTGCAGTTGCGCAGTCTCGTGCGGGACCTTCGCGGGTTTCCCGGGCCGCGGGTGCTGATGGGCGACCTCAACATGACGCCACCGCGCGCCCGGCGCTGGCTCGGACTGCGTGCGCTGGGCGTCGGCCCTACCTTTCCCAGCGAGGATCCGCATCGCCAGCTCGACCACATCCTCACCGACGATCCAACGCTTGGGGTCGCTCACTCCGAGGTCGTCAAGTTGCCGGTCTCGGATCACCGAGCGCTCATCGTCGACGTCTCGCGGACCTGACTACGTAATTTCTCGGCCGTGACTCCGTAGGGTGGCGGTCGTGGCGTTCGGCGTGACCTCCGCTGAATCGACGGACCTGTTCGTAGGGCCGCCGGAGGCGCCGCTGCAGATCGTGCGGGTCACCCACACCGGCGGCGGGTCGCCGATCGTCGTGGAGGGCGACGGCTTGTCAACGCCGCGTCCGCCGCGTGCCGACCCGGCGGGCGGCGTGGCCGAGGTGCCCGTCGCGGTGCGCGACGGGGTGGCCGGCGAGCGGCGCGCGGCGCGGGTGCTGTGCGACGGCGTGGCCTTCGACTTCGAGTTCGTCGTCGCCGAGGCGGGCTGGACGATGTTCATGGTCAGCCACTTCCACTACGACCCGGTCTGGTGGAACACCCAAGCCGCCTACACCAGCCTGTGGACCGAGGAGCCACCCGGCCGGTGCAGGCAGACCAACGGGTTCAACCTCGTGACGGCACATCTCGAAATGGCGCGCAGGGAACCGGAATACAAGTTCGTGCTCGCCGAGGTCGACTATCTCAAGCCCTTCTGGGACACCCATCCGCAGGACCGCGCCGATCTGCGCCGGTTCATCGGCGACGGCCGCGTCGAGATCATGGGCGGCACCTACAACGAGCCCAACACCAACTTGACCGGACCCGAGACGACGATCCGAAACTTCGTGGCGGGCATTGGCTTTCAACGTGACGTGGTGCGCGCTGACCCAGCGACGGCGTGGCAGCTCGACGTGTTCGGCCACGACCCGCAGTTCCCCGGGATGGCGGCCGACGCCGGCCTGACATCCAGCTCGTGGGCGCGCGGACCGCACCATCAGTGGGGCCCGATGCAGAACCAGGGCGACCCGCAACGGATGCAGTTCTCCAGCGAGTTCGAGTGGATCTCGCCGTCGGGACGCGGTCTGCTGACCCACTACATGCCCGCGCACTACTCCGCGGGTTGGTGGATGGATTCGTCGGCGACCCTGCAGGAAGCCGAAACCGCCACCTACGAACTGTTTTCGACGTTGAAGAAAGTCGCTTTGACCCGCAACGTCCTGCTGCCGGTCGGCACTGACTACACACCGCCGAACAAGTGGGTCACCGAAATCCACCGCGACTGGAACTCGCGCTACACCTGGCCGCGGTTCGTCTGCGGGCTGCCACGGGAGTTCTTCGCGGCGGTGCGGGCCGAGTTGGATGCGCGCGGCACCGCGCCGTCGCCGCAGACCCGGGACATGAACCCGATCTACACCGGCAAGGACGTCTCCTATATCGACACCAAGCAGGCCAACCGCGACGCCGAGAACGCGGTGCTCGACGGTGAGCGGTTCGCGGTGTTCGCCGGGCTGCTCGGTGGCGCGAGCTATCCGCAGGCGGCGATGGAGAAGGCGTGGGTGCAGCTGGCCTACGGGGCGCACCACGACGCGATCACCGGGTCGGAGTCCGACCAGGTGTACCTCGACCTGCTGACCGGTTGGCGGGACGCGTGGGAGCTTGGCTGTGCGGCGCGGGATAATGCGCTCGCCCTGATCTCCCGCGCGGTCGACGGGTCGGTGGTGGTGTGGAATACCTTGGCGCACAAGCGCAGTGATGTGGTGACAGCGCGGCTCGACCAGCCGCTCGGCGTCGGCGCGCGGGTGATCGACGCCGACGGGGACGAGGTGCCCGCATTGGTGGAGCACGGCGGCCGATCGATTACCTGGCTGGCGCGCGACATCCCGTCGCTGGGCTGGCGCGCCTACCGCCTCGAGGACGGCCCGGCTGCCGGGTGGACGCTATCGGACGGCGCGGCCATCGAAAACGAGCGCTATCGGTTGCGGGTCGATACGTTGCGTGGCGGGGCGGTGTCGTCGCTGACTGACAACGGCCGTGAACTTCTCGCCGAGGGCAAGCTCGGCAACGAGCTGGCAGTGTATGACGAATATCCGGCGCATCCGGAGGCCGGTGAGGGACCATGGCATCTGCTGCCCAAAGGTCCGGTCGTCGTATCGTCCAGTGCTCCAGCGGAATCCGTGCAGTGCTACCGATCCTCGCTGGGACAGCGGATCGTGGTGCGCGGGCGGATCGGTCCGGTGCTGCGCTACACCCAGACGCTGACGCTGTGGCGCGGGGTCGCGCGCGTGGATTGCAGCACCACGATCGACGAGTTCACCGGCGAGGACAAGCTGCTGCGGCTGCGCTGGCCGTGTCCCGTGCCGGGCGCGATGCCGGTGAGTGAGGTCGGCGACGCGGTGATCGGACGCGGCTTCGCGCTGCTGCACGAACCGGGCACCGAC